>CAZTAE010000323.1:0-2839 GCA_964611535.1 uncultured Woeseiaceae bacterium
CCCGGTCGCAAGGCCGGGGCCACTCGCGGCGCGCCAGCCATTCCCACTTTTCAGCTGTCTGCCGCTTGTTTCGACGCACGCTGACTCATTTTCCCACAGCATACTGCCTTTTTCGCTCGATGTGCCACGAAAGTCCACAAGGCGCAAGAACACAGGAAGGTGGGAACACCGGTCGCGTCCTGCTCTATCCAGGGCTTCAGTGTGGGAAATAGCTTTCACCGTGGGGTGCAGAGCGGCAGCGGGTCCGTCTTGTCCGGCAGGCCGGGGATTTTCCTGCGTCGTTCACGGCCGAGCATGGTCGCGGTGCGCAGCGTCCAGGGCGCCTGCGCGGCCTGGTCCGAAGGTCTTTCGCGCTGCCTCGCCGCCTGCGCGCCGTTTCGGCCGTCCTTTGCGCCCCGCGGTGCGCGCTTTACACTACCGCCCGATTCTCAGGGGGCGGGACATGAGCAAATACGGGGTGAAGCGCAGGCAGTTCGTCGGCGGACTGGCGTTCGCCGCCGGCGTCACCGCCTGCGGCGAGCAGGCGGGGCCTGCCGGCGAGGAGGCCTCCCGCTTCGGCGAGACCTTCCGCTGGAACCTGGTCACGTCCTGGCCGCCGGGACTGCCGGGCCTCGGCACCGGCGTCGAGCGCCTGGCCCGCCGCATCGACCGCGCCTCCGCCGGCCGCCTGAAGATTCGCGTCTACGCGGGCGGCGAGCTCGTCCCGGCGCTCGAGGTGTTCGACGCCGTGAGCCGCGGTACCGCCCAGATGGGACACGACGCGTCCTACTATCACCGCGGAAAGGTGCCCGCCGCACAGTATTTCACCGCCGTTCCCTTCGGTCAGAATGCCAACGAGATGAACGCCTGGCTCTATTACGGCGGCGGCCTCGAGCTCTGGCAGGAGATGTACGCCGCCTACAACCTTGTGCCGTTCCCCGCCGGCCAGACCGGCGTGCAGATGGCCGGCTGGTTCAACAAGGAGATCAACTCGGTAGCCGATCTGCGCGGCCTGAAGATGCGCATCCCCGGCATCGGCGGCGAGGTGATGCGGCGGGCCGGCGTGACGCAGGTGACCATGCCGGCGTCCGAGATATTCACGTCGCTGCAGACCGGCGCCATCGACGCGGCGGAATGGGTCGGGCCCTACAACGACCTGTCCCTCGGTCTCCACAAGGCCGCCCGCTACTATTACTACCCCGGCTGGCAGGAACCGGGGCCGCTGCTCGAGTGCATCGTGAACAAAAGCGCCTGGGAGAGCCTGCCCGAGGACCTGCAGGAGATCGTCGCGACGGCCTGCCAGGCGATCAACCTCGACATGCAGGCCGAGTTCACCTACGGCAATGCCGTCGCGCTCGAGACGCTCGCCGCCGATCCCGACGTCGACATACGTCCGCTGCCCGACGACGTGCTGGGGCTCCTGCACGAGCTGAGCCTCGAGATCGTTGGCGAACTGTCCGAGCGCGACGAATGGGCCCGGCGCATAGAGCAGTCCTTCTACGATTTCCTGAGGAAGTCCGCCGCCAACCAGCGGATCAGCGAGCAGGCGTACCTCGACGCGCGGAACATCGGCTCGCTCTTGCCGGAGTGACCCCTCGGCCGCCGCCGGGCTCTCCTCTCAGCGTCCGTAAAGCCTCTCGGGCAGCCACGTCGTCAGCTCGGGAACGAGCGCGAGGATCAGCAGCGCGAGCAACTGCAGGCCGACGAAGGGGATGACGCCGCGGTAGATGTGTCCGGTGGTCACTTCGGGCGGTGCCACGCCCCTGAGGTAGAAAAGCGCAAAACCGAAAGGTGGCGTCAGGAAGGACGTCTGCAGATTGACGGCGATCATCACCCCGAGCCATACGGGATCCAGTCCCATCGCGAGCAGCACCGGAGCGACGATGGGCACGACCACGAACACGATCTCGATGAAGTCGAGCACGAAGCCGAGCAGGAACATGAGCAGCATGACCACGACCACGGCGCCGACGACGCCCCCCGGCAACGACGTCAGGAGATGGCGAACCGCGTCGTCGCCGCCGTAGGCCCGGAACACCAGGGAGAAGACGGAGGCGCCGATCAGGATCAGGAACACCATGCTGCTCACGCTGACCGTGCCGCGCATCACGGAGCGCAGCCTTTCGAGCGTCAGCCCCCGGCGCTGCAGGGCGATGGCGAGCGCGCCGATCGCACCTACGCCGGCGGCCTCGGTCGGCGTCGCGTAACCGGCGAGGATGGAACCGAGCACCGCGAGGATCAGGACGAGGGGCGGCAACAGCGCCCCGAGCATCCGCGCGAGCGTCACCGTCTCGCCGTCCGCTTCGCGAGGCGGCATCGAGCGCGGCCGGAACACGGCGACGAGGACGAGCCAGGCGACGTACAGCGCCACCAGCAACAGCCCCGGGATCAGCGCACCCGCGAACAAATCGCCGACGGAGACGGTGCGCGGCGAGAAGTTGCCCTGCATGAGTTGCGCCTGCTGATAGGCGGAGGAGACAACGTCCCCCAGCATGACCAGCACGATCGACGGCGGTATGACCTGCCCCAGCGTTCCGGACGCACAGATCGTGCCGCTTGCCACTTCCGGCGAGTAGCCCCGCTTCAGCATGGTCGGCAGCGACAGGAGGCCCATCGTGATGACGGTCGCCCCGACGATGCCGGTGCTCGCGGCGAGCAGCATGCCGACCAGCGTCACCGAAATCCCGAGGCCCCCGCGCAGTCGCCCGAAGAGCGCGCTGAGCGTCTCGAGGAGGTCCTCTGCGATCCTCGCGCGCTCGAGCGTCACTCCCATGAAGACGAACAGCGGCACCGCGACGAGCGTTTCGTTGGTCATGATGCCGAAGACGCGGCTCGGCAGGCCGGAGAGAAAGGCCGCCTC
>CAZTAE010000324.1:0-2817 GCA_964611535.1 uncultured Woeseiaceae bacterium
GGCCTGCGCCCCGTCAGCGGCGCCGGCGGCCCGCGGCTCGAATCCAGCTCCACGACGCAGCGGTTGTTGCGACAGACCGGCAGCCGCACGTAGGGCTCCGTCGGGCAATCGAAGAACACCCGGAACTCGCAGCTCTCGTCGTACTTCCGGTATTCCTCCCGCAGAAGCGAGATGCGCGACTTCGATACCGAGGTCAGGCAGTCTATCGGGTAGCCGTAGTCGAACAGCGTGCAATCGTCGTCGCTCGCGCAATGGCGGGACTCATCGACGATCTGCACGAGCCGGTCCTCCGTCTCCTGGCATTCGTCGGGACCCGCGCCGAGGGGATCGCCGCCGCTCTCCGGCGGCTCCTCGACCGCGCCGGGAGGCGCCGTCGGTGCCGGCTCCGGCATCCGGAGCCAGGTCTCCAGCGCCGTCGCCAGGAACCACAGCACGACCGCGACCAGTGCGGAGAGGAGAATGAGCGCGATGGAGGACCTCGGCATGCCGCGCCGTCAACCGGGGAATTTCTTCGGCAGACTCTGCCAGCACTCCCGGTATTCGCTTTGCAACTCGGGGCATTCCAGCGCGAATCGCGTGGGCTGGATCAGGTAGCGCGATTCGAACATGAAGGCCATCGTATTCTCGAGCTTCTGCGGCGCCAGCGCCGCGTCGCTGGCTTTTTCGAAAGCCTCGCGATCCGGCCCGTGCGCGGACATGCAGTTGTGCAGGCTGGCGCCGCCGGGGACGAAGCCGCCGCCCGGCTTCGCGTCATAGGCGCCGTAGATCAGGCCCATGTACTCGGACATGACGTTGCGGTGGTACCACGGTGGACGAAAGGTGTCCTCCATGACCAGCCAGCGCGGCGGAAAGACGACGAAGTCGACGTTGGCGGTTCCCGGCGTATCGGACCGGGACGTCAGCACCGTAAAGATCGAAGGATCGGGGTGATCGAAGCTGATCGATCCGATGGTGTTGAAGCGGCGCAGATCGTAACGGTACGGCGCCAGGTTGCCGTGCCAGGCGACCACGTCCAGCGGCGAATGACCGATAGCACAGCTGAACAGGTTGCCGGCCAGCTTCGCGACCAGCTCGAAGTCGCCCTCCCGGTCCTCGAAGGCGGCGACCGGCGCTTCGAAATCACGGCTGTTGGCCAGTCCGTCGCTGCCGATCGGCCCCCGCTCGGGCAGCTCCAGCTTGCGGCCGTAGTTCTCGCAGACGTAGCCGCGTGCCGCGTCATCCAGGAGCTCCACGCGAAACTTCATGCCGCGGGGTACGACCGCGACCTGACCCGGACCGGCGTCGAGTAGCCCGCATTCGCTGTGCAGGCGCAGGCTGCCTTCCTGCGGGACGAGGAGGAGTTCCCCGTCGGCATCGTAGAAGTAGCGGCCCTGCATCGAGCGGTTGGCGCGATAGACATGGATGCCGATGCCGTACTGCGCGCGTGCGTCCCCGTTCGCCGCGATCGTCGCGAGGCTGTCGACGAAATCCGTGGGCGCATCCGGCACCGGTAGCGGATCCCAGCGCAGCTGGTTCGGCGTCGTGACTGCCTCGTCGACCGGGCCCGTCCGGAGGAGACCCCGGTCGAGGGGCCGGAATTCTCCGTGGACGACAGAAGGACGGATGCGGTAGTACCAGTTCCGGTAGTTGTGCGCCGCCGGCGCGGTGAACGCGGTACCGCTGAATTTCTCCGCATAGAGCCCGTGCGCGACCTTCTGCGGCGAGTTCCTGCCCACCGGCAGGGTGTCCGGGATCGCCTCCGTTGCAAACTCGTTCGCGAACCCGCTCATGTAGATCGGGTTTTTCTCCGACGGCGTCACCTGATGCCTCCTGCCGATACCATGGGGCTTCAGTTTACGCCCTGGCCACCTTCTGTTCGATCGCACCGAATATGCTGCGGCCCTGCCGGTCCAGCATCTCGATGCGCACGACGTCGCCGAACTTCATGAACGGTGTCACCGGCTCGCCGTGCTCGATCGTCTCGAGCATGCGCTTCTCGGCGAGGCAGCTCGAGCCTTTCGAGCGGTCGTAGTTGGAGATGGTACCCGAGCCGATGATCGAGCCGGCGCCCAGACGTCGTGTCTTCGTCACGTGCTCGATGAGCTGATGGAAATTGAAGGTCATGTCGATGCCGCAGTCGGGTTCACCCAGGAGCTCGCCGTTCAACCAGGTCTGCAGCGGCAGGTGGAGAACGCCGTCGGCAAAGACGTCATCCAGCTCGTCGGGCGTTACGGCAACCGGGGAAAACGCCGTCGACGGTTTGGACTGGTAGAAGCCGAATCCCTTTGCCAGCTCGCCCGGTATCAGGTTCCTGAGCGACACGTCGTTGACGAGCATGAGCAGCTTGATGTGGTCCGCCGCCTCGCTCGCGGACGTCCCGATCGCTACGTCGTCGGTGATTACTGCGGTCTCGGCCTCCATGTCGATGCCGTAGTCTTCGCTCGCGACGGGGATGTCGTCGCGTGGCCCGAGAAAGTCGTCCGAACCGCCCTGGTAGACCAGGGGATCGTGCCAGAAGCTCTCCGGCAGCTCGGCGCCCCGGGCCTTGCGCACGAGCTCGACGTGATTGACGTAGGCGCTGCCGTCCGCCCAGTGGTACGCCCGCGGCAGCGGCGAGGCAACCGCCGCGGAGTCGAAGGCAAACTCGCCGCCAATGGGCCCCTGCTCGAAGTGATCCGCGACCTCCTCGAGGAGCGGCGCCGTCTGCGCCCAGTCGTCGAGCGCCTGCTGCAGCGTCATCGCGATGTCCCTCACCGCCACGGCGCGCGACAGGTCCCGACTGACCACGACGAGCGTACCGTCGCGGCCGCCTTCCTTCAGACTTGCCAGTTTCACGAG
>CAZTAE010000325.1:0-2799 GCA_964611535.1 uncultured Woeseiaceae bacterium
GCTCGTCGGGCTCATAACCCGAAGGTCGCAGGTTCGAATCCTGCCCCCGCTACCATTGCTCGCCACTTTGAACCGCCCCGGGTATTCCGGACTCATTGTTGTGAGTGAATCGTGGTTTGGTTACCCAATCTTGATATTGCCATCGCCATCGAGCGTCCAGTCAGGATTCCACGCGATCTCCCATAGATGGCCATCGGGATCCGCAAAATAACCGGAGTAGCCGCCCCAGAATACGTCCTGGGCCGGCTTCACGATCCGGGCGCCCGCCTTCTCCGCCTGTGACAGCAACGCTGCGACTTCGGCCTGCGTCCGAGTGCAATACGCTACGGTTACTCCCCGGAAGCCTTCTCCCACGGAAGGCACTTGAGCGTCCGCGGCCAGTTGATCCAACGGAAACAAGGCGACGATCAGGCCGTTTGCCTCAAAGAACACGATCTCATCACTCTGATTGCTGCGGCGCCACCCGAGACCTTCCTCATAGAATCGCCGCGATCGATCGAGATCGGCGACGCCGAGCGTTATGACACTGATCCGCTGTTCCATATGCTTCTCCTCCTCGTGCTGCCGCATTTCGCAATGACAGAAGCGGCCGTCGGGTTGATTCCTCCGCCCGTAAAGCGCCCCTGGCACTTGCTAGGCGAGCACCTGCTGCCGGAACCTCCAGAGAATGCTAGCTCGAGCGGTTCATCAGTGCGATTCTCCGACCGACGATTGCCTTCCGGACGAAGGTGAATCTTGAAACGCCAACGCGACTTTACAGCAAGGTTCACGAGGTGTGTTTCATTGCGCACTCTTTGACTTTTCCAGTGGAGGTTAAATCATCCTTTACTTTTGACAGTTCCTGGTCCAGCTCAACCGCCAAGTCGGCATTCAGCTCAATTAATGATGCGGCGCAATAATGCTCTATACCGAAAGTCTCGGTGCAGCCTGGCAGGCTCTGACACCAGACGAACCAGGAAGATGCCGCGTATAACCCCCATACTACTCTTGACTGGTTACATGACAAAGCTCAAAATGTAACCGGTTGGCGTCACTGTTCCACATCGTGACCTCCGAGGTCGTCCGCTCCTATGGAGACAACACGATTTCACATATCACACCAAACGAAAGATCCGTGTGAATTTTGACGATATGGTGTGAAAGCCGGCACCCGCGACGCAAAGCATCATCAGTCCTGGATCCGGTGAAATACGCCAGGCCCACAAACAGCTTGGTTATTCGAAATTGGGCTGGCCGTGGACGAAGGGCATAGTGCGGATGGCCCGGAGATCAAAGTGTGGCTTCAGAGGTGACAATCCAGATATCCGAGGCGAGAGACGGTTCAAACCTTTCCCAGGATATGTGCGTCAAAGCCATGAATCTTTCGCGGGAGAAGACCACGTGCCAAACTGTGAACAATCTATCGGCCGCCTTTCGCTAACCTGCCTGTTGACGCTGTTCGTCATGCCGTTAACCGCCGAGGAATATGCCGCGGACATACACGATCACATGACGCATTTCACTGAATTCGCGGCTGCAATCGAAACCTCTGTAAACACGACCGACCGTCGCGATGCGTACCGTCGATATTTTATAAATAGCGACCCGGAGGTACACAAGGCGTTCGTGGACGCTGAATCACTTTCGGACGGACACTTCGATCAGATATCCAGTCTCATCCTGGAGCACCGCGATGCGATACGGGATTATCATCGATTCATTCATTCGCAGGTGATGGAATCAACGGATGATGCAGCGCGCCGTTTTGGCGACATTGTCTATCAGGTGCCGCAGCACCTGACGCTCAATCTTGGGCGATCCAATGCGCAAGTAAGGTTGCTTGGTGGTGAAGTAACGATTCTGTATGGAATAGATACCAACGCAGTGCTGGAAAGGCAGCTTTTTCCGAGCACGCCGCGTGATCTGCGCGCGACTATAGTGCACGAACTTTTTCATGCGCATCACTGGCGCACGAATCCGTTTATGACGAAATGGGCGCGACGGTTCCTTCCCCCGGAATCCGACGCTCCGCTGTGGATCAACGTCTGGTCCGAAGGTCTGGCCAACTGCGCAGGCCGGCATGTCTACCCTGATTCGGATATCGCGCATGTAATGGCGATTGAAGCCATATGGGAAGAAGCCGAACCGCAACTGGCTGAGCTGTCAGCGAAACTATTCGAAGTGCTGGATGCGCGTGATGCGGCTACTACGGAAAAATGGCTGTACGTCCATGCTGGTGAAAGATCCGACGGCATGCCAAACAAGGCGGGTTACATACTGGGCACTGTCGTAGCCCACCAGATCGTCGGTGAGCTCGGTCTGGACGCAGCCGTCATGCTTGAGGGCGACCGACTTCGGCAAGCGATCAGGGGATCCCTCGCCGACATCGCGGCAGGGAAGGTTGATGTTGACGGCACCACCATCTGTCGACCGGTGTCAAGTGCGATCTAGCGCAGGAGATGATTCAACAAGGCGAACGCATTCGAACTGCACCTTGGAATCCGACTTTGCGCTGCACACGCCAATTTCGAGCGCGCAGAATGCGAACTGAAGGGCAACGCCGAAGGCTTGGGACAAATGCTGTTCGCTCGCAACCGCCTCTGTATATGCGGTCCGAAGCGGCAAGATGTGCTTCTATCTTGACCGGGACGCAATGCCGCGGCTCCAGGCAGGTGCTGCCTGACGATATGTAAGGAGCGCGAGAATGCTCGACCATGTCTCGATTCCAGTGGAAGACATCGAGTGCGCTGCGGCGTTCTATGACGCGGTCCTCGCGACGCTCGATTTTCAAAGACTCAAACAACGTGATGACAGGATCGG
>CAZTAE010000326.1:0-2794 GCA_964611535.1 uncultured Woeseiaceae bacterium
AATCCGGCAGGCCCTGCTCCTGCGCCCGCTTGATCTCGGTGTCCCAGTAGGCGCCCTTCACCAGACGCACGGGGATGCGGCGTCCGCCTTCGCCGGCGAGCTCGTCAAGGAAGCGGACGACGTCCGTCGCGCGCCGCTGGTAGGCCTGCACCGCGAGCCCGAAGCCCTCATAGCCGGCGAGCCGCGGATCCCGGTAGACGCGCCGGAAGACGTCGAGAGAGAGTTCCAGGCGGTCGGCCTCTTCCGCGTCGACCGTCAGCGCGATGCCCGCCTCGCGCGCAGCAGCGACCAGCTCCGCGAGCCGCGGCACGAGCTCCTCCAGCACGCGCGCGGCCTGCGTCCAGGTATAGCGAGGATGCAGGGCCGACAGCTTGACGGAGATACCCGGCGCCGCGAAGACGTCGTCGATGTCCGTCGAGCGGCCGATGCGGGCGATGGCGTCCGCATAGGCGTCGAAATAGCGCCGCGCGTCCGCCTCGGTGAGCGCGGCTTCGCCGAGCATGTCGAAGGAATGGCGGTAGGCGCGCGCGTTGCGGCCGCGCGAGCGCTCGAGCGCTTCGTCGATAGTCCTGCCCATCACGAACTGATGCGCCATGATGCGCATCGCCTGGCGCATCGCCGCCCGCACGACAGGCTCGCCTGCGCGGCCGGCCACCTTCTTCAGGACCCGCCCCGGATTGCGCCGCATCTCCTCGTCCAGCTTCAGCAGCCGGCCCGTGAGCATGAGCCCCCACGTCGAGGCGTTGACGAAAAGCGAATCGCTTTCGCCCAGGTGGTCCTGCCAGCGCGCCGAGGCGATCTTGTCGGCGATCAGCTCGTCCGCCGTATCGGCATCCGGGATCCGGAGCAGCGCTTCCGCCATGCACATCAGGAGCACGCCCTCTTCCGAAGACAGGTCGTACTCCTGCAGGAAGGCATCGATGCCGCCCTCCGGCCTGGCGTCTCGCCGCACCGCGGATACCAGCGACTCGGCGGTCGCCTGTACCTTCTTTCGGAGGGCGTCGTCGACGTCCGCGCGGTCGGCGAGCTCCCGCACCAGCGTCCGCTCGTCGGCCAGGTAGCGCTGGCTGACGCCGCCGACCGGCTCGATCGTGCCGTGGCATTGTGCGGTGGCGGTCGTCAGGGGGCGCATTCGGCGGCGCTCGGGTGTCGTCAAGGGACGGCGATTATAGTGCCTGCACACCGTTTCCGCATGGACGCGCTGCCCGGCGCGGCAGGCGGTCCGATGGGCCGTCGGGCGGCGCCTGATATACTTCGACCATCCCGAATCGAATCCCGATCCGCGCCGCATCGCGCGCGAGCCCCAGGAGAAGACCCGGTGCCCCGACAGTTCCTCGACGATCTCGCCGTCCGAACCGAAGGCCTGAAAGACGAGGGCCTGTACAAGCAGGAACGGCTGATCGCCGGGCCGCAACAGGCGGAGATCGACGTGCGGCAGGACGGCGGCAGCGCCGCCGTGCTGAACCTCTGCGCGAACAACTACCTCGGCCTCGCCAACCATCCGGCACTCATCGCCGCGGCGCATCGCGCGCTCGACGAGTTCGGCTACGGCATGGCCTCCGTCCGCTTCATCTGCGGCACGCAGACCATCCACAGGCAGCTGGAAGAGCGGATCTCCGGGTTCCTCGGCACCGAGGACACCATCCTCTACCCGTCCTGCTTCGACGCCAACGGCGGACTGTTCGAGACCCTGCTGGACGAGCACGACGCCGTCATCAGCGACGAGCTCAACCATGCCAGCATCATCGACGGCATCCGGCTCTGCAAGGCGAAGCGGCACCGTTATCGCAACAACGACATGAACGCCCTGGAGGCGAAGCTGAAGGACGCTGCCGACAGCCGCACACGGCTCATCGTCACCGACGGCGCCTTCTCGATGGACGGCACGATCGCCCGGCTGACCGACATCTGCGACCTCGCGGAGCGCTACGACGCGCTGACGATGATCGACGACGCGCACGCGACCGGCTTCCTGGGCGCATCCGGCCGCGGCACCCACGAGTACCGCGGCGTCGTGGGCCGCGTCGACATCATCACCAGCACGCTCGGCAAGGCGCTGGGCGGGGCCACCGGCGGCTTCACGTCGGCGAGGAAGGAGATCGTCGGCTGGCTCCGGCAGCGCTCCCGGCCGTACCTCTTCTCCAATTCGGTGGCGCCCGCCATCGTCGCGACCTCGATCGCCGTCCTCGACCTCATCCGGGAAGACGACGGGCCGCGCAAGCGGCTGCACGAGAACGCGGCCTGGTTCCGCGCGAGGCTGGAGGAGCTCGGCTTCGACCTGCTCCCCGGAGAGCACCCGATCATCCCGGTCATGCTGGGCGACGCGAAGCTCGCGTCACGCATGGCGGAGTCGCTGCTCAGCCGCGGAGTTTACGTCATCGGCTTTTCCTACCCCGTCGTGCCCAAAGGGAAGGCGCGCATACGCACCCAGATGTCGGCCGGCCTCACCCGCGAGCATCTCGAGCACGCGGTGAATGCCTTTGCCGAGACGGGGCGCGAGCTCGGCGTGATCCGTTAAGCCGATGACGACCATGAACGCGCTCGTCAAGTCCAGGGCCGAGCCCGGCATCTGGATGGAGGAGATCGACAAACCCGTGCCGGGGCACAACGACGTCCTCATCAAGGTGCGGCGCGCGGCGATCTGCGGCACGGACATCCATATCTACCAGTGGGACGACTGGGCGCGGCAGACCATCCCCGTCCCGCTCGCCATCGGCCACGAGTTCTCCGGCGAGATCGTGGAATGCGGCAGCGAAGTCCGCGGCCTGGCGAACGGCGACCGCGTCTCCGCCGA
>CAZTAE010000327.1:0-2781 GCA_964611535.1 uncultured Woeseiaceae bacterium
ATGTCGGTGCCGACCGGCATGTCGAAATCGACGGCGTGCCGGCTGTCGGCGCTCGTATGCGTAACTGTCTCCGGAAAGGCCTGCGTTATGCGGTAGCTCGCGGCAATCGCGAACGGCGCCCGGTAAGCGCGCTCCGGCCGATGCTCGCTGCCCGGCTCGCCGGCAATCCAGGTGTAACGGTAGGCGATCGTCGGTGCCCCTCCGGTGCCGGCCGCGGCAAGACTCATGAGCTCGCTCCGGCTTTGTGCCGGCAGTACCCAACGCAGTTCGCGCTCCGGCCGCTCCAGCTGACTCAGTTCATCGAGGCCGAGTATCAGCTCGACCGGCGCGTGATACGTGCTCTCGGCCGTCATGACCAGCCCCGGCTCTGCAAAGCTGTGGGACACGACCACCGTGGGACCGGCCTCCCCCGTCGGCAGCTCCCGCACCTCCAGGCCCTCGCCGTCGGCCGGCCGGCGGTCAGTGAAGACCCATTCGCCGTCCGGGCCGCGGTACTTGTAGAGTGCCTGCGCGTAACCTGCGCCGGCGAGACCGATGAGAACGATCGCGAGCCCGAGGCGCTGCAGCGCTGCCGTCACCTTGCCGCCGCGCTCAGCCGATCGAATGGCGGTGCCAGCCATCGGTGGTGCGCCGGATCTCGTACGGGGGCCAGTACTGGTTGTCCAGCTTCAGGGTGATGACCTCCACCGAGCCGTTCCACGTCACCGTCGTCAACCGCACGGGCGCCCGATCCTCCTGACCCGCAACGGCGTCGATGAACGACTGCAGGTCCGGCGTGTCCTGGTCGTTCACGCGGACGATACGCCGGCCCGCCCACAGTCCGTAGCGGGTCGCCGGCGAACCGTAACTGAAATAGGCGACATAGACCCCGTTCGGCTCGATGCCGCGTTGCGCCGACAGCGCGCGATGCGGTTCCTGCAGCAAGGCACCCGCCCAGGCAACAGCACGATCGATACCGGTGCCGTCCAGCGCAACCGTCTCCAGGGTCAGTTCCCGCGCCTCGCCGTCACGCCAGACGGTCGCCGCCACCGACGGCTTCTGGATGGCCCGTTCCATCTCGCGGAAGTCCGTCACGACCTTCCCGTCGATCGCGAGCAGCATGTCGCCGGTGCGCAGCACCTGCGCCGCAGGCGAACCGGCGACGAGCCGGTTGACGCTGAGTGCCCGCCGCGCCCGCGGGTCGTGTTTCTCCAGGCGCTCGAGCCAGCTGTCGTCGAGCCCGAGCTTGCGCGCAGCGAACAGCGGTGCATAGCCAAGCTCGGCCTCCAGCGAATAGATCGGCCGGCCGGAACGCGCGATGTCCACGAACTCGGCGATGAGCTCGCTGCTGATGCCGCGGTTGAACTGACCGGCGTCGCCGCTGGCCTGATAGGCGAAGCTCGACCACGTTCCCGCAATGCGGCCGCGCTCGTCCACGAGCACGCCGTCCACGTCGGATGGCGCGTTGACCAGCGATATGCCCTCCAGATTCGTGTCGCGAAACCTGAGCGTCCGCGACAGCGGCAGAACGAGGGGATCCACCGATGACACGACGCTCGCCTGGTGCATGACCTGGTGGTCGCTCTTCAGGCCCACAACACGGACACCGTCACCGGGCTTCAACGGCTCGCGCTTGAACGTGGCCGCCTTCACGGGCGTATCGCCGATGCGCGCCGGATCGTAGGACACGATGGCCAGGTTGTGCAGCGGATGCACGAGCTCGACCTTGCCCTCGATCTGCAGCGAGCCGGCGAACGTGATGCTGACGTCGCCCATGGCCACGGGCACCGTGTTCCGGTCGATCAGCACGAACCCGCGCTCCTCGTCGACAATCACGCCCGTGCCGTAGTAGTGCCGGTCGGCGACGCCCGACACCCGGTAGGGCATGTCGAAATTCACCATGACCAGCGACGGCACAACGGCGTCCACCTGACGGATGCCGTACTCGGGGAACTCGGTGCTGCCGGTGATGATCTCCGACGTCTGCGGCCCGCCGATCATGTTTCGGCACGGCCAGACGCCCATCTCGTCGTTGCGCATGCAATAGCGCGCCGGGAACCACGTGCGGTCCATCTGCACCGAGCGCATGATCGTGTTCCGCGGGTCTTCCATCGTCGTGTAGCGGAAGGTGGTGCGGTCCCCGTCCGCAAGCTTCGCGAGTGCATATTCAAAGCCGCGGATGTCCTGGACGGGTTCGCCGCCGACCGCGGTGATCACCGCGCCGCGCGGGATCGCGGAGCGCGACAGCGTATAGCCGTCATTCGCCACGTAGACACCGGTGATCGGCCGGTTGTAGTGACGCGCCTGCTGGTACGACAGGTTGTTGACCACCGCATCCCCGAACTCCAGATAGGCGGCCGGCGAAATCGCGTGCAGGTCGGTCACCGGCAACTGTTCGGTCACCCGGACGCCGCCCCGTTCCACTTCGACCGTCACCGTTTCCCCGACGCTGTCGTCGAGGATGCCCGCCATCGGCACGAACTCGGTGATCAGCTCGCCGTTCAGCCGGACCAGGATGTCGCCCGGGGCCAGCCTGTCGTCGGCGGGCGAGCCGGGAATGATCTCCTGCACGGTCAGCATGCCGGTCTGCCGGGGGTTGGCGGAGCGTGCCAGCGCCTCGGTCTCCGGCGTCAGCCCGAGACGCCGCAGCTCGTCGTAGGGCTGTTGCTCGAACACCGTCTGCAACCCGCCGCGCAGCACCGGCTGTTCCTCCCGCAACAGGTCGAGCACCCGCGCAATGCGGTCCAGCGGCAGGAAGAAGCTGCTGGCCGCCGAGTTGTTGGCGCCGGCGTTGAGCGCCAC
>CAZTAE010000328.1:0-2781 GCA_964611535.1 uncultured Woeseiaceae bacterium
ACAGAAGGAGATACACGATGGCCGACACGGCACATCAGCAGGACATTCCCGACCTCGAGGCGTACTGGATGCCCTTCACAGGGAACCGGTACTTCAAGAAAAACCCGCGGCTCATCACGCGCGCGGAAGGCATGTACTGCTGGACCCACGACGGCCGGAAGCTGCTGGACGCGGTGGCCGGACTCTGGTGCTGCAACGCCGGGCACTGTCGTCCCGCCATCGTCGACGCCATCCGGAAGCAGGCGGCGACGCTCGACTACGCGATGGCGTTCCAGCTCGGTCATCCCATCGCCTTCGAGTTCGCAAACCGTCTGACCGGCATCGCGCCCGCCGGCATCGACTACGCGTTCTTCGTCAATTCCGGCTCCGAGGCCGTGGACACGGCGCTGAAGATGGCGCTCGCCTACCATCGTCTGCGGGGGGAGGGCTCGCGGACCCGCCTCATCGGTCGCGCGCGCGGCTACCACGGGGTCGGCTTCGGCGGCATTTCCGTCGGCGGCATCTCGCCCAATCGCAAGATGTTCGGCGCGATGCTGTCCGGCGTCGATCACCTGCCGCACACGCACGACCTCGAGCACAACGCGTTTTCGCGCGGGCTGCCTTCCACGGGCGCCCATCTGGCCGATGAGCTCGAGAACCTCGTCGCCCTGCACGATGCCTCCACGATCGCGGCGGTCATCGTCGAGCCGATAGCGGGCTCCGCCGGCGTGCTGCTGCCGCCGGAGGGCTACCTCGCGCGCCTGCGCGAGATCTGCGACCGGCACGGCATATTGCTGATTTTCGACGAGGTGATCACCGCCTTCGGGCGGACGGGCGACGCTTTCGCCGCGAGCCGCTTCGGCGTCACACCCGATCTCATCACGCTCGCGAAGGGGCTGACGAGCGGCACCGTGCCCATGGGCGCGGTACTCGCGAAGCGCGACGTCTACGACACGTTCATGACCGGTCCCGAGGAGGCGATCGAGTTCTTCCATGGCTACACCTATTCCGGGCATCCGCTGGCGGCGGCCGCGGGCTGCGCGACGCTGGACGTCTACCGGCAGGAAGAGCTGTTCTCCCGGGCGCGTGCGATGGAACAGACGTTCGAGGAGGCGTTGCACGGGCTGAAGGACGAGCCGCACGTGATCGACGTGCGCAACTTCGGGCTCATCGGCGCCGTCGAGCTCACGCCGATCGAGGGCCGGCCGACGGCCCGCGCGATGCAGGCCTTCCGCCACTGCTTCGACAACGGCGTCATCATCCGCACGACGGGCGACACGCTCGCCTTCTCGCCGCCGCTCATGATCAGCGAGTCCGAGATCGACGAAGTCGTGGCGCGCGTGCGCGACGCGCTGCGGACACTGTGAACCCGGCGACGCAAGGCAGGACGACAATGGCTGAGAGAGCAACCGCACTCGACGATATCCGCACGATCGGCAACTGGATCGATGGTGCCGCGCTCGCGCCGGCCGGCGACCGCTACGGCGCCGTGTACGACTCGGCGACCGGCAGGCAATGTGCGCGGGTCGCGATGTCGACCGAAGCGGAGGTCGCCGATGCCGTCGCCGCGGCCGAAAAGGCGTTCGCCAGCTGGTCGCGCACGCCCGTGCTGCGGCGGGCGCAGGTGATGTTCCGACTGAAGGCGCTGATCGAGCGGGATCGCGACGAGCTTGCGGCCCTGATTACCCAGGAGCACGGCAAGGTACTCGAGGACGCCGCCGGGTCGCTGCAGCGCGGTCTCGAAGTGGTCGAATTCGCCTGCGGCATCCCGCACCTGCTGAAGGGAGAATACAACGATCAGGTCGGCAACGGCGTCGACCTCTATTCGATGCGCCAGCCGCTCGGCGTGTGCGTGGGCATCACGCCCTTCAACTTCCCGGCCATGGTGCCGCTGTGGATGTTTCCGCTCGCCATCGCCTGCGGCAACACCTTCGTGCTGAAGCCCTCGGAGAAGGATCCGGGCCTGTCGCTGAAGTTCGGCGCGCTGCTCGAAGAGGCCGGACTGCCGCCGGGCGTGTTCAACGTCGTGCAGGGCGATCAGGTCGCCGTGAACGCGTTGCTCGAGGACCCGCGCGTCGCCGCCGTCAGCTTCGTCGGCTCGACGCCGGTCGCCGAGCACGTCTACCGGACGGCCACTGCGAACGGCAAGCGCGTTCAGGCGCTGGGCGGCGCGAAAAATCACATGGTCGTCCTCCCGGATGCGGACATGGAGCAGGCAGCAGACGCGCTCGTGGGCGCCGGCTACGGCTCCGCCGGCGAGCGCTGCATGGCCATTTCGGCCGTGGTGACGGTGGGCGACGCCGCGGAGCGGCTGCTGGAGAGCCTGTTGCCGAAGATCGAGGCGCTGAAGGTCGGCCCGGGCAACGAGGCCGGCACCGACATGGGCCCGCTCATCACGGCCGAGCATCGGGACAAGGTCGCCGCCTACCTCGAGCTCGGCGAAAGGGAGGGCGCCGCGCTGCTGGTCGACGGCCGCCGGCATCCGGCGGCCTCGCGGCCGGGGTATTTTCTGGGGCCCTCGTTCTTCGATCGCGCGACGCCGGACATGCGCGTCTATCGGGAGGAGATCTTCGGCCCGGTGCTGACGATGGTCCGCGCGGCAAGCTTCGACGAGGCCGTGACGCTGGTGAACAGCCATGAATACGGCAACGGCACGGCCGTCTTCACCCGCGACGGCGATGCAGCTCGCGAATTCGCGTCGTGCATCCAGGTGGGCATGGTGGGGGTGAACGTGCCGATACCGGTGCCGCTGGCGTTCCACAGCTTCGGCGGCTGGAAGCGCTCGCTGTTCGGCGGCAGCGG
>CAZTAE010000329.1:0-2778 GCA_964611535.1 uncultured Woeseiaceae bacterium
CGTTGTAACGGAGACGCACGCCGTACCAGCGCGGTTTGCCGTATGCCTCCTCGTTGCAGCCGCACAGTGTTGCCAGGTCGAAGCCGGAAATTTTATAGCGTTCGTCGGTGAGGTTGTCCACGAACGCCGACGCCTCCCAGCGGCCGGTCTCACTGGTCCAGGCGACCTGCGCATTGGCGAGTGTATAGCCGGCCATTTCGTCGGCACGGAAATTGCGCAGATTGTGAAACCGGCTGGATGCGTAGCTGCCGTCCAGCTGCACCGCGAGCGTACCGCGGACGGACGGCGCCGGCCATTCGTAACGGGCAAGGCCGCTGAACTGCCATTCGGGCGTGAAGGTCGGCGTGACGTCGCGAATCACGCCCGGCGCGATCGGCAGATCCTCGACCGTGGCGTCCAACCACGAAGCCGTGAGGATCAGGTCCAGGCCTTCCGCGGGGCGGGCCGATATCTCCAGCTCGGCGCCTTTGGACGTGGCGTCGGCGTTCTGGATGATGCCGGAGGTCAGCGCAAACACGAAGGCCTGGTAGTCGTCGTAGTCGTACCAGAACGCGGAGCCGTTGATTCGCGTCGTGCCGCCAGCCAGCCTGGACTTGAAACCAACTTCGTATGCGGTCAGCACTTCCTCTCCGTAGGGAATCTCCGACGGGGGTATGGCCGGCGCGAAGTCGTTGAGCTTGGCGTTGAAGCCCCCCGCCTTGACGCCGCGGTTTATGCCGCCGTACAGAAGCAAGTCTTCGCTCGGGCGATACTCCAACTGCAGCTTGCCGGCCCAGAACGTCTCCCCGGTGTTGCCCGTGAAGGACGGGTAAGTCAGACCGCCGCCGGCGGGACTGACGGGGATGGGCAGCGGCGGCTGATCGTCGTCGATCGTCTCGTCTCGTATGCTCGCAAACCAGAAATTGTCGTACTGGTAATCCTTCTCTTCACGAATGCCGCGAAGGCCGGCGACCAGCGTGACCGTGTCGGTCAGATCGAAATCAACCTGACCGAATACCGAGTAGGAATCCGTGCTCATGTCCACGAAGATCGGACTCTCGGCCGGCTCGCCGCCGAAGAACAGAATCGAGATCGGCGAATCGGGCGAGAAAGCCAGACCCTGCGCGTAATCGACGTCGATCATCAGGTAGTAGAGACCGGCAACCCAGCGGAAGCTGTCGTTGCCGCCGTCGAGGCGGAACTCCTGCGTGAAGGTATCGTGCTCGGCCTCTTGCAGCACCAGGCTTTGCGGTTCGGGCGCCGAGTCGACGTCAAGCGTCTGCAGCTTATCGAAATAGACGTAGTGGCTGATCGAGTGCAGCGTCATGTCGCCGAGAGTCCACTCGATGCTTCCCGTCAAGCCTCGCACGTTGTATTCGTTGAAGTCGTCGAGCGCGTGATCGGCGGAGACATCGAAATCCCCGCCATCGGCATCGCGATAGCCGAAGAGATCGCCTCCCACGACCGGGCGGACGGCATCTTCGTTCACACCAGGAATCTCGCCGTCGAGAAACGATATCGGCAGGCACCCGCCCGTCTCGGCGGAAATCGCCTCGCAGCCCTGCGGATCCTGCTCCGCGAAGATCGTATCGACCTGGGATCCGTTGGCGTTGAGGATCGCCGTGACGGGGCGGGACTGCTGGGGGCCCACCGAAACCTTCTGCCGCGACGCGAACAGGCTCAGGTGGGTCTCGACGGTTTCTCTCTCCCAGAGCAGTTGCCCTCTCACGGCCCACTGATTGTCGTTCCAGTAGTCCTCGGCGCCGGTCGGCGATCCCTCGAACGGCTGATCGGTCAGTGGATTGATCATGTTGCCTTGCGGGTAGTGGTTTTTGAGAATCTCGTCGTGGCGGTTGTAAAGGACGGACAGGCGGCCGGACAACGCCTCGGACAGCGGTCCGCTGACAGCGCCCTCGAGCCGGATCTGGTCGTACGAGCCGTACGTAAGATCCGCGAAAGACTCGAAAGTGGAGGTCGGCCGCCTGGACACGAAGTGCACGAGACCACCGGTCGCGTTGCGGCCGAACAGTGTGCCTTGCGGCCCTTTCAGAATTTCGACGCGATCGAGGTCGAAAAGGGCGAACACCTGCCCCTGCGGCGCTGCGATGTAGCCTTCGTCGATGTAGACCGCGTTTGGCGGCTCGGTGTGATCGGCAAAGTCGTTCTGCGTGACACCGCGAATACTGAACTGGCGGCTCTGGTCGCCCGCCGAAGCGGAAACGCTGACGCCCGGCGTCAGCAGCGAGATGTCGGTGCTTTCTATCAGGCCGAGTTCACTGAGCTGCCGGCCGGAGAAGGCGGAAATCGCGATCCCCACGTCCTGTATGTTCTGTTCGCGCTTTTGCGCAGTGACGACGATCTCTTCGAGCGCACGCTGATCCTGTGCCAGCGCAACGGAAGGGGGTGCAAGAGCGGCGGTTGCCAGCCAGACCAGTGCCTTTGCGCGGCTGTTCTCATTGATAGCAGACATTTTGATCTCCCCCGGAAAGGCACGACCGTCACGGAACCGGTGTGCGAAGCGTGCCTGCGGCCATAAAAGAACCACGTTCATTATAATGCCATTATCGCTTCCGCCGTAAAAGCACCGGCGGCAGATCGGGCTGAACCGATGGGCGATCCGGGCCCGTTTACAAGTTATCGACGGCCCTGGACAGCCGGAAGCACAGCCACGCGATCGCGGCCACCGCTCCCGCCGCACCGATTGCGGAAACCACTTCGCCGGCCAGGCGCAGTTCGAAGAACTGCAGGAGGAGCCCGACCGGATAGACGACGGCGGCAACCGCCGCGGCCAAGAGGAGG
>CAZTAE010000330.1:0-1561 GCA_964611535.1 uncultured Woeseiaceae bacterium
GTCCCCGTCAGCCGCCGCGATTCGCCCTCGACCTGGACGACCAGCGGCGCCGCTTCCGCGCCGAACGACTCGGACAGCTCCTTGATGTTCTCCCGGTGTATGTCCGCGGACGACCGGAGCTGCCAGGCGCTGACGATCGTGTTGATGCCGCGATTGACGCCGACGTACTGCGCCGCCCGCTTGAACCGTGCACGCGAGCGGCTCGAGCTGCTGGTGTCGACGCTCATCGAGCCCGCCACGACGACGACGCCGAGCAGCGCGCGAAGCGTCGCCGCACGCTTCACCTGCCGGTAATTGATAGCCTGCTCCCGCGCCGTCTTTCGCCAGGACTCGTACGGGATCGCGATGCCGTAGTAGAAGTTGGCGTAGTGCTCGTTGAGCGTGTCGATGACGAGACGATCGCGTTCGCGAATCTGCCGCAGGCGGTTTGCCATGGGATCGTTCTTCGCGGGCAGCCGCACGGGCTTCGTCAGCCCGTCTTCCGTAACGAGATAATCGCCGAAAGCCGCCGGCGCCATGTCGCCGAAGAAACGAAGCTCCGACACCTGGCGGATCCGCGTGATCTCGCCCGGCGTAAGCGCTGCCGCGTGCTCGCGCAGGTCATTGGCGACGTCGTTGAATACCTTCTGGTAGGGATCGTTGCTGCGGTCCCTGTAGTCGGTGTACGACGTGATGCCCGTCTGCGTCGAGTACTCCCTCTCGAACCACTCGCGGCCCGTCGTGTCTTCGGCTTTCACTCGCACCGTCGCGTACTCGCCGTCCGACCGCAGGATCTGTCCTGACAGGATCACGTCCGTGAAGACGTAACGCGAGGGTATGACGCGCACGGCGCCCCAGTAGCCCGTTCCCTGCAGGGTCTTCTTCAGGTGGTACGGCAGATAGCGGCTCTCCGCTTCCCGAACCTCCTCGTAGATGCCCGACTTGTCCGCATCGTTGTCCCCGGGAATTCCGGGCTCGAAGCTGACGATACCGACGTCGAGCAGCATGTCTTCCGGGACTTCGACGGCAGCCACCTCGAGTTCGGTGGTCTCCGCCGTGACGACCTCCGAGACGGTACAGCCGCCGCAGAGCCAGCCGGCGGCTAGCATGAGCAACAGACGACTCGGGCTCGCTAGAGCCCTGGCACTATCAACGATTCGAATGAGCGCCATCCCTGCCCGACTGCGTCAAAGGTTGTTGTAGTTCCGGTACTCTTCCCAGAGACGTTCCCTGAGTTCCGGGTCCTCTTCCGCCAGCGCCGCCTCGCGCAGCTGCTTGGCGACTACGTCCTCGCTGACGAGGTCGGGGATATCGGCCGGCGTCCGGCTTTTGATTTCCTCCTCGGAGAGGTCCGCCACCGAGGGTGAGGACCCGCTGCCGTCGCCTTCGGTGTCCGCGACTTCGCCCGTCCCCTCTATGCCGCCGGAGGCCTGCTTGCCGAGGCCGACGCCCCCGCTGCCGCCTTTGCCGCCGTCGCCGCCGAAACCTTCGGTGTTGCGTCCGACCGTGGAGATCTCCTCCTGTTCTTCGGCCAGTACCTCATCGAGGCCGCCGACCTGCTTCTCGAGCTCTTTCTCCAGCC
>CAZTAE010000330.1:1661-2766 GCA_964611535.1 uncultured Woeseiaceae bacterium
TCGGCCAGTACCTCATCGAGGCCGCCGACCTGCTTCTCGAGCTCTTTCTCCAGCCTGGCCTTGCGCTCGGCATCGCTCTCGCCGGGATACTGACCGACGCCGCCGCTGCCCTCACCCTGGCCGCTGCCGTCGCCCTGACCGCCGGTGCCGTCGCCCTGACCGCCGGTGCCGGGCATCTGCCCACCGATGCCGCGTATCCCGCCGCCTGCGCCGCCGGATCCGCCGCCGCCCGACATGCCGCCGCCGGACATGCCGCCGCCGCCGGATGCGCCGCCGCCCGACATGCCGCCTCCGGACATGCCACCGCCGCCGGACGCGCCGCCGCCCGACGACGAGCTCTGCGTGGCGCAGCCGGCCGCCAGCAGTGCAGCGGCCACACCCGCCACGAGGGGCCGGAGGGTGCGCCGCAGGGAAGTCGTCTGGAAGGTAGAAATCATGTGTTGTCGCCTCGCTGGATAATCTTGCGCATATACGACAGAAGATAGCGTCGCGTCACGCGGGCCGCGCCGCCAGGTCCCTTATTCTACTTATTGATCGCAAGGACATTGCGTAGTTCCGTCGGACCTGTCAGTCCGACAGAACAGCGATGGCACGCGGACTGTCTGGTACGACAATAATACGCCCGCTGGCTGCCCGCAACAGCAATACGGGCGGCCGATCGCGGCCGGGAGCGGCAGTTCGATCCGGGGCCGCGGCGGCACGATCACGACCGCCGTTCGCGCGACCCGTCGCCTGCGGGTGCTCGTCACCCGGCCGCCGGATTCGGAGACGAGTCCTTCGCAGCTTTCCGCTGCGAGCGCTTCCGGAACAGGATGACGGACAGGTCGTCGGGCTTGCTCGGCAGCGTCTTCGATTCGTTGGTCATGCGGCGGCAGGCAAGGCCGGTCAGCGCGTCGATTGCGGTGTCGAGCGCTCCCTTGCGACTGAACTCCACGATCTCGTCGAAATGCAGGTTGTCGGTCAGGCCGTCGCTCGCCAGGAGCACGGTGTCGAAGGGACTGAGGACCACCGTATAGCCCATGTCGATGCGCATGTCGCCGGTGCCGAGGAAATTCGATACCAGGTGCCGCTCCTCGTGGTGCAGTGCCTCGCGCTGGTCGAGGAA
>CAZTAE010000331.1:0-2765 GCA_964611535.1 uncultured Woeseiaceae bacterium
TTCCGGTTCCGCGTTCTCGATCAGTTCCTCGACGCGGCTCGCTTCGCTCATCGCGTTCAGTATCCGCCGCAGCCGCTCGGTGCCTTCGCGCGCGCGGGCGGTGTATTTCGCCGCTTCATCCGTCAACGACTCGTGCTCGAGGTTCTCGAGCGACGAGGTGACGATCGTCAGCGGCGTCCGCATCTCGTGTGACAGGCGCGACGCGAGCGTGCGCAGGTATTCGTTGTAGTCGCCGAGCTGGCTGAGGACATGCGAGAAGCTGCGGGAGAGGTCGCCGACCTCGTCGCCGGCGCCGGCGCTCGGCAGGCTTGCCTGCACCCGCTTCCCGTCGAGCGCGCGCACGGCGGCGCCGCTCAGGCGACGAATGCGCAGCGACAGCCAGCTCGCCCAGCCGAGAAGACCCGCGGCGACCAGGACCGCTGCGAGCAGGGTGAAATTCATGAGGCGCGCGAGCGCCTCGTTCCTGAGGCTCAGGATGGCGTCCGTGCCCTGCTGCAGGATGACGGCGCCGGTCTGGACGTTGCCGGACCATACCGGCTGCGCGACGGCGACCACGGCGCGGCCGGAGCGCTCGCTCTGGAACCAGCGCGTCGCCGCCTCGCCGTCCAGCGCCCGCAGGACGTAGTCCTGGCCTTCTCGGCCTGAAGGGTCCGGCTCAGCGAGCACGTGCTCGCTGCCGGGCTCCAGCAGTGCGTTGTAGGCCATGCGCAGCCAGCCGGCGGCAACGCCGACCCTTTCCTCGCGGCCGCCGCCGGTCGTCACGTCGCCCACCCGGGCCAGCCGCCACCCGGCGAGGTCGGTCACCGTAAGGCTGAGCCCCGGTTGCACGTAGCCGGCGGCGACGCTTTCGAGAAAAGGCGAGGGCAGGACGAAACGACCGGGCCAGGCGCCTTCGAAACTCGCGTGATGCTTTGCGGGAGCGTCCCGTTCGTCGACGTCCACGACGACGATGCCGAGGCGGGAGGCGACGAGCCGGCGCGGGAGTCGGGCCTCGAGGCGGTAGCCCGTCGGCACGTCCTGCCAGTGCGCGGCGATCCGGGTTTCGATCCCGCCGCCGGCCTCTCCGTCGAGTCGGGGCGACAGGCTCCCCGGCGCCTCGGCGGCAAAGCGCCACGCCGTCGGGTCACCGTCGGGCGTGGAGGTCACGACGCGGACGGCGTCGCCGGACCCGTCCTCTCGAGCGGCCGGCTGCGACCAGATCACGACGTCGTCACGCACCTCGACGTAAAGATAGATGTACTGGCGGTGCGATCCGGCCGCGTAGGCAACGGCGCCGTCCGTATCGGGGAAGGGGACGAGCGAGTCCTGGCCGATGGTCCACTCGTCCATGTAGCCGTCGATCAGCGGCCGCGTCGCCAGGGGATGCGCGTAGAGCGCCTCGCCGGGACGCTCCGCCGCGGCAGCGAGATCGAACTGGTCCGGAAACTGGGCGAGCGCATCGGCGATGGCCTGCGCGGTGCCGGCGAGCATCTGCTGCTGCCCCTCGCGCAGTGCGGATTCGGTTTCCCGCACGAACTGGCAGCCGGCCCAGGGCAGCACCAGCGTCAGGAGACTGACCAGCAGCAGTTGCCGCCTGAGGTTCACGCGGACACGCAGGCTTCGCAGGCAGCAGCGATGCCTGCCGCCCGCGTCCGCGGAACCGCGGCCGGTCGCTCGCTGCCGGACACCCTCATCCGGCTAGTCGCCGAGCCAGCGGTAACCCATGCCATAGACCGTTTCCACCGCGGCGAAATCGGGATCGATGGCGAGGAACTTGCGGCGGATGCGCTTGATGTGCGAGGTGATGGTGTTGTCGTCGAGCACCGCCCGGGCGGCGTCCATCAGTTGCTGGCGATTCCTGACGTGCCCCGGATAGCGTGCCAGCGAGTGCACGATCCAGAACTCCGTCAGCGTGAGGCCCACCGGCTGGTCCTTCCAGCGCACCGTCATCCGGTCAACGTCGATCTCGAGGTCGCCGCGGGTCAGCCGGCTCGTCCCGGCCTGCGGCTTCTGCATGGCGTCGAGACGGCGGAACAGCGCCGCCACCCGCGCCATCAGGTGCGGCACGCTGATGTCCTTGGTCAGATAGTCGTCGGCGCCGAGCCTCAGGCCCGATACCGCGTCGAACTCGCTGTCACGCGCGGTAAGGAAGATGATCGGCAACTCGGGCGCGCGGCTGCGGAGGTCCCGGCACAGCTCGAAGCCGCCCTCGACCTCGTCCTTCAGGCTGACGTCGATCAGCACGAGATCGGGCAGGCGCGCATCGAAGGCATCGAGCGCCGGCTGGCGCGCGTCGTAAAGGTCGACCGAGTAGCCTTCGCGACGGAATGCGGCCGCGTAGTTTTCGCGGATCGCCGCTTCGTCTTCGACTATCGCTATGCGCCTGGCCAAGCCCTGGCTCCGGTACCCGAACGCCACAATTTGCCACATTACGCCGCCCCATTGCCACGCCCCGGCCGCAGGCGCACCGCCTTCGCGCGCTTCAATGTGCGTGAAACCGGGAGGATAAAAGCATGGATGAGGAAGAAACGCCCACCACCAGGAGTGCATCGGATCGCGCGGACGAAAGGAACGCGTCGCTTCCCGTTACCGCGCTGGCAGCGACCTTGCCCGGACGTATCCTGCTCTGGCTCTGGGCCATGCTGCTCGTGCTGCTTGTTCTCTTCCAACCCGTCACGGTCTTCGGCCAGGCCGCTGCGCCGACCAGCGACGCCGTTACTCCCGGTCGGATGCAGTCCGGCAGCCTGCTGCTCAGGATGCGCGACGGCTACCGCGTCGCAACCCGG
>CAZTAE010000332.1:0-2747 GCA_964611535.1 uncultured Woeseiaceae bacterium
GTATCCTGGCGGACGACGCAAGGGGTCGGCTCTATCGGCTGCGGCGACAGCCTCTGTCGGGGCTCCGGGACTGGCTCGATCAGGTCGAAGAGAGATCGCCATGAAGCTCAACCGCCTCACAATCCGCAAGGACCGCCTCGAGCGCCTGCGCAAGATCTGCCTGGCGCTTCCGGAGACGACCGAGAAGGTGACGTGGGGCGATCCGACCTGGCGAATCCGCAACCGCATTTTCGCGATGCAGAAGGGCAACTACAGCGGCGGCCGGCCTTCGGTGTGGCTGAAGGCTCCCGAAGGCGCCCAGGACGTTCTCGTGGGCCTCGACCCGGAGCGTTTCTTCGTACCGCCCTATGTGGGCCACAAGGGTTGGATCGGCGTCTATCTCGACGGCAAGCGCCTCGACTGGGCATGGGCCTCCGAGCTCATCGAGGAGAGCTACAGCCTCATTGCGCCCAGGCGCCTCGCCGCCAGACTTGTCCCTGTGTCTAAAAGCAGGGTAAGGAGCAAGGACAAGGGACGCGGCGCAGTCTGACCGGCCACCGCGCCGTCAGCGGGGCACCGCGGCAGGCGCCTGCCACGGGTAGAAAACGTTCAACGCCGCCACCCGGTACTCGAAGATGCCCGACCGTACGCCCGGGTCGTCGGCGAACAATGTCGCTGCGGCCTCCGCCGAGGCCGCCCGCACGAACAGCATGCCGTACTCGTCGTAACGCGCCCCGAACAGGATCGTGCCCTCGGTCCGCAGCCGGTTAAGGTTCGCCGAATGCTCGGCGAACCCGGCCTGTTCTCCCGGCGCCAGCGCTTCGTCCCACGCCGGGCCGGTCGAGAAGTGGACGACGAAGAGCTCGCCGGATACCTCGGTGGCCGCGGCCGGCGGCGCGGCGGCCAGGATCAACGACAGCAGCAACAGACACTTGCTTCCCACGGCCCCACCTCGCAGTTGTGTTCACCCGCGACTCGATTCTACGAGCCCGCGGAGCGAATTTGCAGGACGGCCGGTTCGGGGACGATCACTCCGTGACCCACCCGTAAGCCAACCGCGTTGGCCGGCCACCGGCATCGAAGTAGGCCTGGCGTTCCTGTGCAAACTGGTCGTTCGCGAACGCCTTGATCTGCTGGTCGACGTCAATCCGATAGAGACGAGCGCTGTTCAGCCCGAAGATTGCGTTCTTCACTGCCCCGTCCGCTTCGCCCAGCGGCTGGAAGCCGTGCTGTTCCTGCAGATCCTCCGGCATCTGCAGGCGCCGGAACGCTTCGATCTGCCATTGGGGCGAGCCCCACCACACCGCGTCGGTTCCCCACAGCACCTTGTCGACGCCCAGGCCCCGGTTGAGGATGCCGATGATGGCGGCAGCCAGGCGGGGATTTGCGATCACCGCGTCGGCGAAAGTCGAACCGATGTCGGCATAGACGTTGTCGACG
Source organism: uncultured Woeseiaceae bacterium (assembly GCA_964611535.1). Taxonomy (GTDB): domain Bacteria; phylum Pseudomonadota; class Gammaproteobacteria; order Steroidobacterales; family Woeseiaceae; genus IDS-8. The sequence goes on from CAZTAE010000332.1 coordinate 1,420, forward strand.
CCGTGCTTCTCGGGGATTTCCGCCAGTTCGCTGGCCCAGGCCAGGCGGCCGGTTTCGTCGAACTGCTGCATCGCTTCTTCCGGCGGGCCGCCCACCCAGCGGTATCCCGCGTGATAGATGACGAAGTTGAAATCCGGCCAGTCCTTCGCCGCCTGCGGCACATCCTCGACGGTGGCGTACGGCGCCAGGTGGGGATAGCGCTCGGCCGTCGAGGGCGGAAACAGTCCTTTGTGCACGCACACCGTCCTGATGCCGGCCTCGCGCATGATTTCGTAGCCGCGATAGGTTTCCTCGCTGTCCATCCGCCACGGATAGCTGGACTCCTCCTTGTGCGTGTTGTCGCCGACGGTGTAGCCCTTCCAGGACACGGGGCTCAGCTTCACTGCTTCGCGCAGATCGTCCAGCCAGCCGGGCTGGCCGGGCGTGAACATGTTGTGGTGCAAGAGGCGCCGCGAGCCGGCCATCTCGTTGATCCGTCTCGGTGCCTCGGCCATCTGTTCGTTGGTCAGAAACCAGTCCTGCGGAATATCGGACGGCGCGCCCGACAGGATCGACATCTTGGTATCGCTGTCGTACCAGATCTCGCGCACGTAGTTGTCGAATTTCAGCTTTTCCATCGACTGGGCTTCGGGCCGCATGGCGTCCGCCACTCCGCTGTGCGCCACGGCCTTGCGCAGGTCCACGAACGTGTCGAGCCGGCTGTCGTCGCGCAGAAAATGTGTATGCCCGTCGAAGATGAACTGGTCGCGATAGCGTGCCGCCTGCTCCGCGGCCAGCTCGTCGTCGGCTGCTTCGGCCCGGCTCACCCGGAACAGCGGCCCGTAGACTTCGTTCATGGCCACGAAGGCCGCCGCCATGCCGGCGGTCGTCCGGAAGAAGTCCCGCCGGCTCATGCCCCGGCGCCGGGCGTGCTCATCGCCGAGCTGTGCCAGGCGCGCCTCGACCCGCTTCTGCTCCCCGGTCTGCCTGCCCGGCGCGAACTCGCCGCTCGAGATTTCCCGGGTCGGCACGGGTGACGGGCCGAGCTCCTCGGCACCGCGCAGGCGGGCTTTGTCGCGTTTGCTCAGGAATTCCGTCATCGGCTGCTCCGTTCGAGAGGTCGCCCGATATTCGATGCAAAAGATGTGCCGAAGCGGAGGGGGGCGTTCAGGGACAGTGATTCGGATCAATCGGCCACCGGGGTCAGGCCGCTGTGACTCACGGTCGGGGCATGTCGATGCGCTCTTGCACGAAAAGCCTCATTCAAAGGCCGGGTCCCGGACCCGCTGGCTGTGGTGGCTCGGTTATGATGGGCTGCCCGCGCCATGGAGATTGAAATGTCTGGAACT
>CAZTAE010000333.1:0-2746 GCA_964611535.1 uncultured Woeseiaceae bacterium
GCCAGACGGTCGAGATCATCACGGCGCGGGGCGCCCGGCCGAACCCGAACTGGCTGACCTTCGTCGCGACGGCAAAGGCGCGCTCCGCCATCCGCCATCACGTAAAACAGATGCGCAGCAGCGAATCGGTCGACCTGGGCAAGCGGCTGCTGGACAAGGCCTTGAAGGATCTCGGTTCTTCGCTGCGCAAGGTCGGCCGGGTCCGGCTGCGCGAGGCCGTGGAGGGACTGGGGCTCTCGGAGCCCACCCAGCTTTTCGAGCAACTCGGCCTCGGGGAGCGGCTCGCACCGCTGACGGCCCGCCTGCTGCTGGGCGTCGGCAACGGCGATGGGCGGGCGGAGCCCATGAACGCGAGCCTCGTCATCGCCGGCACGGAAGGCGTCGTCGTGAGCTACGCCAAGTGCTGTCATCCGCTGCCGGGCGACGAGGTGATGGGTTATCTGAGCTCCGGCCGCGGCGTCGTCATCCACAGGAACGTGTGCGGGAACCTCAGGAACTTCCGCAAGCGATCGGAGAAATGGATCACCGTCAGCTGGGAGAAGAACATCGACCGCGACTTCTCCAGCCAGATACAGGTCGACACGGTGAACAAGACCGGCGCGCTCGCGGAGGTCGCCGCAACGATCGCGGACTCGCAGTCCAACATCGAGCAGGTTTCCGTGATCGACCGCCACGACGATTGCTCCGTCCTCACTTTCCTGGTTCAGGTGAAGGACAGGGCGCATCTCGCGCGCATAATGAGTAACGTGCGCAAGATGCCGAATGTGATCCGGGTAGCGCGGGACTGCGCGTAGGCCGGCATACCACACCCGCATCTCGAGGGAGAACAGCGTGAGCAAAGACGTCATTACGACCGAAGACGCACCGGCCGCCATCGGCGCCTACTCCCAGGCGGTGCGCGCCGGCAACCTCGTCTTCCTTTCCGGCCAGATACCGCTCGACCCGACGACCATGGAGCTCACCGGCGGAGACTTCGCGGCGCGGGCAAGGCGGGTCTTCGACAACCTGAAGGCCGTGGCCGAAGCTGCGGGCGGCGATCTCGACCGAGTGGTCAAGCTGACGATCTACCTGACGGACCTCGACGACTTCCAGACCGTAAACCGCGTCATGGCCGAATACTTCCGGGAGCCCTATCCGGCACGCGCGGCCGTGGGCGTCGCCGCCTTGCCCAAGGGGGCCGACGTCGAGGCCGAGGCCGTGCTCGCCCTGTAAGGTCCGGGGACGATCGTTTGGCCATCGCCGCGGCAGACCCCCTGCAGTCGAAACTGACGCGGCTTTCCGGCGTGGGCCCGCAGCTCGCGCTGAAACTCGAGCGGCTCGGGCTCCACCGTGTGGAGGACCTTCTGTTCCTCCTGCCGCTGCGCTACGAGGACCGCACGACGCTGACGCGCCTCGGCGCCCTCGAGCCCGGCATGCGTTGCCTCGTGAGCGGCGAGGTGCTGCTGGCCGAAACGCTCTACCGCGGGCGCCGCAGCCTGCTGGTCAGGATCGGCGACGGGTCCGGCCAGCTCACGCTGCGGTTCTTCCACTTTTCACGGCAGCAGGCCCACCAGTTCCGGAAAGGAACCCGCCTGAGCTGCTACGGCGACGTCCGCGCCGGCCCCGCGGGTCTCGAAATGGTGCACCCGGAGTACCGGCTGCTCCGGCAGGAAGAAACGCCCGCAACGACCGATGCGCTCACACCGGTCTATCCCGCAACCGAGGGCGTCCAGCAGGGGCGGTTGCGCAACCTCACCGGGCAGGCGCTGGAGCGCATGCAGGCGTCGCCGCCGCCGGAGCTGCTGCCCGGAGAAATCCGCCGGCGGCACGGCATGCCGGCACTCGCGGAGGCCCTGCTCTACCTGCACCGGCCACCGCCCGGCGCCGACCTCGCGAGCATCGGCGAGGGCACCCATCCCTGCCGGCAGCGGCTCGCGTTCGAGGAGTTGCTGGCGCATTACCTCAGCCTGCGAAGCTTGAGGGACCAGGCGCAGAAGGAACAGGCGCTCCCGCTCGCCGGCGGCGAAGACCTGTTGCGTCGCTTCACCGACAGCCTGGCCTTCGAGCTCACCGGCGCGCAGCGACGGGTCGTCGCCGAGATCCTGGCCGACCTCGGCCAGCCGCATCCCATGATGCGGCTGGTGCAGGGCGACGTCGGGTCGGGCAAGACGGTGGTTGCCGCCATCGCCTGCCTGAAGGCGATGGCCTGTGGCGTGCAGGCCGCCGTCATGGCACCGACCGAGTTGCTGGCCGAGCAGCACTGGCGGACCTTCTCCTCCTGGCTCGCGCCGCTCGGCATCGAGCCCGCGTGGCTCACCGGCAGCCTGCGCGCGAGCCGCCGGCAGGAGGCACTGCGCGCAATCGCGAGCGGCGAAGCCCGGCTCGTCGTCGGCACCCACGCCCTGTTCCAGGAGGGGGTCGATTTCCACGCGCTCGGGCTGGTCGTCATCGACGAACAGCACCGTTTCGGCGTGCACCAGCGGATGGCGCTGCGTGACAAGGGCGTCAACGGTCACGGCTTCCCGCATCAGCTGGTCATGACGGCGACGCCGATTCCGCGCACGCTCGCCATGGCCGCGTACGCGGATCTCGACACGTCGGTGATCGACGAGCTGCCGCCGGGAAGGCAGCCGGTGACGACGGTGGCCCTGCCGGACACGCGCCGCGCCGACATCATCGCCCGCGTGCGATCGGCCTGCGAAAGCGGCCAGCAGGCCTACTGGGTCTGCCCGCTGATCGAGGAATCCGAAGTGCTGGATTACCAGGC
>CAZTAE010000334.1:0-2739 GCA_964611535.1 uncultured Woeseiaceae bacterium
CGACATACGAAAAATCGGGGTCACGTCCGAACCACTTTTGCATCTTTCGTTCATCGACCGGATCGTGCAGATGATATCTGCATTTTCCTTTTTTCCATCTGTACGGCACTGATACGACGGCGACTTCGCCGATCTGAATCAGCCTTCTTGCGAAGGCGGCGGGCTTGGGAACGTGCTCCAGTACCTGGAAACAGGTCACCAGATCGAACCTGGTCTCGGGCTTGTACTGGAGAAAATCGCAGGTTATGGATTCCACCCCCTCTGCTACATATGGCCGCCGCAGGTCCAGCGAGACCAGGCGCGCTCCGGTCTTTCGGTGCCATTCCACGATAGGCGTTGCGGCCGAGCCGACATCGATTACCGAATTCGGTTTCCGACACTCGCGTGCGCAGATTTGACGCGCAGCAAATAGATAGATCGAGCTCTTCCAATACCCGGCGGGCCTGCGCCGGCCACGCCGCTTGCCAGCGGATTGTTTCGGGTTCGCCACCATTGCTATCGCCTGCCTGTCGCCGCCAACTCGATGGCAGAGGAGCTGCTGGCCACGGCCTTCAGCAAATCCTCCAGTCGATCGGGGAATACCGAAAGGCTGCAGTTCTTCAGAACGAAGCTGCGGCCCGCCTGAGCACGGTCCAGATACTTGTCCCGTGAAAGCCATAATTCGGAGACCAGCTCCGGAACCTCGTGGGGGAGCGCGTAGGTCGCCGCCTCGCCGAACGTCTCCTGGAATTGCGGCGGCAGTATGGCAGGTATGCCTAACGCCATTGCCTCCATTACTGCACGTCCGAATTCCTCGATGTACCTCTCGTGCGGATAATGCACGAAAAAGTCCAGGTCTCTCAGAAACTCTTCCGCGGACATCTCGTCCCACGGCACGATGCTCCAATTGCCCGGCCGTCCCCCGAGCATATCGATCGCATGTTCTGCGCCGCCGAGGAAACGTACGTCCCATTCCTGACCCACTCCGTAAGCTTGCGCCAATGCGTCGGGGTCTGAAGGCCACTTCGTATAAGTGTCGCGCCCGTGCCGCCCGACTACCGGCTTACGTCGCTCGGCGCCACGCCAGTTGACAGGCGTCGAGCACCACGATTCGACATCAACCATCGGCAACCATGGCTTCGAATAGGGAATCGGGTAGCGCCGATCCTCCTCCATTAGTCGCTTGACCCAATTTGAGATGGGCACCCAGACGCCTTCCATGCCGAAAATACTCTTCAGGTGCGCCCGCACGCGTAGCGGATCATACTGTCGATCCCCTCCGTCGACCAGTCGGCTGGCATACTGGTTGACGATAATCGCCAGATGTTTCGTCCGAATGTCCGGCATCGGCTCGATCTTGTGCTGTAGGATGGTCGGGTAGCCGACGAGCACGACATCTGTCTCCACCGTATCCCCGGGCCCGAGAATATCGATGTCGTAGTCTATGCAGGCTTCATACATCCGTGGTTGCAGCGCCGCATTAGTCGCGAGGTCGAACCTGCTCCAATGAAAAATCGCCACCCTCTTGCCGGCCTTGCATCCTGCAATAATGTAGTTCAGCGTCGACACGAATGCCCCGCCCGGCATGGCAAGGTCGGAAATGACGACGATATCGTACTTCCAGCTGGGCTGCCTGCCAGGTGGCCGGTTGCTGGGCGGAACCGGAAACCTGCGGCGCGATCTTCCGGGATAGAACGGCAGGTCATCACTTCCACCCGTGAGCTGCGAATGCCAGTATAGATAGGAGCCTCGATAGTTACGCCGCAACCCATAATAGAGACTTCGCAGATGCGTCGTCTTTGAGAGAGTCAACGAGCTCTCACGCGTCAGGGAAAGAGCCAGAAGCTTGCGTCGCGGCAGCTTCAGGATAGCTTCATTGCCGAAGACGTGCTTCATCCTCGAATAGAACTCTGCATCTCCGCTGACCAATACCTCGTCCCATATTCCCAATATATCCATTACTTCCCGCCGGAACAGCAGCGAGGAAAAGTTCAAGTCGACCATATTACCCTTTGCTATCCATGCACCTATGACGTCCAGCTCCTCGCTCACGCGGACCCAATGAGACTTGGTGGCTACGACGGTTGGGCTCGATTCGAGTGCAGCAACTTGCAACTCGATTCTTTGCGGATGCGACCAGTCATCGCTGTCGTGCACGGTAATCAGGTCACCCGACGCATGCTGTAACCCAGCGTTCCTTGCCATATAGGCGCCGCTGTTCTCCTGCAACCTCACCAGCTTCACGCGCGCGTCACGCCTTGCGATTTCCTCGACAACTTCACATGTGTCGTCGGTGCTGCAATCGTCAACCACGATCACCTCGAGATTGCGCCAGGTCTGCTGCAAAAGGCTTGCAATTACCCACTCGAGCATGCCCCCCGCATTGTAGGCGGGAATGATCACGGATACCTTCAGGTGCTGCGCATTCTGCCGTGGCTGCGCAACGGCTTTGATATTCGACAGATGGAGAGGATCTTCTTCCCTGATTTTCTCGAGTGGCGACAACTCAGCCGAAGCATATATCTCGTTGAGCACGTCGAGCCGGGCCATGTCCGCTCGACCGACCGAGCCGCCCCGCTCGAGTTCCAAGTAACGGACCACGGCGGACCTGAGTAGCTGGAAATCAAGGTCGTTGTGTTCTCGAACTCCTCTTTTCAGGACGACATCCGCCGCCTCGAACCGTCGCAACTTGACAAGACATTGAGCTTCCGCCAGCGCAAATTTGGCGCTCTCCTTGTCACCCAATCGTCTTACAAACTC
>CAZTAE010000335.1:0-2733 GCA_964611535.1 uncultured Woeseiaceae bacterium
GATCGCAGGAAGAGGCTGTCCGGGGGAGTGCCTTGATCGTGGAAAACAGGAATGTAACCCCCAGGATGAATGGCACTTGCTCAAGCCGGTTCCGGCCTCCCCTGCGGGGATCCTTATGAAGGAATGGCTCCCTTCGGTCCGCTTTATTTCCTTCATAAGGACCCCCGCAGGGGAGGCCGGAACCTCCACGGCGGGTCACAGCACCCAGCAGTGCCGTCGGGCCAGGCCATGTACGACTCGCTAGTCGAGGGCGCCGATCTCGCGGAGGAATTCCGCTTCGGTCTGACGGGTGATGTCGCCTGCGAAGCTGTAGTCATCGGGCTTGTGGTCGATGTAGATCTCGCCGACGAGCTTGAAGCGGGCCGGGTCGTCGAACGCACCGACGGACAGAATGTAGCGGTCGGCGGGTTTGACGTAGAAGAACAGATTGGTCCCGCAGTGGCTGCAGAAACCGCGGTCCGCCCATTCCGACGAGGCGTAGCGCGTGATGTGCTCGCTGCCCTCGAAAGTCACGCCCGTTGCCGAGGCCGCGAACAGCGGCCCGCTGGACCAGCGGCGGCAGATCCCGCAGTGGCAGGCGTGGTAGTGCGGATCGACCTCAGCGGCCTTGAAGCGCACGGCGCCGCAAAGGCAATGTCCGCTCACGTCTTTCATGTCGTGTCTCCTCAAAATGGCGACGCCGGCACCGGATGGCCGCCGGAGTCGCAATCACCTCGGTAAGCGAAGCCCGGCACGGACGGGGTAGCGGGCGGTCACCGCGTCGCCAGCCAGTGGTTCATGCGCGTCTCGAGCAGGTCGAGCGGCAGGGCGCCGCCGCCGAGGAGGACGTCGTGGAACTCGCGGATGTCGAAGGCGTCGCCGAGAGCCTGCCTGGCGTTCTCCCGCAGCTCCAGGATCTTGAGCTGGCCGATCTTGTACGCCAGCGCCTGGCCCGGATTGCCGATGTAGCGGTCGATCTCGTTGATGATGTCGAGCTCGGTCTTCGCGGCGTTGTCCTTGAAGAAGTCGATGGCCTGCTGGCGGGTCCAGCCCCGGGCATGGATGCCCGTGTCCACGACCAGCCGCACGGCGCGCCACATGTCGTAGGTGAGCGCCCCGAACTCGGAATAGGGCTCGTCGTACAGGCCGAGCTCGTAGCCGAGGCTTTCGCTGTAAAGGCCCCAGCCCTCGGTGAAGGCCGTGAAGCCCGAGTAGCGCCGGAAGTTCGGCATGTCCTCCAGTTCCTGGGCGAGTGCGATCTGCAGGTGGTGGCCCGGCACCGCCTCGTGCACCGTCAGCACCTCGATCTCGTACTTCGGCCGGACCTCCGGACGATAGAGATTGACGTAGTAGTAACCGGCACGGCTGCCGTCCGCGGCCGGTCGGCTGTAATAGGCCGTCGTCGTGTCCGGTGCGATACTGTCGGGGATCGGCCGCAGGCCGTAGGGCATCCGCGGCAGTTTGCCGAAGAGTTTTACGAGCTCGGGGTCGATGCGCTTGCTCGTGGCGAGATAGGCCTCGAACAGCTCGTCCGGATCGTCGTAATAGAACTGCGGATCCGTGCGCAGGAACTGGAGGAACGCGGCGAAGTCGCCGTCGAACTCCAGCTCGTCGATAATCGCCTGCATCTCCGAGCGTATGCGTGCAACCTCCTCGAGGCCCAGGCGATGTATCTCGTCGGGGGTCATGTCGGTGGTGGTGTAGAGCTGCGTCCGGAAGGCGTAGAAGTCCTCGCCGTAGGGGAGCTCCGAGGCGCCGATGCTGTCGCGGCTTGCCGGCAGGTAGGTTTCCTCGAAGTAGCGGTTGAACCGCCCGTAGGCGGGCAGGATGTCATCTTCGATGATCTCCAGCGCCTGGCTGCGCAGCCGCTCCTGCTCATCGACCGGAATGCTGCCCGGCAGGTCGCGGAAGGCGGCGTAGAAGGGGCTGTCCGCCGGCTCCTCCACGAGCTGCGCGGAGATCTGCGGCGGTATCCGCTGCATCAGCACTTTCGGCGGCATGAAGCCCGCGCGGCGGCCGCGCTCCTGGAGGTCCATCGTCTGTGCGATGACCTCATCGACCGCCGCCATCCGGGCCAGCCAGTCCTCGTAATCCCGGACCGTCGCGAGCCTCAGGCTTTCCGCCGTATTCTCGAGGTTCTGCGCGCCGCCGCGATGATGGACGGGCATCAGCCAGGAGCGAAAACGGTGCGCGTCGATGTCGTTGCGGAGCTGTCGCCGGAAGAGGTCGTAGTTCAGCCGATTCTGTTCGTCGAGCGCCGACGCATCGATCGCGAGCAGGCGGTCGAGGAACTGCCGGCGCTCTTCATCCCGCCGCTCGATGGCTTCGATGCTGCGGTCCGGCCATCGGTCGTTATAGCGCCTGTCGCCCATCCGCGATGCCTGCACGGGATTCTCCCGCAACTCCCATTCCCAGACCTCGTCGAGCAGTGCCGCGAAATCCTCGGCGGGATCCGCGGCGGCAGCACCCGTGAAACAGAGGAAGGCAGCGAGTGCAGTCAGGATGCGAAGCGTCGGCATCGGGTGGTCTCCGGAGATCGCGAGGCGGCAATTGTTGCCCGCTTGTCCGCGACTGGCAACCGCCGGGGCACTTGGCTATCATGGCGCGCACTGATCCAGAGGGTATGCGGAAGAGACCCCGCGCAAGGACGCTGCTCTGCGACGTCCGGCGGCGGGGCGCCGAAGGCGCAACTCGCCCGGAATCGCTCAGGCACACGGACCGGATGCCCTGATCAGCTCTGGAGAGTGGCCGTTT
>CAZTAE010000336.1:0-2720 GCA_964611535.1 uncultured Woeseiaceae bacterium
CCGGTTTCTTCGAACGCTACGTGCGCGGGACGAGCGACCTGCCGCTCGCGAACATCCTGCGCGGCTTCGGTGTCGACATGCGGCTGCGGCCGGCGGAGAGCCTGGAGGACGCCGGCGGCAAGCCGCTGTCGGCCGATGCCGTGCCGCCGCCGTGGACCGGCCTGGCCGTCGCGGCAGCAAACGGCAGGCAGCTCGTCACGCTGGTGCACGCCGAGAGCCCGGCCGAGCGTGCCGGCGTCGCGCCCGGCGACGAGCTGCTCGCGCTGAACGGCGTGCGCTGGACGGCCGCAAACTTCTACCTGCGCCTGCGTGAGTACCACGCCGGTGATCGCGTCTCCGTCGCGGTGTTCCGCAACGATGAGCTGCTGACTTTCAAGCTGCGCCTGGCAGACCCGCCGGACGATACCTGCTATCTGCAGCTCCTCCCGGGGCGCGACGAAGACACCGAAAAGCGCCTCACCGCCTGGATAACGTAGCAGCCTGCCCGGGCGCGCCCGACTCATCTGGGTGTTTTGGACCTTGGGCAGTGACCGGACGCCGGGCGGCAAGGCGGTGGCCTCACGCGTGAATCGAGGTTAGGATTTCGTGCTCACAAGGTGTCGCGCCGTCCGTGTCGCGGCCAATCCATAAATTCCGATTCCAGCACAAAGGACCCTTTGCAGCGTGACACTGGGCAAGCGCAGGACGCGAGTATCTGACGCGAGGCAACTGACCGGACTCGAGAGAGCCATGGCGCGCGCCGGCGCGATCGGCCAACTGCTCCGTGAGACGGACTGGTCGGCCACGCCGCTGGGTCCGCTCGAGGCCTGGCCGCGCAGCCTGGCCAACTATGTCGCCATGATCCTCGAGCTGCCGAGCCCGTCGATCATTTTCTGGGGCCCGGAGCAAACCCAGATTTACAACGACGGATACACGGCGATCATGGGGCCGCGCCACCCGCAGTACTTCGGCGCGCCGTACCGGGATTGCTGGCCCGATACCTATCCGGTCATCTATCCGTGGATGCGTGAGGTGCTCGAAGAGGGCAGGGTCAAGGAAGTCGACAGGACCCACATCACCGTGACCCGATACGGCTTCGACGAGGAGACGTACTTCACGTTCACGTTCAGCCCGCTGCGCGACGATGACGGCAATATCGCGGGCATCCTGCAGCCGGTGGTCGAGGTGACGGATACGGTATTGAGCGAACGCCGCAGCCGAACGCTGCACGCGCTGGCACCGCGGGCGGGTTCCGTAGACGCCGCGAGGGACGCGATTAAAGCCCTGTCCGCGAACCCGCACGACGTGCCGTTCGCGCTCATTTACCTGTGGGACGAGCGGGCACGGAAGCTGGAGCTCGCTGCCCGGACGGACAACCTGGATGCCTGCACCGAGCACCTGGCCGCGTTCACGGATCCGGTGCAGCGTGCCTTTTCCTCGAACGTCGCGCTCGAGCTCGACGACGTAGAGCGGATGCTCGGAGGGGCGAGCATCGGGCCGTGGCCCGAGGCGACGCGCTCGGCCCTCATCCTCCCCGTAAGCCAGCCCGCATCCGATGCGCTGGCCGGCGCCGTCGTCTTCGGCATCAGTCCGCGGCTGAGCTTCGACAGTCGCTACCGGAGTTTCCTGGAGCTGGCCGCCGGTCAGGTCGCCCGCGCCATTGCGAACGCGCGTGCGCTGGAGGAAGTCAAGATGCGTGCCGAGGCGCTGGCGCAGCTGGATCGGGCGAAAACGGAAGCGGAGCTGCAAAAGCAGCACCTCGCAACGCTGTTCATGGATGCGCCCGCCCCCATCGTCATCCTGCGCGGTCGCGACATGCGCATCGAGCTCGTGAACCGCCACGCCTGTAGCCTCTGGGGTCGCGAGTATGCAGAAGTGATAGGACGGCCCCTTCTCGACGCATTGCCCGAACTTCGGGACCAGGTCTTCGAAGGCTTGCTCGCGCGTGTTCTGGAAACCGGGGAGCCTTACATTGGCAGGGAGACACTGGCCAGCTTCGCGCGGACCGGGGACGACGAACTGGATGATGCGTACCTCAATTTCGTCTATTCGCCGCTGCGCAACGTCGACGACCAGATCGACGGGGTTCTGGTCATGGCGTTCGATGTAACGGACCAGGTTCGGGCCCGGGAGCGGGTGAGCGAGCTGCGGGACCGGGCGGAGTCGGCCGGTCGGGCAAAGGACGAGTTTCTGGCCATGCTCGGGCACGAGCTGCGCAACCCTCTGGCGCCGATCGTTACAGCGCTCGAGCTCATGCGCCTGAGGGACGAGGATGCGTTCGAGAAAGAGCGTGCGGTCATCGAGCGTCAGGCGAAGCAGCTGATCGGGCTCGTCAACGACCTCCTGGATATCTCCCGGATCACGCGCGGCAAGATCAAGCTGAACAAGGCGCCGGTAGAGATTGCCGAGGTCGTCGAGCACGCCATCGAAATGGCCAGCCCGTTGCTGGAGCAGCGCCAGCACCACCTGAACGTCAGCGTGCCGGAAAAGGGACTGGTGGTGAACGGTGATGCCGGTCGACTGGCGCAGGTTGTGGCCAATCTGCTGTCGAACGCTGCCAAGTACACCGAGCCGGGCGGTCTCGTCGCTGTCAATGCGGGCCTGGCGGGCGACGAGATCCTGCTGAAGGTCTCCGACAACGGCATCGGCATCGATGAAGAGCTGTTGCCGAAAGTGTTCGATATGTTCGCCCAGGTCCGCCAGACCAGCGATCGGTCGCAGGGCGGCCTCGGCCTCGGCCT
>CAZTAE010000337.1:0-2715 GCA_964611535.1 uncultured Woeseiaceae bacterium
GCAATGTGCACGTCGACACGGTGATCGTCGTACAGATGACCGGCGAAGTCCGCGAAGACGTCGTCCACCAGCCGCACCGCCTGCGGGTTCAGCTCGACGGCATCGACGTGCCTGGCGCCATGGTACAGCGCGAACAGCACGTCGGTGCCGCCGCCGGCGCCCAGCACGAGCACGCGCGGCGTATCCAGCAGACGGTAGGGCAGTGCCTGCGGCATGTCGGCCATGTAGCCGAGGGCGTCGAGATCGCCGTCGAACCGGTTGATCATGCTCGGCGCGTCGCCGTCGGTGAACATCGCGAGCTGTTCCGGCGGCTCGTGCAACGTGGCGAAGCTGAGCCCCGGCGCGTGCCGGTAAGGCACGGTCGGGCTTTCCACCACCGTCAGCAGGCCGAGCGGGCTCGAGTCCTCGGCGAGGACGCGTGCGTCGACGACCTCGAGCGCCTGGCTCAGGCCCTTGTACGGCGACATCCGCGGCTCCAGCCAGTCGCGCGGCAGCGCGAACGCGACGAGCGCGACGGCCAGCACGCAGACCGTCATGAGCCGGAAGCGCAGCGGCGGTTCGACGCCCGCGAGTCCCGCGGCGGCGAGCGCGAGCACCGACAGCAACCGGAGCGCATCCTGCGGCTCCAGCACGAACAGCGCGAGCACGACGGCGAGCGCGCCGAGGCCGGCACCGAGCAGGTCGAAGAAGTAGATACGGCTGATGTGCTCTCTCGCGCAGGTGAAGGCGAGGCCGATGCAGGTTGCCGCGAAGAAGAAGGGCACGAAGAAGACCATGTAGATCGCGCCCAGGTAGAGAAATTGCGCCGGGTTCCAGACGATTTCCAGGGCGTTGAACGGGACGCGCTGGCCGAGGGCGTAGCAGATCGGCATCGAGACGGCGAAGGCGAATGCGCCGGCGAAGAAGGCCAGCGGGAAGTGGCGCTCGAGGCGGCGCCCGCCGAGCGCGATGAACGTGCCGCTCGCGCCGTAGCCGAGCAGCGCGAGGCTGATGATCATCCAGGCGAAGTGGTGCCATTGCACGATCGAGAGGACCCGCATCAGCAACAGCTCGAAGCCGATCGCGGCCGCCGACACCAGCAGGACGGGCAGCAGCACCCAGTGCCGTGCCCCGGCAGCTGCCGCTCGTGGGCCGGCGCCGATCGGCGTGGATTCGGTGGTACGGGTCGGAGCCAAGCGCTGTCCCGGCGCTCAGCGCTCGCCGGTCAACGGCACGAAGCGGACCGCGCCCATCTGGCGGGTCACGAGCTCGCCGTCCGCTGATTTCTCGATCAGCAGCAACTGCTGCGTCTGGAAGCGGCCGCCGACCGGGATCACCATGCGTCCGCCGGGTTTCAGCTGCCGGACCAGGGGCGGCGGGACGTGACTGGCCGCCGCCGTGACCACGATGGCGTCGAACGGCGCCTGTTCCTCCCAGCCGTAGTAGCCGTCGCCGAGCCGGGTGACGACGTTGTCGATCGCCAGACGCTCGAGCGTTTCCCGCGCCGCTTCGGCGAGCGGCTCGATGATCTCGATGCTGTAGACCCTCTCGACCAGCGTGGCGAGGATCGCCGCCTGGTAACCGGAGCCCGTCCCGATCTCGAGCACGACGTCGTCCGGCTCCGGTTCGACAAGGTCCGTCATCAGGGCGACGATGTAGGGTTGCGAGATCGTCTGGCCGTGGCCGATGGGCAGCGGCCTGTTGCGGTACGCGGACCCGCGCCGTCCCTCGGGCACGAACTCGTGCCGCGGCACTTCGGCGATCGACCGCAGGACGCGCTCGCCGAAGCTCCCGCTGGCGGCCCCGGCCTCCAGGACGCGCAGTTCCTCGACAAGCGCAGCGCGCCGCTCGGCATACCGGTCTTCCCCGACGGCGTGGGCCAGGCTCGCGGTCAGCGGCAGGACCAGGGCGGCCACGAACGCGGTGAAGTGCTGGTCAGTCATCGGAGTCTCCTCACGGGTTCAGGCGGGTGGCGAGGGCAGGAACAGGCAGCGCTCGATGGGCGCGCCGTCGGGGTCAAGAGTAACAGGGCGGCGCTCCGCCGCGAAAAGCCGGCCGGCCGGCGCGTTTCTGCCGCGGCGGGCGCCACCCGCAGGCGCGTCTCTCGCGCGGCGTCCCGTTGGCAGGCACGGCGATTCTCCCCGCATCGGGCCTCTGGTAGGCTCAGACTCCGCGACACCGACCTTGGAGTAGCCGCATGATCACCCGACGCGATTGTCTGAAGTACAGTGCCGCCGCCGGCGTGGCTGCCGCCCTGCCGGGCCGGTTGCTCGCCGGGGAGGGCGAGCTGATCCGGCGCCCGATACCCTCGAGCGGCGAAACCCTGCCCCTGATGGGGCTCGGCAGCGCGGCCACCTTTTCCCGGCTGGCGGGAGCGGGCGCTGTGGACCAGCTGCGCGAGGTCCTGCGCACGCTCGTCGAGAACGGCGGCAGCGTGTTCGATACCGCGCCGGCTTACGGCGACTCCGAGGACGTCGCGGGCGAGCTGATCAACGAGCTCGGCTACGAGAACCGCGTCTTCTGGGCGACGAAGGTCAACGTTGCGGGCCGTGGCGGCGGTTCGGCCGACCCGGATGCGGCGCGCGCCCAGATCGAGACTTCGTTCGAGCGCATCGGCACGCGGGCGATCGACCTGATCCAGGTCCACAACCTCGCCGACATCCCGACGCAGCTCGGGATACTGAAGGCACTGAAGGATGAGGGCCGCGTGCGCTACATCGGCACGACCTGCACCCG
>CAZTAE010000338.1:0-2710 GCA_964611535.1 uncultured Woeseiaceae bacterium
GATGTAACGAACGTGCGGACGTTGCCGGCAAGCAGGAAGAGCCGCTCGCAAACCCGTTGCTCGCGGAGTGGACGGGGCCCTACGGCGGCGTTCCGGCCTTCGACCGGATGAACCTGCAAGACTTGAAGCCCGCCCTGGAACGGGGCATGGCGCTGCACCTCGCCGACATCGACGCCATCGTGTCGAATCCGGAAGCTGCCACATTCGAGAATACGATCGTGGCGCTGGAAGGCGTCGGTGAGGAGCTGGACCGGGCGCTCACCTACTACGGTCTGTGGCGCTCGAACCTGTCGTCGCCGGAATTCCGCGAGATCCAGACAGAGATGGCACCGCGACTCTCGGCGCACTTCACGTCGATCACGCAGAACCGGGCGCTGTTCGACCGTATCCGGACAATCTACGAGAGCGACGAGAGGCCGGGCCTGCGCCGCGACCAGGAGCGACTGGTGGAGCTGCTCTACGACCGCTTCGCGCGCAACGGCGCGATGCTCGAGGGCGAAGCGAAGGCCCGCTATGCGGAGATCGAGAAGCGCCTGGCCGAGCTGCACACGCGGTTCGCCAACAACGTGCTCGCCGACGAGGAAAAATACGTACTCTGCATCACCGACGAGCAGCTCGGCGGCCTGCCCGCCTCCTTCGTACAGGCGGCGAAGACGGCCGGTGAAGAGCGCTGCAGCAAAGGCGAGTACGCCGTCACCAACACGCGCTCCTCGATGGACCCGTTCCTGACGTACTCCGACGAGCGCGACCTGCGCGAGCAGGTCTGGCGCACGTACTACAACCGCGGAGATAACGGCGACGGGAACGACAACAACGCGCTCATCGCCGAGATCCTGCAGCTGCGCGACGAGCGCGTCGCCCTCCTCGGCTACGACAACTACGCCGAGTGGCGCCTCGAGAACCGGATGGCGAAGACGCCGGAGAACGCACTGGCGCTGCTTCGAGCCGTTCTGCCCGCGGCGCTCGGGCGCGTCGACGAGGAGATAGCCGACATGCAGGCGATCGCCGACGCGCGCGGCGACGGCATCGAGATCGAAGCCTGGGACTATCGCTATTACGCCGAGCTCGTCCGACGACAGAGGTATGAGCTGGACTCCGACGAGGTCAAGCAGTACTTGCAACTCGAAAAGCTGCGCGAGGCGATGTTCTACGTCGCGGGCGAGCTGTTCGGCTTCGAGTTCGAGCCGGTGCCCGAAGGGTCGGTGCCGGTGTTCCATTCCGATGTCCGGGTCTGGGAAGTCGAGGACCGACGGAGCGGTGAGCACGTAGGGCTCTGGTACCTCGATCCCTTTGCGCGTCCCGGCAAGCGCTCGGGCGCCTGGGCAAGCTCCTACCGCACGCACTCGACGTTCGACGGCAAGGAGACGGTGCTGTCGTCGAACAACTCCAACTTCATCAAGAGCTCGCCCGGCCAGCCGGTGCTGATTTCCTGGGACGATGCGGAAACCTACTTCCACGAGTTCGGCCACGCGCTGCACGCGCTTTCGTCCAACGTCACCTACCCGACGCTGAACGGCGGGGTGCGCGATTACACCGAGTTCCACTCGCAGCTGCTGGAGCGCTGGCTGGCGACGGAGCCGGTAATCCGGAACTACCTGGTGCACCATCAGACGGGCGAGCCGATTCCGGACGAGCTTGTGGCGAAAATCGAGGCTTCCGCAACCTTCAACCAGGGTTTCCAGACCACCGAATACCTGGCGTCCGCGCTCGTGGACATGATGTACCACATGAGCGATCCGGCCGAGATCGACCCCGACGCCTTCGAGCGCAAGGCGATGGAGGAGCTGAACATTCCGCGGCAGATCCCGATGCGCCACCGCTCCCCGCAATTCGGCCACATCTTCTCCGGCGAGGGCTACTCGGCAGGCTACTACGGCTACCTGTGGGCCGATGTGCTGACGGCGGATGCCGCCGAGGCGTTCGCGGAAGCGCCGGGCGGCTTCTACGACCAGGACGTAGCTACGCGGCTGGTCGAATACCTCTTCGCTCCGAGGAACTCCGTCGACCCCGCCGAGGCATACCGGCAATTCCGCGGCCGCGATGCCGAGGTCGACGCGCTGATGCGCGACAGAGGGTTCATCGTCACGAGCGACTGACGACATATCCCGCCGGGGCCGGCGCAGCCGGCGCCCGATCCGCGGAAGCTCGAGGCTCGAGCCGGCCGCGGACAGGACTATCGCCGCCGTCTGCGTTACAGTGTCGCGGTCCGGCGATAGCCCTTGCTATTGCGGACATGCGGCAGCAGAGAGTACCGGTATCCCGGCCACGCCGCTCCAATCACAATCATCCAGGGGAAAAAGCAAAATGGCACAGGGCAGTAACGTGCTCCACGAAATTCTCGGGGGCAAGCAGCGCCGTCCTCCACAGGGGCCCTCGGGGCGGCACATCGCCATCGGCGTCGTCGTCGCCCTTGTAGTCCTGGCGGCCTTCACATCCTTCTACACCGTGCAGCCCGAAGAGCGCGGCGTCGTGAAGCGCTTCGGCGCCGTTTACGGAATCACCGATCCGGGCCTGCACTTCAAGCTGCCTTTCGGTATCGACTCGGTGCAGAAGGTGGCCACCGAGCGGGTCCTGAAGCAGGAATTCGGTTTCCGCACGGTCGACGCCTCGGGCCCACAGCGCACGCGCTTCAGCGAACAGGACTTCCTCGACGAATCGCTCATGCTCACGGGCGATCTGAACATCATCCGCGTCGAGTGGGTCGTGCAAT
>CAZTAE010000339.1:0-2706 GCA_964611535.1 uncultured Woeseiaceae bacterium
CTCGACATGTACGGCGGCCCGGAAGCGCAGGAAGAGACGAAGGAAAAGACCAAGTACAAGACCTTCACGTACATATGGCACCAGGCCGAGGTGCACCCGGTCACGAATTACGTCCGCTGCAACATTCACTTCAAGTTCCCCGACGGCTCCAGGATCAAGAAGGCGTTCAGCTATGAATGGCGCCTGTGGTCCGCGCCCGAGATCCGCGAGCTCCTGATCGAGGCCGGCTTTGCGAGGGCGACGGTCTACTGGGAGGGCGAGGACGAGGACGGCGAGGGCAACGGCGAGTTCACGCCGGACGAGAAAGGCGTCGCGGATCTCGCCTGGATCGCCTACGTGGTCGCCGAGAAATAGCCGCCGGAGGCGGGTTTCAGCTCCGAGCGGCTGGCGCCGGCTCCTTTCCATCGCGTTTGCTACCGGAATCACATAATCGGCTTCACATAATTGCTAGGGTTATCGCCCGGAGCTTCGGGTGACGCTGGACAATCCGGTATACCGGCCGATTCACGGCGGCCGCTGACGCCCGTCGAATCCCGGGACCGGAAAGACATGGAAAGAGCCAGCAAACTCAGCTTGAGCCGCAAACGGCCGCCCGCTGCCGGGCAGCCCACGCAAGGCGCGCCGGACGTCGCCGTCGTCGGCTATCTGCGCTGCAACCGCAAGGGCAGGATCCTGAGCGCCAACGCCACGGTCGCCGGCTGGCTCGGCCTGAAGTCGCCGGACGCACTCAGCGGGAGGCGCCTCGCGTCGGTGCTCGCGGACGAGTCGCAGTGGACCGCATGGCGGTCCCTGAGCGGTCCGCTGGTCTGCCGCTTCGCGCTCGAGGACCGGGAGGGCGGGCAGAAGCAGGTCCGGGCGGAGCTCAAGCCGGGGTCCGCGCCCGGCGATATCGACATGTGGATGACGGAGGATGTCGCGGGCGAGATGATCGCGCGCGTCGCTCATCTCGAGGCCGCGCTTACCCTGACCTCCGGAACCGTGCACGACGTCAACAACGTGCTGACCGTGCTGTCGGGCAACCTGTTCCTGCTGACCGAAAGCCTGCGCGACCGTGAAGACCTGTACGAACAGGCGCGCCGGGCGCGCAACGCCGCTGAGCGCGGCAGCACCCTGCTGCGCGAGCTCCTGACGTTCAACCGCGAGCAGGAGACCGCGACGACCTCGCTGTGCCCGGGTAGCCACGTCCTGGCGCTGGAGCCTCTGCTGCTGCGGACGGTGCGCGCCGCGGGTGCGGACCACGAGCTGGATGTGCGGGTCGACGAGGACGCGGGCTCCGTCGTTGCAGGCGCGGCCCAGTTCGAAAGCGTCCTGATCAACCTCGTCATCAACGCCCGCGATGCCTTGGGCAAGAATGGCACCGTCGGCATCCGCGTCCGCAATGTGCAGATCGCGGACGAGCGTGCCGGCGAGCTTGGCGTCGCGGCCGGCGACTACGTGTGCGTGACCGTCCGGGACAACGGCGCAGGCATTCCGCAGGACATACTGCCGCGTGTGACCGAACCGCTGTTCAGCACCAAGCCGAAGGACCGGGGGTCGGGTCTCGGGCTCGCCATGGTCCGCTGGTTTGCGGAAAGCTGCCGGGGGATACTGCGAATCGACAGCACCGAAGGCCGTGGCACGAGTGTCACGCTGTGGTTACCGCGCAGCCTGCGCCTCGCCGAGACGACGGCGAACATGACCCTGCCCCTCTCGACCCTGCCCGGCGGGGAGGAGATGCTGCTGCTGCTCTCGCGCGACCGGGACGTCCGTACGTCCCTCCAGCAGATACTGGAGACGCTGGGATATACCGTGCTGGCGGCGGCGAATATCGAGGCCGCCAACCGGCTGCTGCGCACGTCGCCACCGCCGGCCCTGATCCTCTGTGAGCGCTCGCCCGAAGCGTCGCGGGTCGAGGGCCGCTGGATCACCTCGCTCAAGGATGCCCACACGAAGCTTCGCCACGTTGCGCTCCTGCAGAGCAGGGCTGACGCCGCGGCAGCAGCCCCCGACGCCGATGGCTACGTCGTCAGGCCGGTGGCGGTGCCGGAGCTGGCGCGCACCCTTCGAACCGTACTGGAGGATCACTGATGTCCGCTCAATCACCCACGGCACGGCTGCTCGTGCTGGACGACGACGTCGAGCTCGGGGAACTGATCGGCGAACTGGCGAGACGCTCCGGCTTCGACGCGACCGTGACCCGCAATGCCGGCCGCTTCAACGAAGAACTGGGCAAGGCCCTGCCCGACCTCATCGTGCTTGATCTGCAGATGCCGGAGACGGACGGCGTGGAAGTGCTGCGGGAGCTTGCCGCCAGCGGTGTCCGCGCCAACATCCTGCTGGTCTCCGGGATGGACAAGCGGACAGTGGCGAGCGCCGAGCACTTTGGCCGGCACGCCGGGCTGAATATCGCGGGCACGCTGCGCAAGCCTTTCACGCCGGAGGTGCTGCTGGCGAAGCTCGCTTCCGTCCGCGAGGTGACGAAGCGGCTGACGGGAGAAGATCTGCGCCGCGCAATCGAGAACGGCGAGCTGACGCTGCACTACCAGCCGGTGGTGCGGCGGATCCGGACGGGCGTCTGGCACGCGGAGTCCGTCGAGGCGCTGCTGCGCTGGGCGCACCCGACGCTTGGCGAACTGGTGCCGGCGCAGTTCCTCAACCTCACCGGCTCCGATCGCGGCGAGCTGATGCAGCAGCTGACCGACTTCGTGTTCCAGCGCGGCATCGAGC
>CAZTAE010000340.1:0-2700 GCA_964611535.1 uncultured Woeseiaceae bacterium
TCGAGGGTGTCGGCGGACGGCTCGGCATCGAGCTCGCGGCGGAGAAGCTGTGCCAGCTCTTCCAGGTGGCGCAATGCGCCGGCACGGTCGCCGCCGCGGGCGAGGGAATGCGCCAGCTCACGATGAGCCCTTTCATCCAGATCATCGGATGCCACGGCTCGGCGGTAGAGATCGGCCGCAAGATCGTGGGCCCCCTCCAACGTCCGCAGGCGACCGAGCGTGAAGAGAGCGTCACGATAGCGGCGCCGCAGTCGATCGCGGTAGTCGGAGACCCACGGAGCCACAGGTTCCCCCTCGAGGAAGTCGCCGCGGTAGAGATCGAGGGCCCGCTCGAGGGCGGTTGTCGCGACGGCCGGGTCGGCATCCAGCAACGCCGTCGCTTGATCGAGCTCCGATTCGAAGGCCTCGACGTCCAGCCAGTAGTCGAGATCCCGGTTGAACTCGTAAGCGCCATCGCGGTACAGCACCCACTCGGTGCCGCCCAGGGCCCTGCGGAGCTGGTAGAGGGTCGTGCGGAAACGCCCCTTGAGTTGATCGGCCGACGCCTCCGGCCAGAATTCGAGGCCGATCTGCTCCTTGCTGCGCGGGCCGTGGACCAGCAGGAAGAAGAGAAGCGCCCTCGGCAAAGCGAAGGTCCAATCCGCGGCCCGCAGACGCCGCCCGCTCCGGTACACCGCGGACGGCCCGAGAGCGAAAACCTGCAGGGCCGCCTGCCCGCCATCCTTCCCGGTGCCGGGCATCGCAAGTCGCCGGGGCTCGGGAACATCGAGAGCGAACGCCACGGCGGCGTCGAGAGGCATGGCACGCCCGGCCGCCCATTCCTCGGCAAAAGCCTCCTCCCCGGCCGCACGCCTGAGCGCCTGCACGGTCCGTGCACGATCCTGGTCGGTCGCCAGCGCGTACAGGTACGAACCTTCGAGCAGTTCGGCATGCGCGCGGCCCGCCCCCGCCAGACGCACGGCCCGGAGCGTCCGCCCGCGCTGCCGTTCAGCCTCGGCGAGGCTTGCGATCGAGTGGACCAGCGAGATCCGGTCTCCAACCCTGTTGAATGCCTCGATGCTCTCGAGGATGCGTTCCGCCGCCCGCCCGGGCCGGCCGTCCCGCACCTCGATCTCGCCCAGCAGGACCAGGACCTGCCCGACGTTCCAGTCGTCGCCGCCGGCTTTCTGCAGGGCCAGCGCTTCAGCCGCGTTGACCTTTGCCGCCTCCAGCTCACCTGCCCTCGCGGCGCCGAAGGCCAGGCCGAAGTGGGCGAGGGAAAGGCCCCACGAGTCACCCGCCCTGCCGAACAGCCGGCGAGCCTCCTCGCGCAGTCCGCGGGCAACGTCGGCGGCCCCGAGAGCCGCGCGGACGTCCGCCAGCACCACGAGCGCCAGGGCAAGATCCCAGGCACTCTCCGCTGCACGCAGCCGGATGATGCTCGCTTCGTACAGGTCCGCGGCCGCCGCATACTCGCCGAGAGCGAACCGGACACCGGCCAGTTCCCGCAACGCCACGGGCAACAGTCCCTCGCCCCCCCCTTCCCGGCATTCGGCCACGCACGCTTCCAGCCGAACGCGGGCGACCGGATAGTCGCCCTGCATCCACGCCATGGCTCCGGCTGTGTAAAGGAGAGCGGCCCGCTCCTCGCCCACGGGATCCAGCTTTTCCAGGGCCTCTTCCGAGCGTGTGCGCCCCTCGCTGAAATGACCCTGAAAGTGCCAGAACCAGAACAGAGCTCGGGCAAGACCGGCCACGGTGCGGTCGTCTCCCGCCGCCAGAGCGCGATCCCACGCACCGCGAACGTTGTCATGCACCGACTCGAGTCGCTTGAGTGGTTCGACACGGCCGGGGCCCTGGAGCTCCGGTGCGATGCTTTGTGCCAGCTCCAGGTAACAGGCAGCGTGCCGCCGGGTGACCGCCTCGAGCTCCCCCGAGCTCTTCAACTGTTCCATGGCGAAACGGCGAACCGGCTCCAGCAACCGATAGCGAGCCGCGCTTTCCCGCTGATCCACGACCACGAGCGACTGATCGATGAGGCGAGCGAGCAGCTCGAGAATATCGGAACGTTCCAGCTCGCCGCCCGCGCATACCGCCTCATAGTGTTCGATGGCGGCGGGCCCGCCGAAGACTGCCAGCCGGCGGAAGAGCACCCGCTCCGGCGCAGTGAGCAGGTTATGGCTCCAGTCCAGTGCCGCCCGCATCGTGCGGTGACGCGGCGATGTTTGTCGCCCGGGTCCACCCAGCAGACCGAGCCCTTCATCCAGACGGTCGGCGATCTGCTGGACCGTGAGGAGACGCACCCGCGCCGCCGCCAGTTCCAGCGCCAGCGGGAGGCCTTCCAGCCCGTGGCAAAGGCGCACCATCGCCCCCACGTTGGCGGGCGTGACCCGGAAAGCCGGGCAGGCGGCCCGAGCGCGGTCGGCGAAGAGCTGCACGGACGCGGCTTGCATCGCGCTTTCGACTTGCCGGTCGGGCGGACCGTCATCGTCCGGCATCGGAAGCGAAGGCACGGGATACGCAACCTCGCCCGGAACGCCGAGCGCCTCGCGGCTGGTGGCGAGGACCCGGAGACCGGGGCAACGGTCCAGAACGGCCGCGACCAGCTCCGCGCAGGCGTCGATGACATGTTCGCAGTTGTCGAGCACGACCAGCCACCGCCCCGACTGCAACTGCTTTATCAGCGCTTCCCGCGGCTCGCTGTCCGGCGAGAGTCGAACG
>CAZTAE010000341.1:0-2693 GCA_964611535.1 uncultured Woeseiaceae bacterium
ACGATAGCGACGCTGTTCGACGTCGAGCAGATCGAGGTCCTGCGCGGCCCGCAGGGCAGCCGCTACGGTGCCCATGCGCTGGCCGGCCTGATCTACGTCGAAACCGTGGACCCGACGGACGAATGGACCGGCAGGCTGCAGGTCAGCGGCGGCGAAGACGATGCCCGTGCCGCGGGTTTCGCGGTCGGCGGGCCGCTGACCGCAGACTCGCTCTCCTTCCGCGTCAGCGCCCATCATCACGAGAGTGACGGCTTTCGGGACAACGCCCACCTCGGCCGCAGCGACACGAACGATCGCAAGGAATCGAGCGTGCGCGGCAAGCTGCTGTGGGATGCTGGCGGCGACTGGCGCATCCGCCTGACGACCCTTTACGCCGATGTCGACAACGGCTACGACGCGTTTGCGATCGACAACAGCCTCACCATGCTGTCCGACAAGCCAGGCCGGGATGCGCAGGAGAGCCTGGGCGCGGCGGTGAAAGCCATCTGGTCCGGATCCGATCGCTACCGGTTCACGTCGATTACCTCGTTCGCCGACTCCGACATCGATTTCGACTTCGATGCCGATTGGGGGAACGACGAGTCGTGGGCGCCTTTCACCTACGATTTCATCGTCGCGAACGACCGCAAGCGCAGGACCCTGAGCCAGGAGTTCCGCTTCGCTTCCGGCCGGGAAGGGCGGATCTTCGGCGATAGCGCCGACTGGCTCTTCGGCGCCTACTTCCTGGAGCTCGACGACGACCTTGCGACACTGACCCGGGGCGAGTACTTCGACCCCTTCTCGGGGTTCGCCGACAGCCTGGAGGACCGTCTGAGCAGCCGCTTCGAATCGCAGAGTACCGCGCTCTTCGGCCGGCTCGAGTTCGACGTGGGCGAGTCCGGCCAGCTCGGTTTCGGCCTGCGCGTCGAGAACCGCTCCGCCGAGTATGCGGACACCAATGGCCTGAGTATCGACCCCGACGAGACGATGCTCGGCGGCGAAATCAGCTATCGCCACGCCTTCGACGACGGCCTGACCGGCTACCTGGCGCTGTCGCGGGGCTACAAGGCCGGCGGCTTCAACCTCGGCCCGGTGCCGGAAGGCGGCCGCGAGTTCGAGCAGGAAGCGCTCTGGAACCTCGAGGCGGGCGTCAAGGCGCTGTGGCTGGACGGATCGCTCCTGTTCAACGGCGCGGTCTTCTACAGCCGTCGCGACGACCAGCAGGTGCGGACTTCCGTGCAGCTCAATCCCGCCGATCCCGCGTCCTTCGTGTTCTTCACCGATAACGCCGCCGAAGGGGAAAGCATGGGCGCTGAGGCCGAGCTGCGCTGGCTGCCGTCGGAGTCGTGGGAGGCCTACGCGAGCCTGGGTCTGCTGGACGCCGAGTTCGACGATTTCGTCACGGCGACCGGCGACCTCACAGGCCGCGACCAGGCGCATGCGCCGAACTATACGGCTTCGGCGGGCGCCGCGTACCGCCACCCGCAGGGCTGGTTCGCGCGGCTCGACCTGTCCGCCAGGGATGCGTTCTATTTCGACGTGAGCCACGATCAGAGATCCGGGGCCTACAGCCTGGCGAAGGCGAGGCTCGGCTATGAGACCGAGCGCTGGACGGCGCAGCTGTGGGCGCGCAACCTGTTCGACGAATCCTATGCCGTGCGCGGTTTCTTCTTCGGCAACGAGCCGCCGGATTTCCCGAACAAGCTCTATATTCGCCAGGGCGACCCGCGCCAGCTCGGCGTCACCTTCGACATGAGGTTTTGAATATGCAAGTAGCCGTCGACATCAGCCTGTATCCACTGGCCGAGGAGTTCCTGACGCCGATCCGCGACGTCATCGAGCGCCTCAACGCCTACGAGGCGCTCGAGGTCACCACCAACCCCATGAGCACGCAGATCCGCGGCGACTACGACGAGGTCATGGCCGCGCTGACGCGGGAAATCCGCGAGACGTTCGACACGGTGCCCAAGGCCGTCTTCGCCATCCGCATACTGAACAACCCGTTGGCCGGCCGGGCGGAGTGACGCCGTGGGTGAGGTGCTCGTGCGGGAGCTGCAGTCGTTCTCGCTCATCGAGCTCGTCGCCGTCATTGCCGCTATCGCCTACCTGGTGCTCGCGATCCGGCAGAACATCCTGTGCTGGTTCTTCGCGGGGCTGAGCACCGCGATCTACATCGGCCTCTTCATCGACGCCAGGCTGTACATGGAGTCGTTCCTGAACGTCTTCTATTTCGCCATGGCCGTGTACGGCTGGTACTTCTGGTATTTCGGCGGTGACCGTCAGAGCGGTGTCCCGGTGACGCGCTGGGAGTGGCCTGTGCACGCCGCCGCGCTGGCCGCCGTGCTCGCGCTGTCGCTGGTGAGCGGCTGGCTGCTGGATCGCCATTCGGACGCTGCATTCCCCTACGCCGATTCGATGACCACCTTCGGCGCGTTCTGGGCCACGTTCCTGGTGGCGCGCAAGGTGCTGGAGAACTGGTGGTACTGGCTGGTCATCGACGCCGTGTCGGTCTACCTGTACTGGGCGAGGGACCTGCCGCTGACGGCGCTCCTGTTCGTCGGCTACCTGGTGTTGATCCCGTTCGGCCTCATCGCCTGGACGCGCGCATATCGGCAACAGCGCCCGGCAGCGGCATGAAACACCTGATTGCCGTCGCCGAGGCGCTCACCCGCGTCCCGGGCTGGGACGACAGGGACTCGAACTGGCGCGAGATC
>CAZTAE010000342.1:0-2684 GCA_964611535.1 uncultured Woeseiaceae bacterium
CGCGCCTTGTCATCGGTATCTATAAATGGCAAAGTCACTTGCCGAAAATCCTGACCGTCGAACTGCGTGAGCAGGCTGTGACCCAGCGTTTCCGCCGTGACACCGGTCTGGTCCGACAGAAAGAATACTGTACGTTCGCTCATTTGAGAGTTTCCCGGTGCGGCAGCGACGAGTCTGCCGCCGTTCAGTGTACTTGGGAGTCGCACAGGAGTCTGCACCGCTGCGCGAGGACTCCCGCAAAGGTCGATTTTCCGATTCCTCACGTGTAATCACAAGGGAGCCTGGTTTGGAGCCTTATGTCATCGAGCTTGAAAAGCTCGGAATGGAAGATGTGGACAGGGTCGGCGGAAAGAATGCCTCTCTGGGCGAGATGATCGGAAAACTGGGTGAGCTGGGTGTACAGGTGCCCGGCGGCTTCGCCACCACGTCAGCGGCGTATCGGGAGTTTCTCAAGAACGATGGCCTCGATCGCCGAATCCGCGAGAAGCTCGACAAGCTGGATGTGGATGACATCCACGCCCTGTCGGAGGCTGGCAAGGCGATACGCGGCTGGGTAGCGGATACGCCACTGCCCGACCGCCTGATGACCGATATCGAGCAGGCATGGGAAAGAATGTCGGGCGGGCGGGCTATTCGCGTGGCGGTGCGCTCGTCGGCGACGGCCGAAGACCTGCCGGATGCTTCCTTCGCCGGTCAGCAGGAAACCTTCCTCAATGTCCAGGGACTCGACCACCTGGTCGCCGCCCTGCACCAGGTTTACGCCTCGCTGTTCAACGACCGCGCGATCGCCTATCGCATCCATCAGGGCTTCGACCATTCGCAGGTGGCCCTGTCGGTCGGCGTGCAGTACATGGTACGCAGCGACATCGGCTCGGCCGGGGTTGCGTTCACGCTCGACACGGAATCGGGCTTCCGCGATGCCGTCTTCATCACCTCGTCGTGGGGCCTGGGGGAGACGGTGGTTCAGGGCGCGGTGAATCCGGACGAGTTCTACGTGTACAAGCCGGCGCTCGAGCGCGGCAACTTTCCGATCTTGCGCAAGAACCTCGGCAGCAAGGGCATCAAGATGGTGTTCAGCGACGATCCGGAACCCGGCAGGACCGTAGAGACCGTGGAAGTCGACGAGTCGGAGAGCCTCGCCTTTTCCCTCACTGACGACGAGATCATCGAGCTCGGCCGCCTGGCGGTCACGATCGAAAAGCACTACGGCCGGCCCATGGACATCGAATGGGGGAAGGATGGATCGGATGGCAAGCTCTACATCCTTCAGGCGCGTCCGGAGACGGTGAAGAGCCGCAGCGGCCGGAGGATTCATCGCTTCACCCTCAAGAACCGGTCCAGTATCTTGAGCAAGGGCCGCAGCATCGGGCAGAAGATCGGCGCGGGCGTTGCCAAGGTGATCGAAGACGTCAGCGAAATGGGACGCATACAGCCCGGCGACGTGCTGGTGTCCGACATGACGGACCCGGACTGGGAGCCCGTCATGAAGCGCGCGGCGGCGATCGTCACCAACCGCGGCGGCCGCACGTGCCACGCTGCCATCATCGCGCGCGAGCTCGGTATTCCGGCGGTCGTCGGCTGCGGCGATGCAACCACGGCGATCGTCGACGGCGGCGAGGTCACCGTCAGCTGCGCGGAGGGTGACGCAGGGTACGTCTATGACGGGCGCCTCGAGTTCGAGGAGAAGGAGATCGAGCTGGACTCCCTGCCCGACATCCCGGTGAAGATCATGATGAACGTCGGCAATCCCGACCGGGCGTTCGACTTCTCGAACATCCCGCACCACGGCGTCGGGCTCGCGCGGCTGGAGTTCATCATCAACCGCATGATCGGCGTGCACCCCAACGCCCTGCTCGACTACGAGCAGCAGGACGAGAATACGCAACAGGCGATCGACGAGCAGATGGCCGGCTACGACGATCCGACCCGCTTCTTCGTGGACAAGCTGGCCGAAGGCGTCAGCACGATCGCCGCCGCCTTCGCCCCGGAGCCCGTGATCGTCAGGCTGTCGGACTTCAAGACGAACGAATACGCGAACCTGATCGGCGGGGAAGCGTACGAGCCGCACGAGGAGAATCCGATGCTCGGCTTCCGCGGGGCCGCTCGGTACGTGTCGGACAATTTCCGCCCTTGCTTCGAGCTGGAATGCGCCGCGCTTCGCAAGGTGCGGGACGACATGGGACTCGCGAACGTCCAGGTGATGGTGCCTTTCGTGCGCAGTGTCGCCCAGGGCAAGCAGGTCATCGACCTGCTCGAGGCGAACGGGCTGAAGCGCGGCAAGGACGGCCTGAAGATCATCATGATGTGCGAGCTGCCCACCAATGCGCTGCTGGCCGACGCGTACCTGGAGGATTTCGACGGCATGTCGATCGGCTCGAACGACATGACGCAACTCACGCTGGGCCTCGACCGGGATTCCGCGCTCGTCGCCGAGCAGTTCGACGAGCGTGACGAGGCCGTGAAGGCGCTGCTCGCCATGACCATCAAAGCCTGCAAGTCACGTGGCAAATACGTCGGTATCTGCGGGCAGGGCCCCTCCGATCACCCCGACTTCGCGAAGTGGCTCGTATCCCAGGGCATCGAAAGCCTCTCGCTCAACCCGGACACCGTCGTCGAAACCTGGATGTTCCTGGCCAATCAGGCCGTCTAGCGCCAGTGGCACTTCCTTAAGGCAACCGGCGGGG
>CAZTAE010000343.1:0-2683 GCA_964611535.1 uncultured Woeseiaceae bacterium
GAGCTCGACCGCATCGAGACCGACACGGACGACTTGCAGGCAAAGCTGCGCGCCGAGCTGTTCGCGGTCGAGAAAACGCTCGATCCCGTCAGCGTGATATTTCTCTATCGCGTCATCGAGCTGACTGGCGAAATCGCCGACATGGCCGAGAGGGTCGGCCGGCGGCTCGAGCTCCTACTTTCGCACTAGCAGGCGTCCGTCAGTACCCTGCAGGACACGTAAGCAACCAGAACGAAAACGGGCGACCTGCAAAAGGTCCTGATGGAAGCACAAGTAATCTACATCGGCCTGGCCGCGCTGTTCGGCGTGTTCATGGCCTGGGGCATCGGCGCCAACGACGTCGCCAATGCGATGGCAACGTCCGTCGGCTCCCGCGTGCTGACGATCCGGCAGGCGATACTGGTCGCCGCGGTGTTCGAGTTCCTGGGCGCCGTGCTTGCCGGCGGCGAAGTCACGTCGACGATACGCAGCGGCATCGTCGACGCGGACCTGTTCGCCGAGTCGCCGGAATTGATCGTCTACGGCATGCTCGCGTCGCTCCTGGCCGCCGGCACCTGGCTGCTCGTGGCATCGCGCAAGGGCTGGCCGGTGTCGACGACGCATTCCATAGTGGGGGCCATCGTGGGCTTCGCCGCAGTCGGCCTGGGCTTCAGCGCCGTGCACTGGGGGCAGGTCGGTACCATCGTCCTGAGCTGGGTCGTCTCGCCGCTGACGGCGGGCATCATCGCCTACCTGATCTACACGAGCGTGCAGGTGCTGATTCTGCGCCACGCGGACCCGCTGGCGAGAGCGAAGCGCTATGTACCGGGCTACATCTTCCTGGCCGCTTTCACTATTACGCTGGTCACCATCCTCAAGGGCCTGAAGCACGTCGGCCTGGATCTGCGGCTCTCCGAGAGCTACTTCCTCGCGTTCGTCGTCGCTATCGCGATCGCGGCAGTGGGGCGGGTGGCGATAGCCCGCATCAAGCCGGACCGCAAGCTGGAAAAGAAGCAGCATTTCTACAC
The DNA here is from genome assembly GCA_964611535.1 of uncultured Woeseiaceae bacterium. Lineage (GTDB taxonomy): Bacteria > Pseudomonadota > Gammaproteobacteria > Steroidobacterales > Woeseiaceae > IDS-8. The sequence continues at coordinate 1,008 of CAZTAE010000343.1, forward strand.
CGTGGAGCGGGTGTTCGGGGTGCTGATGATCGTGACGGCCTGTTCCATGGCATTCGCTCACGGGTCGAATGACGTGGCGAACGCCATCGGACCGCTTGCCGCGGTCATCGCGGTGGCGAAGACCGGCCTCGTCAACAGCCAGGCGCCGGTTCCGCCATGGGTGCTGGTGCTCGGCGGCATCGGCATCGTCGTCGGACTGGCCACGTTCGGCCGCCACGTCATCGCGACCGTCGGCGAGAAGATCACCCAGCTCACGCCGAGCCGGGGCTTCGCCGCCGAGCTCGCCGCGGCCACGACCATCGTGATCGCATCCGGAACCGGGCTGCCGATCTCGACGACGCACACGCTGGTCGGCGCCGTGCTCGGCGTCGGCATGGCGCGCGGTATCGAGGCGCTCGACCTGCGGGTCGTCGGCCGCATCTTCGCCTCCTGGCTGATCACGGTGCCGGCCGGCGCGCTGCTGGCCATCGTGTTCTTCTTCCTGTTCTCGGCGCTCCTGCCGTGAGCGTCGCGGCGAGCCCGGGTGCCGGAAGCCTGAGCACCGCCGCGAGGCGTTACGTACTCGGCCTGCTGGTCGTGGTCTACACGTTCAACTTCATAGACCGGCAGATACTCGCCATCCTGCTGCCGGCGATCAAGGCGGACTTCGGTGTTTCCGACACGGTGCTGGGCTTCCTCGCGGGATCGGCGTTCGCCATCTTCTACGCGACCCTGGGGGTCCCGATAGCGCTGATCGCCGACCGCTGGAACCGCCGCAACCTGATCGCACTCGCGGTGGCGGTATGGAGCGGCATGACCGCGCTCTCCGGTGCCGCGGGAAACATCGTGCAACTCGCGCTGGCACGGATAGGGGTCGGCGTCGGCGAGGCAGGCTGCAGTCCGCCCGCGCACTCGATGATCTCGGACCTGTACGCGCCGCACGAGCGCTCGACGGCCATGGGCGTTTTCACGCTCGGCATCTCCGCCGGCATCATGATCGCCTACCTTGCCGGCGGCTGGGTCGCCGAGAACATCGGCTGGCGGGAGGCCTTCTTCATCGTCGGCTTTCCGGGTCTCGTGCTGGCACTGCTGGTGCGCTTCACGATCGACGAGCCCGTCAGGGGTCAATCGGACGGCAAGATCGACAGCGGCGACCGGCCCGGCGTCCGCACCGTCGCCATCTTCCTCCTCCAGCGCAAGTCGTTCCTCCATCTGGCTGCCGGTTCCGGCCTCGCCGCGTTCGGCGGCTACGCCGTGATCAGCTTCTTCCCGACCTTCGTCTACCGGACGCACGGCATGAGCCTTTCGGAGATCGGCGTCTGGCTCGGGCTGATCCTCGGCATCGCCGGCGGCCTCGGGTTCGCGGGCGGCGGCTGGGTGGCGGACAGGCTCGGCCGGCGTGGCAGCCGCTATTCCATGCGCGGTGTCGTCGCCGCCATCCTCGTTTCCTGGCTGTTCCACTTCCCCATGTACCTCGTGAACGATGCTCAGCTGGCGCTCGTGCTGCTCATCCCGCCCGCGATCTTCTCGAACTTCTACCTCGCGACCACCTTCGCGCAGGTGCAGGGGCTCGTCACGTTGCGGATGCGCGCCGTGGCATCGGCCCTGCTGCTCTTCATCCTGAACGCGATAGGACTCGGTCTCGGGCCGCTGCTCACCGGACTGCTGAGCGACGCCTTCACCGAGGCCTTCGGCAT
>CAZTAE010000344.1:0-2683 GCA_964611535.1 uncultured Woeseiaceae bacterium
GCCGGTCCCCCACCACCACCCAGACGAGATTTTCCGGCTCGATGACGGCATCGGCGGCTTCCGCCAGCTCGCCGACGCTCAGGTTTCGTACGCGTTCCGGATACGTGTCCCAGTAGTCGTCCGGCAGGTCGTAGGTCACGATCTCGCCGATATCTCCCAGGACCGCGGACGCCGTCTCCCAGCGCCCCGGCAGGCTCAGCGTGCTCGCGGCGATCACGCGGTGCAGCTCGTCCTCCTCGGCCGGCCGCTCGCTCAAGTATTCCACGAGCTCGCGCTTGAGCTCCGCCATGGACTCCATCGTCTTGTCCGTCTGCACCGGGGCGTAGACGATGAAGGGCCGCGGCCCTTTCGCCGGGAAGAGCAGCGAATAGGCGCCGTAGGACCAGTGCTTCTCCTTGCGCAGATTGCTGTAGATGCGCGCCGTGGAGCTGCCGCCGATGACCTCGTTCATGGCCTCGATGGCGACTTCGTTGCCGGCGCCGACCGGGGGCGCGACGTTGCCGGCCAGGATGATGGACTGCTCGGCGTCCGGCCGATCGATGATGTAGACCCGCTCGGGCGCCTGCTCCCTGATCGGTGCGATGTTCTTCTGCGGGACGTCGCCGCTCTCCCAGCGAGAGAAGGCCCGCTCGAGCTTCGGCCGGATCTCCGCCATGGTTGTGTCGCCGACGACGATCATCGTCGCGTTGTTCGGCTTGAACCATGTCCGATGATGCTCGACCAGCGAATCGCGCGTGATCCGGCTCACCGATTCCTCCGTGCCGGAGCCGGTCATCGGCAGGCTGTAGGCGTGCTCGTCGCCGTAAAGGAGCCGCGGCAGCACGCGCAGCGCGATGCTGACGGGCTGCGTCTTCTCCTGGGCGATGCGCGCGAGCGTCTGCCGCCGCAGGCGCTCCAGCTCGTTCTGCGGGAAGGCCGGACGGAGCACCACGTCGGTGTAGACGTCCAGGGACTCGTCCAGGTTCTCCTTCAGCGCGCTCAGATAGACGCTGGAGGTGTCCAGCGACGCGCCCGCCGAGAGCCGCGCGCCGAGCCGTGCCAGCTCGTCGCTGATCTCGAGCGAGGAGCGGCTCTGCGTGCCCTCGTCCAGCATGTTCATCGCGAGGCTCGCCGTGCCGGGCTCGCCGAACTGGTCGGCGGCATAGCCTGCGTCGAGCCGAAGGCTCATGTTCACGACCGGCACGGCGCTCCGCGTGGCGACGATCAGCGCCATGCCGTTGTCGAGCGTTGCCCGCTCGAATTCCGTGAAGTCCACCTCCGGGAACGACTCAGACGCCGGCAGCGTGGAGCGGTCGGCGCCTTCCGTTGACGCGGCCAGGGCCGGATACGGCTGGACTTCCAGGTGATAGGCACCGGCGCCGAGCCAGCGCCTCGCGGCGGCCTGCACCGCATCGGGAGTGGCCTGCTCCAGGCGCTCCAGCGAGGTCCGGAAGAAGCCGGGATCGCCCGTGTAGACGGCATTCTCGGCCAGCACGTCCGATTTGCCGCCGAAGCCGCCGACGCGCTCGACGCCGCGGACGAACCCGGCGACCAGCTCGGTCCGGACGCGCTCGACCTCCTCCGCCGTCGGTCCCTCGTCGAGCAGGCGCGCGAGCTCCTGGTCCAGCGCGGCCTCGAGCTCGTCCAGGTCGGCGCCGGGCTGAGCCGTGGCCTGCAGCAGGTAGAGACCGCCGATCTCCGCCGCCATCAGCGAGCCGTTCACGTCGGTCGCCACCTGGTCCGTGTAGACGAGCCGCTCGAACAGGCGGGAGTTCTTGCCGCCGGCGAGAACGGCCCCGGCGAGCTGCAGCAGCTCCGTGTCCGCCGAGGCGTAATGCGGCGCGCCCCATACCTTGTACAGGCGCGCCTGCGGGACGCGGTCCTCCAGGAGCTGGCGCTTGTCCCGGTCGAGTCTTACCGGCCAGCTTTCGAGCGCGGACACCGGCGGGCCCGGCTCGATGTCGCCGAAGTAGTGGGTGACCTTCTCGAGCGCATCCTCGGCCGTGATGTCCCCCGCGAGGACGATGACGGCGTTATTGGGCCCGTACCAGGTGCGGAACCACTCGTGCACGTCCTCGAGGCTCGCCGCCTCGAGGTCCTCGATAGAGCCGATCGGCGGCCACGAGTAGGGATGCTCCGGCGGAAAGACGTTGTCGAGTATGTAGTTGAAGGCCTGGCCGTAGGGCTGGTTTTCGCGCTGCCGCTTCTCGTTCTGCACGACTCCCCGCTCCTGGTCGAGCTTTTCCTGGTCGACGACGCCGAGCAGCGCGCCCATGCGGTCGGATTCCAGCCATAGGGCGAGGTCCAGCGCCGAGGTCGGCACCGTCTCGAAGTAGTTGGTCCGGTCGAAGAACGTCGTGCCGTTCATGTCGGTGGCGCCGGCGCGCTCCAGCGGCTTCCTGATTTCCTCGTTGTAGTTCTCGCTGCCGTTGAACATGATGTGCTCGAACAGGTGCGCGAAACCCGTCCTGCCCGGCTGCTCGTTCTTCGAGCCGACGTGATACCAGATGTTGACGGCGACGATCGGCGCCTTATCGTCCTCGTGGACGATCAGCCGCAGGCCGTTGTCGAGCGTGTATTCGGTGAAGTCGATGTCGACCTCGGCCGCCGGGGCGGCCGCGGCGAGCAGCAGGCAGGCAGCCGGCAGCCATGCACGGCAGGTTCGGAAGGGGTGCATAACGGCTCCCGTGGCCCAGAAGGAAAG
>CAZTAE010000345.1:0-2679 GCA_964611535.1 uncultured Woeseiaceae bacterium
GGGGGTGCCGGAACCGGCTTGAGTAAGTGCCATTCATCCATGGGGGCGGCAGTGCGGCCCGCGCGCCGACCGCAGTCGTAACGGGCAAGCCCAACCCCGCGGACGCCGCGGATCGGCTCTACGTAGAGCCGGCGGTCAGGCGGCGTCGACGTCGGACAGGAGTTGCTGCAGCTCGCCGGAGTGGTACATCTCGACCACGATGTCGCAGCCGCCCACGAGCTCGCCGTTGACGTAGAGCTGCGGGAAGGTCGGCCAGTTCGAGTACTTCTTGAGGCCTTCGCGGATCTCCGGGTCCTCGAAGATGTTGACGTACGCGAACGGCTTGCCGAGCGTCTTCAGCGCCATCACCGTCTGGCCCGAGAACCCGCACTGCGGAAAGTCGGGAGTCCCCTTCATGTACAGCAACACCTTGTTTTCCTTGAGTTGCTGCTCGATTCGTTCGTTTACATCCACTGGATATTCCCGTTGTTCAATAGGATAGGTATGGGACAGGCGCGCGCGCCATCAGTTTCCCGACACGACCCGGATCCGGTTGCCGACGCTGTCCACGCCCTCCACCGACCCCGCAACCCGGACCGCGTGGTCGCGAGCCGAATAGCTGTCGACGGTGCCGTGCAGCGTCACGCGGTTGCGGAAGGTCTCGATCCGGAAATCGTAGGTCGACAGGAGCCGGTCGTCGTTGAATCGCCTGCGAACCGCGGCCGTCAGCGCGTTGTCGGCCGCCACCTCCATCGAGGTGCGCGGCGTGCGATCTGCCCCGCCGCTGCGCCCCTCGCCGAGCAACATGCCGGTGCAGCCCGAGAGGGTAATCAGCAATGTACCTGCCAGCCAGATGCGCATGTGCAATCCCGTGAGCGTCGCGCGACCGCACGAGCCGGGGCTCGCGCGAGCCGGCCGCCGGCCGGAACCGGCGGCACGTGCATTGTACGCGAGCGGCGCCTCGCCACAATGCACCTGCGGCGGCAAGTCTGCGGGCCTCCGGCCGGGCGGGGCCGGGAAGATTTCGGCGAGGCCAGACACTATAATGGTAGCCGACTCTGCCGGAAGACCGATTCCGGGCAATAAGAAACGAGAATCCCTGGGAGTACGCGAATGAATCCATTGAATTCCATAGTTGGCACCATCGTCGCAGGTTTCGTCCTGGCGGTCGTCCTGGTGCTGGTGACACTCGGCCATCACATGGTGATCGTGCCGGTCGACTCGGTCATTATCTGGCTGCACGTACTCGCCGGCATCACGTGGATCGGACTGCTGTACTACTTCAACTTCGTGCAGGTCCCGGCGCTCGCGGAGGCAGCCAGCGACGAGGGCGGTCCGGGCGGCGCCGGTATCACCCGCTACGTGGCGCCGCGCGCGCTGGCCTGGTTCCGCTGGGGAGCCGTGGTCACCTGGCTCACGGGCGCGGCCTTCCTGCTGCACAGGGGCCAGCTCGGCGATGCCTTTGCGCTCGGCTTGCTGGCCGATCCGGTCGATGCCTACGCGATGACTATCGGCATAGGCGCCTGGCTCGGCACGATCATGCTGTTCAACGTCTGGGTGCTGATCTGGCCCAACCAGAAGAAGGTGCTGGGCCTGGTGGAAGCCGGCCCGGACGAGATCGCCAAAGCGAAGCGCACGGCCTTGCTGGCGTCGCGGACGAACACGCTGCTGTCGATTCCCCTGGTGATGAGCATGGTCGGCGCAGGACACGGCTTCTTCATGTAGCATGCCCTCGGCAGAAGCGCTCCTGCAATCAGCCGTCGAACGGAACGTTCGTGAAGCGCTCGCCGAGGACATGGGCGCCGGCGATCTGACGGCGGCGCTGATACCGGAGCAAGCGGTAGCGTCCGCAACCATCGTCACCCGCCAGACGATGCGGCTGGCCGGCAGGCCATGGGTCGACGAAGTGTATCGGCGCCTCGACAGGAAGGTCGCCGTGGAGTGGCTTGCCGCGGATGGCGACGAGGTGCAGGCGGGGCGCGAGGTCGCCCGGCTGCACGGGCCGGCGCGCGCGCTGTTGAGCGGCGAGCGCACGGCGCTCAACTTCCTTCAGCTGCTGTCAGGCACCGCGACGATCACGGCGGCGTACGTCGCGGCCGTCGCCGGCACGAAGACGGAAATCCTCGATACGCGGAAAACGGTGCCGGGACTGCGCCTCGCGCAGAAGTACGCGGTGCGCTGCGGCGGCGGCAGCAATCACCGCCTGGGCCTGTACGACGCCGTACTCGTCAAGGAAAACCACATCCGGGCGAGCGGCGGCGTCGAAGCCGCGCTGGCTGCGGCTCGTTCCGCCGCGCCGCGCGCGCCGGTCGAGATCGAGGTGGAGTCGCTCGACGAGTTGCGCCGTGCCCTCGAGGGCGGCGCCACGCGCCTGCTGCTCGACAACTTCGACATCGACGGCCTGCGTGAGGCCGTCGCGGTCAACCGGCAGGAGGGCCGGCCGCCGGCGGCTCTCGAGGCATCGGGTGGACTGTCGCTCGCCGACGTCCGGGCCGTCGCGGAAACCGGCGTCGACTTCATCTCGGTCGGCGCGCTCACCAAGCACGTGCAGGCGGCGGACCTCTCGATGCAGTTCAGGACAGACTGAGCGTACGCTCCTGCAGCCGGATGTCAGGCGAGGACGCGCGTGACGGCGCTGGCCGAGTGTCAGGCGACGGCGCGGGTGACGCGTTTCGGCTCGGAGACGCCGAAGCCCTGGGC
>CAZTAE010000346.1:0-2675 GCA_964611535.1 uncultured Woeseiaceae bacterium
CCCGGCGCGAAGATCGGCGTGCTCGGGCTGAACGGCTCCGGAAAATCCACTTTACTGCGAATCATGGCCGGTATCGACCGCGAATTCGACGGCGAGGCGCGGCCGCAACCGGGCATCCGGATCGGCTACCTGCCCCAGGAGCCGGAGCTCGACCCCGGGAAGGACGTGCGCGGGAACGTCGAGGAAGGCGTCGCGGAAATGAAGGCGCTGCTGGACCGCTTCAACGAGGTCAGCATGAAGTTCGCCGAGCCGATGGGGGATGACGAGATGAACGCCCTGCTCGAGGAGCAGGGGAAACTGCAGGACGCCATCGAGGCCGCCGGCGGCTGGGAGCTGGACCGCAAGCTCGACGTCGCCGCCGAGGCGCTGCGGCTGCCGGCCTGGGACGCGGACGTCGGCACCCTGTCCGGCGGCGAGCGCCGGCGGGTGGCCCTCTGCCGGCTGCTGGTCTCCGCGCCCGACATGCTGCTGCTCGACGAGCCGACGAACCACCTCGACGCCGAATCGGTCGCCTGGCTCGAACGCTACCTGGAGGAGTATGCCGGCACCGTGGTCGCCGTGACTCACGACCGCTATTTCCTGGACAACGTCGCCGGCTGGATCCTGGAGCTCGACCGCGGCCGCGGCATTCCGTGGCAGGGCAACTATTCCTCCTGGCTCGAGCAGAAGGAGGCACGGCTCGCGCAGGAACAGCAGACCGAGAAGGCGAGGCAGAAAGCGATACAGGCCGAGCTCGAGTGGGTGCGCGCCAATCCGAAGGGCCGCCAGGCCAAATCGCGCGCGCGCCTCAAGCAGTTCGAGGAAATATCCTCGGCGTCGTACCAGAAGCGCAACGAGACGAACGAGATCTACATCCCGCCAGGCCCGCGGCTCGGCGACGTCGTGGTCGAGGTCGAAAGCGTCTCCAAGGCGTTCGGCGACAGGCTGCTCATGGAGGACCTGAGCTTCTCGCTGCCGGCCGGCGGCATCGCCGGCGTCATCGGGCCGAACGGCGCCGGCAAGACCACGCTATTTCGCATGATCACCGGCAGCGAAAAGCCGGACTCCGGGACCATCCGGCTCGGCGACAGCGTCAAGCTCGCGAGCGTCGACCAGTCCCGCGACAGCCTGGACGACGACAAAACGGTCTGGGAGGAGATCTCCGACGGGCAGGACGTGATCCGGGTCGGCAACTACGAGACGCCGTCGCGCGCCTACGTCGGCCGCTTCAACTTCCGCGGCGCCGAGCAGCAGCAGAAGATCGGGCTGCTCTCGGGCGGCGAGCGCAATCGCGTGCATCTGGCGAAGATGCTGAAGGCCGGTGGCAACCTCCTGCTCCTCGACGAGCCGACCAACGACCTCGACGTCGAGACCCTGAGGGCGCTGGAGCAGGCGCTGCTCGAATTCCCCGGCTCCGCCATCGTCATCTCGCACGACCGCTGGTTCCTCGACCGCATCGCGACCCACATCCTGGCTTTCGAGGACGAGAGCCGTGTAGTGTGGTTCGCCGGTAACTACGCGGACTACGAGGAAGACCGCAAGCGCCGCCTGGGCAGTGAGGCCGACGAGCCGCACCGCATCCGGTACAAGCGGCTGGCGGCAGGCTAGCGTTCCGGCGCAGGACTCGAGCGGGTGCATTGCGGCCCCGCGAGCCGCGGTTGCCGTTTTCCCTTGAGCCACAGTGAGGGGCGTTATGGGCGTACTGACGGCACTGACCGCCATTTTCGCGTTGCTCGCGATCCTCTTCCTGGTGAGCACGGTGCGCTCCATGCGCCGCGGCCGGCTGCTCCGCGCCGGCGGCGCCGGCGTCGGCTGCGCTTGCTCCTCGGCGCTCGCCTTCGCGGCCGTGATCCTCGCCATGAGCTACTACAGTTACGAGCGCCTCACCGCCGAAAGAGTCGTCTCGACCATCGAGTTCCGACGCACCGCAATCGACGAATACCAGGCCCGCCTCATGACGCCCGGACAGCAGGACCGCATTTACGTCCTGCGCGGCGACGAATGGCAGCTCGACGCCCGCCTGGTGTCCTGGAAGCCTCCGGCCACCATCCTCGGGCTCGACCCGGTCTTCCGGCTCGAGCGCCTGTCGGGCCGCTACAGCGACATAGGCCGCGAGCGCACATCGCCACGCACGGTGCACGAGCTCACCACCGGCCCGGCGATCGACGTCTGGCGCATCGCCCGGCGCTTCCCCGCCTTCACGCCCGGCATCGACGCCTACTACGGCTCCGGCACCTACGTGCCCATGGCCGACGGCGCCCGCTACGAGATCAGCCTGAGCCGCGACGCCCTCATCGCCCGCCCGGCCAACGACGCCGCCCGCGCCGCCCTCGGCAACTGGCGCGACAGCTAACCCGAACCCGCCAGAGCCGTTATTCATGAACGCCACGCCGGTGGGCAGAGGCAGACCCCGGGGGGAGGGCCTTTCAGGGCTGTGCAAAACAGGGATGTTTTGCGCAGAGCCCCCAGGGACGGGTTCACGGCGTCCCTGAAAGGCCCTCCCCCCGGGGTCTGCCTCCCCTGCCGCAAAGTCAATCGTTCATGAATAACGGCGCCCCCGGTGGCCCGGTTCGGTGGCTCGCTTCGCTTGGCTACGCCGGCAAGGATTTGCGGTGTTGGCGATTATGTTCAACTCGGCAATCTTGAGGTTTGGCCTCACGATATACTGCTAACGCGATGTTCGAACAGGGCTCTCG
>CAZTAE010000347.1:0-2664 GCA_964611535.1 uncultured Woeseiaceae bacterium
ACGACCGCAAGGTGCCGCAACGTATTCAGAAAGTGCTCGCCGCCGCCGGCCACGGCTCGCGGCGCGAGATCGAGCAGTGGATCCGCCAGCACCGGCTGCGCATCGACGGGCGCATCGCCCAGCTCGGCGAGGCCATCACCGGCAACGAGGCCATAACGCTGGACGGCCGCCGCCTGCCCATGAAGCTGCAGCACCGGGCGCATCGGCACATTATCTATAACAAGCCCGGCGACGAGATCACCACCCGCTCCGATCCGGAAGGCCGCCGGGTCGTGTTCGATTCGCTGCCGAAGCTGCACGGCGCCCGATGGATTGCCGTCGGCAGGCTCGACATGAGCACGACCGGGCTGATGATCTTCACCACCGACGGCGCGCTGGCGAACGGGCTCATGCACCCTTCCTCGGAGCTCATGCGCCGCTATGCCGTGCGGGTGCACGGCTCGCCGTCCGCCGCCGACCTGACCCGGCTGCGCAACGGCATCGAGCTGGAGGACGGCACGGCCGCATTCGGGAGCGTCGAGCGCGAGGGCGGGGAGGGCGCCAACCGCTGGTTCATCGTCACGCTGCGGGAGGGGCGCAACCGGGAAGTGAAGCGGCTGTGGGAGGAGCTCGGGTTCGAGGTGACGCGCCTGATCCGCACCGCCTACGGCCCGCTGGAACTGCCCCGGCACCTGCGCCGCGCGCGTTACGAGGCGCTGACCCCGGCTCAGGTGCGTTCGCTGTATGCCGCTGCGGGTATGGACATGCCGCAGCCAGCATCGCGTCCTGCAGGATCGCGAGCCCGTCGCAGGGTCCGACAGGACAGACGGGCAAGAGGATAGGGCGCCACGGCCGCAGAACATTCCTTCGAGGAGGAACCCGACCGCACCTCCGCGGAGGTGTGATCAGCCGCTATTGCGCGTCGAGGCTTTCCCCCGTCACGCCGCGGCTGTCCGGCCCCAGCAGAAAGATGAACGGCCGCAGCACCTCGTCCGGCGTTTTCAGCCTGTCGCGATCCTCGGCCGGGTAGGCTTCCAGGCGCATGTCCGTGCGCGTCGGCCCCGGATTCACGGCATTCACGCGCAAGGGCACGTGCTCGTTCTCGGCGGCGAGGATCTGCGACATGGCTTCGATGCCGAACTTCGACACGGAATACGCGCCCCAGTAGGCCTTGCCGACGCGGCCCACGCCGCTGGTCGTGAAGACCATCGACGCATCTTCCGACTGCTTCAGTAACGGCAGGCAGACTTTCGCCAGCACGAACGCCGCGGTCAGGTTGACGTGCAGGACCCGCTGCCATTCGGCGGGATCGTACTGCTCGATCGAGAGGCGCTGCCCGAGGATGCCGGCGTTCTGCACCAGGCCGTCCAGCCGCCCGAACTCCTCGTCGATGCGATCGCCGAGCGAGGAGTAGGCGTCACCGTCGGCCGTAGCAAGGTCGAGCACGGCGATCGACGGCCGCGGCGCGGCCTCGATGCCGGCGATCTCGTCGTATACGGCCTCGAGCTTCGCCGTGTTGCGGCCGTGCAGGATGACGCGCGCGCCGAGCGCCGCGCACTGGCGCGCCAGCGCCTTGCCGATGCCGTCGCTGGCGCCGGTCAGGAGGATGACCCGGTCGCGCAGCAGGTCCGGGCGGGGTTCGTAGGATTCGGGATCGACTGACAAAGGAAACGTATCCGTACGCGAGGGCGAAATGAGCTGCCGACAGCTCCATAGCCGATACGGCCAGCTCGGACAGACGATAACATCTGCCGTCGTTTCGCGTGGTGGCCAAGGTTCGAGCGCGTAAAACTCCGGCAAATACTCAAAAACTCCCCGGGCGGAGGAAAGGTGTTGCATGTAACATAGCGTGAAGACATAATGTTACATGTAACGTATGCAGGAACAGCCAATGGCTCGCATAAACACCTCCGATCGGGTAGCAAAGCATCGTGCGGCGCTTCGCGCGGCAGGTTTACGACCGATCCAGATCTGGGTTCCGGACGTCCGTTCGAAGTCGTTTGCATCCGAGGCTCATCGACAATCTCTGGCCGTAGCCAGGAGTCGTCAGGAGCAGGAGGACCAGGAGTTCATCGATGAGATTTCTGATCCGGGCGGGACGTGAGACGCGGCGAAATCTGGACGGTCTCCGGTGGGGGCGCCTATACCGGTAAACCGCGTCCCGTAGTCATTCTGCAGGACGATCGCCTCGATGCCACGGTTTCGATAACGGTCTGCGCCTTTACAACTGATCCCACACCGGCTCCGTTGTTTCGTCTGGAGGTCGAACCGAACGAACGGAATGGCCTCACCGTCGCCTGTCGTCTGATGGTCGACAAGTTGACCACTGTGCCGAAAAGCAGGGTCGGCAGGCGACTCGGGCGATTGGATGATGAAGACATGGTGCGCCTGAATCGCGCAGCGTTGGTATTTCTGGGATTTGCCGGCTACACCGCCAAGCCTCGCCTTACCGGTTAGCGGCTGGCTCTACGATCGTAAAAAGACCCTCGGCGTTGACTCGCCGTCCTGTGCGGCGGATTCGCTGTCGGTCGGGGTCTCGTCGTCCGCCACGGCTCTGGCGTCAGCTTTATCGGCGTCACCGGCTTCCTCATCCGCCGGAGCATCGCCGCTGATTTCGTCCTCTTCCGCGCCCTCTTCGACGATCGAGCGCGGCAGCGACTCCAGCGCGTCCAGCTCCTCCATCTC
>CAZTAE010000348.1:0-2657 GCA_964611535.1 uncultured Woeseiaceae bacterium
CCGCCGAGCAGCACGCCGCGTCCGCCGTTCACCTTCTGCAGCGCGTAGGCGCCGGCCTGTATCGACAGGCGTCCGGCAACCTCGCTCATCGGCGTCAACAGGGGCAGCGAGCCGTCGGAGGCTGTCACGGTCTCGTAGGCGATGGCAGTCGTGCCCGACTTCACCAGCGCCTCGGTCTGCTTCGGGTCCGCCGCGAGATGGAGGTAGGTGAACAGAATCTGGTCCGGGCCCAGCATCTCGCACTCGGCGGGCTGCGGCTCCTTGACCTTGACGACCAGTTCCGCCTGGCTGAAGACGTCCTTCGGCGACGCGACGATCCTCGCGCCCGCTTCCTCGTAATCGGCGTCGGTCACGCCGATGCCCTCGCCGGCGCCGGCTTCGACGATCACCTCGTGGCCGTCGTGCACCAGCTCGCGGACACCGGCGGGCACCATGCCGACGCGGTACTCGAGAACCTTGACCTCCCTGGGTACACCGACCTTCATGGCGACTCTCCCGGACGACACCGATCAACAAGAATAGCCGGCGGTTGGCGCAATCTGCTTGCTGAATCAGTGACATTGCGCCGATTCTGTGGCAGTTTATGTGACTTCCTCCCAATCTTGCGCAAGTTCCTGCCATGCCACTGGACCGCTACGACAAGCAGATCCTCGCCGAGCTGCAGCGCGACGGGCGCATCAGCAACGTCGAGCTGGCCGGCCGGGTCAGCCTCTCGGAGTCGGCCTGCCTGCGCCGCGTCCGCGCGCTCGAGCAGGCGGGCCTCATCGAGCGCTACGTCGCCCTGCTGAACCAGAAGAAGGCCGGCGTGGCCGGCAACGTGTTCGTGCACATCGCCCTGAACCGCGAGGAACAGAGCGAGCTTGCGGCCTTCGAGGCCGCCGTGCAGGACCTCCCCGAGGTCATGGAGTGCTACCTGATGACGGGCGAATTCGACTACCTGCTCCGGGTGGTCGTCTCCGACATGGCGGATTTCGAGCGGGTCCACAACGAATCGCTGACGCGCCTGCCCGGAGTCGCACGCGTGAACTCGAGCGTCGCCATACGCACCGTGCGCAAGACGACGGAGCTGCCGATACCGTAAGGCCTGCCGCGACATTTGCGGCGGACAGCCGCGGCGCGACCCGCAGAAGTGCATTTCGCAGGCGCATCGCGTACCCTTTCGGAGGTCAGACGTACATTCCCTAGCGGGTCTTCCCACGCCCGTTTCAGCCGTATCCGGGGGCACTCCAATGGTCAGCACAAAGGATGCCGTCAGGTCCGACGGTATTCTGGCGTCACTTTCGGCAAAATACCTGAGAACCCGCGCAGCCACGCTCGCGCTCTGCGGCACGCTGTCGCCCGAGGACTTCGTGGTGCAGTCCATGCCGGACGTCAGCCCGGCCAAGTGGCACCTCGCGCACGTCACCTGGTTTTTCGAGCGCTTCATCCTCGAGCCGTTCGCGCCCGGTTACGTGCGCTACAACGACGCCTGGCATTACCTCTTCAACTCCTACTATTACTCCGCCGGCGACATGCACCGGCGCGCGGACCGCGGCATGCTGACGCGGCCCGCTACGGCCGAGATCGTCAACTACCGCAGGCACGTCGACGCGGCGATGGAGGAGCTGCTGCGCGAGCGCGACGACGACGCCGATATCGAAGCACGCACCGTGCTCGGCATCCATCACGAGCAGCAACACCAGGAGCTCCTGCTGACCGACATCAAGCACGTCTTCTCGGTGAACCCGCTCAGGCCGGCGGTCAATCCGGCGCTGGCGATGCCGCCCGCGGGCGACGTCGTGCCGCACCGGTTCATCGCCGGGCGCACCGGCCTGTGCGAGATCGGCGCGGACGAAGAGGGTTTCAGCTTCGACAACGAACGGCCGCGCCACCGCGTGCTGCTGCACGAGCACGGCATCGGTTCCCGCCTCGTCACCAATGGCGAGTTCCGGGCGTTCATCCGCGACGGCGGCTACGAGGATTCGAATCTGTGGCTGTCCGACGGCTGGGCGACGATCAACGAGCGTGGCTGGAGCCGGCCGCTTTACTGGAACGAGGACCTGGAGAGCGAGTTCACGCTGGGTGGGGTGCGCGAGCTCGACCTCGCCGCGCCGGTGGCTCACGTCAGCTACTACGAGGCCGATGCGTTCGCCCGCTGGGCCGGTGCGCGCCTGCCGACGGAACAGGAGTGGGAAGCCGCCGCGGCCGCCGCTGAGCTGCCCGGCAACTTCGTCGAATCCGGCTGGTGGCATCCCGCCGCCGCCCAGGCCGGCAGCCTCCAGTTCTTCGGCGACTGCTGGGAGTGGACGTCCTCCGCCTATGCGCCCTACCCCGGCTTTCGCCCCCTGCCCGGCTCGCTCGGGGAATACAACGGCAAGTTCATGTGCAACCAGATGACGGTGCGCGGCGGCTCCTGCGTCACGCCGGCCGACCACGTGCGCCCGAGCTACCGCAGCTTCTTCTATCCCGACGCCCGCTGGCAATTCCTCGGCATCCGTCTGGCGAAGGACGGAGGCGCCTGATGTCGGACGCGGCTGCCGAAAGCCCGGCGCTCACGGAGCAGGCGGAGAGCGGCGCGGCAAGCCTGCGGGAGATCGTCGCGGGCCTCGGCCGTTTTCCGAAAACGCTGTCGCCCAAGTTCTTCTACGACGAGCGGGGCTCGCGCCTGTTCGACAGGA
>CAZTAE010000349.1:0-2647 GCA_964611535.1 uncultured Woeseiaceae bacterium
CCGAATCGCATTCCGCGAGTTTCGCCCTGCTCGTGTACGTGTCCTGCTGGCTGAAACGTTTTGAGCCGGCGGCGTTCACCTGCGCGTTGTTGAACAGCCAGCCGATGGGCTTCTACGCGCCCGCGCAACTGGTGCGGGACGCACAACGCCACGGCGTCGAGGTGCGCCGCGTGGACGTGAATTCGAGCGCCTGGGATTCGAGCCTGGAGCGCCGCCGGGACGGCCAGCCCGCGCTGCGTCTCGGACTGCGGCTCGTCAAGGGCCTCAGCGAGACGGGGGGCAGGCGGGTTGGCGGGGAACGGGCGCAGGGTGTCTACGAGAGTATCCAGCAGTTGCTCGAGAGAACGCGGTTGAACCGCAAGGACCTGAGCGCGCTCGCGGCCGCGGGTGCGCTGAAGTCGCTGGACGGGCACCGGCACAAGGTACGCTGGACGGTGGCCGGCGCGGAGGAGCCGACGCCGCTCTTTGCCTCACTGGAGCGCTACGAGGCGGCGCCGATGCTGAAGAAGCCCTCCGAGGGGCAGAACATCGTCGCGGACTATCGCAGCCTCGGGCTGTCGCTGGAGCGGCATCCGATGGCGCTCCTGCGCGGCCGGCTGGACGACGAGGGCTACGTTCCGGCCGCGGACCTTGCGGCCATGCCGAGCGGCCGGCCGGTGCGGGTGGCAGGCCTCGTCATCACCAGGCAGCGGCCGGGGACAGCAAGTGGCGTTACCTTCGTGACGCTCGAGGACGAGTCCGCCCACGTCAATCTCATCGTATGGAAGAAAACCGCCGAGATGCAGAGAGGCGCGCTTCTGGGGGCGCGGTTGATGGGCGTCGACGGCGAACTACAGATCGAAGGGAAAGTAATCCACGTGATCGCAAGACGAATGCTCGATCTCAGCCATCTGCTCGGCGAGCTTCATGTCCCGTCCCGGAACTTCCGCTGAGTGCCCGCCGCGGCCGTCAATCATCGTCATTCAGATCGAACGAAAAGGTATCCTCGAGTTCCTTCATGGCCTCCCGCTGCTCCCGGATTTCCTCCAGGCGCCGCCGAATCTCCTTTCGCCGCGCCACGTCGGTGCTTTGCAACGATTCGAACTCTGCGAGAAGCTCCTCCACGTTGATTTCCACCGATACGTCGCCGACGTTGTCGGATCCCTTCTCCGTCGAAAAGACGACCGTATCCTCGTCGGCGCTGTCGTCGTCCAGCTCTACGTCGTCATCGTCGTCGGCGTCGGAGATTGCTTCGTCGTCGTCGATCATGCCTGCATCATCAACTTTCACCTGCATCACTGCGGTCCTCGCGCAGATCGCCGCCCGCTCAAGTCACTGCCGGCGAAGAAATGCGCTTCATGCCCCTGCTCCGGAAGTGCTCGGTGTCGGCCGTTTTGTCGCCTGTATACCGCGAAAGAACAGGCCGTGCAACATAGCGATAGACAGTTTTGAAGCAGCCGAAAAAGCACCGTAAATCCGGAGCTTGGGCGGGTGCGGCTCAGCCGATGAGGTTGTTGAGTTCAAATATCGGCAGGAGTATCGCCAGCACGATCAGCAGGACTATCGCCGCCATCACGATGACCAGAAGAGGCTGCATGATGCCCAGCAGCGTCGCGATCAGTCCGTCCACTTCCCGCTCCTGATTCGTCGCTGCGCGCTGCAGCATTTCCTCGAGTCTTCCGCTCGCCTCACCGCTGGAGATCAGGTGCGTGGTCATCGGCGGAAACAGCTTGCTTGCCGCCAGTGACCGGCTGATCATGGAACCCTCGCGCACCCGCAGGGATGCTTCCTCTACGGCTTCGCGCATGGGCAGGTTGGCCACAACCTGCGCTGCGATGCGCAGCGCTTCCAGGATCGGCACGCCGCTGCCCGCGAGAATGCTGAGCGTCTGGGTGAAGCGCGCAGTGTTGATGCCGCGGGTGAGGCGGCTGATGACGGGGAGCCGCAGCAGCAGGCGGTGCCAGCGCCGCCGGATGTTCTCCCTTCTCAGCAGGCGCCGCAGGCCGAACACCGCCGCGGCGATCGCCAGGATCAGCGCTATCCAGTAGTCGCGAAGGAACTCGCTGGTCCAGAGCATGACGCGCGTCAGTATCGGCAGCTGCTGGCCGTAGTTTTCGAAGATGTCGACGACTTTCGGCACGACGTAGGCCAGCATGAAGCTGATGATGGCGACGGCGGTGACCACCAGCGCTATCGGGTAGATCAGCGCGTTCCGGACCTGTTGCTGCAGGGCCTGCCGCGATTCGGTGAATTCGGCAAGCCGCTCGAGCACGGCGTCGAGATGGCCGGACTGCTCTCCCGCGGCCACCGTCGCGCGGTACAGCTCCGGGAACGCGTGCGGGAAATCCGCCAGCCCGTCCGCCAGCGTATGGCCCTCCATGACCCGGGAACGGACGCCGAGGAGGATGCTCTGCGCCCGCGGATTTTCGTTCTGCTGGCTGACTCCGAGCAGCGCCTCTTCGAGCGGCAGCCCGGATTGGGAGAGCGTGGCGAGCTGCCGCGTCACCAGGGCCAGCTCGCCGGCGGACAGGCCCCGGCGTATCGACAGCTTGCGCTGGCCGCGTGTTGCGCGCGGCGCGACTTCCGTGACCTTGACGGGCAGCAGCTGGCGCTCGCGGAGCAGCTGTCGCACGTGCTTCGCCGTATCGCCCTCCAGGAGCCCCCGCGA
>CAZTAE010000350.1:0-2643 GCA_964611535.1 uncultured Woeseiaceae bacterium
GCGGAACGCGGGTTGCAGCTCCACCCGCATCAGCAGAAAAACCGCCCTTCAGCGGCCGCCACCGATCACAGCAAGCTGAGTCACATCAACAGATACGGAGCTTTACCAGACTTCTATCCTTGCACGTGCAACGCGCGCGCCAGTTTTATCTGCGCCGGTGAGCTGAGTCGTTGGGCATCTATCAAACCATCGAGGAGAAACTGATGCGAAACGCGGTAACACTTGCTGTTCTGCTTCTTCCATCTGGGTGTGCACTGTTGGACGACTCGCATCATCATGCCGACGCGGATGTCGCAGAACATTCCCGTCCGAGCCCGACCATCCTGCAAGCCGAAGAAGGCGAAAAGCTTCTGATGTACGGCGGGCGTTATGTGTTGCTGAAAACGACATCAGACGGCGTAGGAGCGAAAGAACTCTTCATGGGTAGCGAGGCGCTACCGCCGGGCAGCGCCATTCCCGTGCATAGCCACGATGGTTACGAGGAGATCATTTTCATTCACGAGGGAAATGCCCGACTGACTCTGGGAGATCGCACTGTCGAAGTCGAGCCTGGAACGACGATGTTTGTGCCTCCGGGGACATGGCATGGAGTGGAGGCACATGGTGACGAACGAGCGACAATGCTGTTTATTTTTCCTGAGCCCGAGATGGCGGAATTCTTTCGCAGCGTGGGCTTCAAAGAGGGAGAGGCGCCGCCAAGTCTCACGGCCGAGGACTGGGCTGAGATCATGGAGCAACATCAAATGCGCGCTCGTGAATAATGTACGGAGCCACGGAGCGGGCCTCCGCGGACTTCCGATGAGCGACGAGTAGCCATGCTATGCAACTGTCGCAGTCACCTGGATGATCGGACGGGATGAGCGTACTGGCGAAGAGCATCCGCACGACGCAGGTAAGTAGAGATCACGTCTTCTATCCCGCGCTTGCCATCCTGATCAGCGCGACCGGCTTTGCCGGATTCTCTTTCACGTACTTCGGGCCCATCATCGGCGGTTCGTATCCTCCGGCAGGGTTCGCCCTGCACCTGCACGGCTGGTCCTTTTTCCTGTGGTACCTGCTGTTCCCGGTCCAGGCAATATTGATAAGGGAGGGCAGAAGGCGCCTGCACATGAGCCTGGGCCGGCTCAGTTTGGGGCTGGTCGTCGTAATGACGCTGACAGGCATCCTCGTGCTTACCGTCCGCGTGGAGGAGGCGATGCGCGACGGAGCGCCTCAGGTCTGGTTGCTCTATGGCCCGCTGATCCTGTCGAATCTGCTTCTGTTTGTTTTGTTTTATGCGGCCGCCGTCCGTATGGCCATGAAGAACCGGCTGCAGTCCCACAAGCGGCTCATCGTGGTAGCAAGCGCAATCGGGCTGGGGGCCGGGTTTTTTCGCTTGATTCTGTACCTGAGCGGCTTTCATCCTCTGTCGCTGCCGGCGGGCGTGCTCGGTTGCAGTCTCTTTATCATGGTCGGAATCGCTTATGACTGGCTCACGCGGGGCGCCGTGCATCCGGTGTACTGGGTGGGCCTCGTCGCGTTGTTCACCGTTGAAGTTTCGCTGTTGCCACAGATCAACGAAGACGCGGTCGCCTGGATAAACCAGGGGCTCGCGGCCACAGGTGAGTCTCTCAGCGTCTTCTACGAACCGGACCCGACTGTCGAGTTTTAGCGCTGGCTTGACGTGAGAGCACCGGGACCGAAGTGGCGGCGGGTGATGTACGATATGTGGACAGCAGCCGGGATACGAGTTCGGCCAAGCGAGTACATCATCGGGTGCGCCCGAACGTTTTGTGACCATCGCTGGCCAGGGGAATGAACATGAAACATCTGCTCTCCGAGGACGATCGATGCTTCCGCAGGGATTTTGAAACTTGCCGGATGGCACCCGCGGAGTTCGACCATCGCGCCCATCTGCGCCTGGCGTACACGTACCTGGCGGAGCGGGATGTGGACACTGCAACCGACCTGATGCGCGTTGCCCTGCTGAACTTCCTGCAGCACAACGACATCCCGGCCTCGAAATACCATGAGACGATGACGCGGGCGTGGATCCTCGCGGTGAGGCATTTCATGGAGAACTCGAAGGCGGCTCCGTCGGCCGATGCCTTCATTGACAGCAATCCGAGGATGCTGGACAGCCGGATCATGATGACCCACTACTCGGCGGAGCTGTTGTTCTCGGCAGAGGCTCGCGCAGAGTTCGTGAACCCGGACCTCGACCCGATTCCGCGGTATTAGCGCTGCCCGCGGTCTGGGGCGGCAGGGGCGCACCGTACAGGGAAGCAGAAGCTCCGGAATGGGAGCCTGTGCTCGGCCAGTTCGACCTGATCCACGAGATCAATCCCGATATGTAGCGCTATGTAGCGCCTATCCGGATTCGCTGAGCTCTGCCGCGAGCTCGTCCAGGCTCGTGATCGGCAGCGAGCAGCGGCTGCCGACGCAGCGGTAGGCCACCACCTCGCCGGCCCGGGCCGCGCGCTCGGCGAGCGCGCCCGGCAGGTTCTCCGCCGCTGCCGGTATCGCCAGGACCAGCCGCCGAGGCGCGTAGATCCTCGACACCGCTTCGCGCCACGCCGCCATCTCGTCCGGCTCGCCCCGGATGATCGCGATCTCCGGATGCTCGAGGTATTCCTCCAGCGCCGTCAGAAGCGCGACGTGCGC
>CAZTAE010000351.1:0-2634 GCA_964611535.1 uncultured Woeseiaceae bacterium
CGCGGCGATCGGGGAACCGTCTGCAGGCCCCACCCCCATGGACGGGTTCACGGCGGTCCTGAAAAGGACACCCCCCGGTCGAAGCTCCGCAGCGACCCCCGCACTCGCCATGGATGAAGCGCCGTTGATTCACCGGGCGCATTGGCGGGCGTCGCGCCATGGATAAAGCTTGCGGCGGCGGCGATGGGAACGGCTGATCCTGCCGCTGCTTGCGGCGACGTGGCGGTCAGGAGGCGATGGAGGCTTCGACGTAGGCGGCGCGGTCGTTGTCCGCTTCGGCCTGGCTGATGGACTTGGTGTTGTACATCGCCTGGTCGGCAATGCTGACGAGGGTCCAGAGGTCGTTGCCGTGCGTCGGGATGAGCGCGATGCCGACGCTCGCGGCGCACTCGATCTCCTGCCCCTGGATGATGTAGGCCTCGGACGCGGTCTCGACCAGGCGCTCGGCGACGTGCTTCGCGTCTTCCACCGAGACGTTCGGCAGCACGATGGCGAACTCGTCGCCGCCGAGCCTCGCGAGGATGTCCTCGGGGCGCAGGCAGAACTCGAGGCGATGGCCGAAGGCCTTGAGGAGGGCATCGCCGGCCTGGTGGCCGAAGCGGTCGTTGATGGCCTTGAAGTGGTTCAGGTCGAGGTACAGGACGGCGCCGCACTCGCAATCGGCGATGGTTCCGGCTGCCTCGCTCTCGAAGCCGCGCCGGTTCAGCACGCCCGTCAGCGGATCGCGCAGGGCGTCCTCCAGGATCTTCGCCTCGTTGTGCTTGCGCTGCGTGATGTCGATGAGGGTGACCGAGAAGTCGCGGCCCACCGGCTCGCCGACGATGCGCAGCCAGACTTCCTCGGCCGAGTTCTCCACCGCGACCTCGTAGCTGACGCAGCCGCCCGCCTCCTCGCGGCCGCTGAACCGCTCGAGGAGCCGCCGGGGCTCGAGCGGCTCGAGCTTTTCCAGCGGCATGCCGACCAGCGTTCCCGGTCCGCTGTCCAGGAAGACCTCGGCGGCGCGGTTTGCGAAGACGCAGCGGAACTTGCGCGCCGGGTCGTCATCGTCGCGCGCGAACCGCAGCATGCCGTTGGAGGAGTTCTCGATCAGGGAACGGATCAGGTGTTCGCTGTCGGCCAGCGCGCGCAGCGTTTGGATGCGCTCCGTGACGTCGCGGCCGACCACGACCGCCCCCTGGTCCTGCCCCGACGGTCCGCGGAGCGGCGCGCTGGAGAGCTCGAAGTAGCGATCGGTGTGCATCCTGATGGTCTGCGTCAGGTTGTCGCTGCTGTCGTTGTGCTGCAGCACCGACTTCGCCTCCGGCAGAAGCGCGGTCAGCTCTTCGCCGACGAGCTGGCTTTCCCTTCGGCCGAGGAGCCGCTGCGCCGCCTCGTTGACACCGACGATCCGGTGGCGGTTGTCGACGACCATGATGGGGTCGCGCAGGTGCTCCAGGATCGTCTGGTAGGCGACGGGACTGAACTGGAAGATCCGCTGCCTGACGGCGGCCCACCAGTAGAACGGCAGCGCCAGCGTCAGGGTCAGCGACGTGAAGGGGAAGTCGATCTGCAGAGGGCCGACGAGGTGCCGGGCGATGCTCGGGATGTACGGCAGCAGTGCGCAGACCATCAGCCACAGTACCTGCCGCCTGTGCGCCCGCGCGATCGTCGGCAGCCGCGCGGCGAGCGCCAGCACGGTGTAGGCAATCAGCAGGTACGTGAACGGTCCGTGCACGCGCAGGAACCAGGACGAGTCGGTCATCGTGGGGAAGCGGGTGCCGGCCTCGAGCTCCGCGAAAGTCCACAGCAACTCGTGCATCGGGTTGCTGATGGCGAGGACCGTCGTCGTCACCGGGACGACGCAGAGTGCGGCGAGGAGTGCCGCCGGCGGCCTGCCGGTCGTGTACTCGCGGTAGACGAGGAACAGGACGACGGGCAGGAAGCCGTCGCTGAAGAATCGCAGCACGAAGCCGGCGCTGTAGAGCTTCGGGTCGTCCGCGGCATAGCCGAAGGCGCCGCCCGCGATGATCGTGCCGAGCAGGAACAGGAAATAGCTGACGGTGTTCGACTCGGACGACGAGGTCGTGCGGTAGACGTGAATCGCGAGGCCGGCGTAGGCGAGCGCCGCCAGCCCGAATACGGCCGGCACGAGGGGATTCGGCGCCGCGATCATGCGCGAATGTGACGGAGTTCAAGCATCGCGGAATGCTATCGGCGCACAGGCCCGGATGCTGCGACCTGTGCCGCATTCCCGGGGCATGATGTGCCGCGCCGGGCGGCGGGCTCAGAGGTCCGCAGCCGTATCGGCCACCAGGGCGTCGACGACCGCCTGGAGGCGCTCCTCCTGCCCCGCGCCGGCCTTTTCCGCCCGCGCGCAGGCCTCGAGCTGGCGGTGGGCGCTGGTGCCGCGGCGCAGGATCTCCCTGAGCGAGGCCACTTCGCGGGTGCAGCCCAGCGCGTCGGCGTCCTCCGCGGTCAGGTCGATCAGCTCGTCGAGCAACTCGCCGAACGGCACGACGGTGCCCTTGGCGAGATCGATGAGGCCCTCGTCGAAGCTGTAGCGCATCGCGCGCCAGCGGTTCTCGCGTATCAGCATGGTCGTGTAGATCCGCCAGCGCTGGTTGGCCAGCCGCAGCCGGTACAGCATGCGCATGA
>CAZTAE010000352.1:0-2632 GCA_964611535.1 uncultured Woeseiaceae bacterium
ATTCTGGTCGAGCCGGATTCGCGCGAGCCCTGGTTCATGTGCGAGGCACACGATGTGAAATGTCTGGATGAAACTCTGGACAAATTCCAGCGTGCGGTGGACATTACGTTGAAGAAGCTGCCCACCGACAGCAGCCGCGTCCACAGCGCCTAGCGACGAACCGAATGTGCCGCGATCGCCGCGGCTGCCGGGGCAGGCGGCCACGGCCTTCGCTGTCATGCCAAAACCTGAGCGTTGCCGATTTCGATGAAAAGCTACGATGCCATCGTCGTTGGAGCGGGACACAACGGCCTGACCAATGCCGCGTTTCTCGCCAAGGCGGGGCTCGACGTCCTCTGCGTCGAGAGGAACGACTACATCGGCGGGGCCGCCGTGAGCCGCAACCTTTACAAGGACTGGATCTACTCCAATTGTTCCTATGTCTGTTCCCTGCTCCGCCCGGAGATCTTTCGCGCGCTGGAGCTGCATCGCCACGGGCTGCAGATCACGCCTTACGGCGGAGGCGTGACCTTTCTCGAAGACGGCGGCTACTTCGGCTCGTACTGGGATCCCGAGATCGCGCACCGCGAATACGCCCGCTTCTCCCGGCACGACGCCGACGCCTACGAGCGCTATTCCGCCGACGTCATGCGCCAGTGCCGTTTCATCCGCGACTTCCTGCTGCGCACGCCGCCCGATCCCACCTCGTTCCGGCCGCGCGACCTGAAAGAGCTGGCACACCTCGGCCGCCGCTTCCTCGACATGGGCGAGGACCGGATGCTGGAGACCATCCGCTTCTGGACCATGAGCGTCGCCGAATACCTGGACGAGTATTTCGAGACGGACGTGATCAAGACCTCGCTCTCGGGCAGCGGCATCATCGGTACCGCACTCGGCATCCACTCCCCCGGAACCGCCTATGTCCTGCTGCACCATTACATGGGCGAGGTGGACGGCAACGTCGGCTCCTGGGGCTACGCGCGTGGCGGCATGGGTGCAGTGTCCACAGCGATCGCCGGGGCCTTCCAGTCCTACGGCGGCGAGCTCCGGACGGACGCGGGCGTCGAGCAGATCGTCGTCAACAATGGCAGCGTCAAAGGCGTCGCACTGACCAACGGCGAGGAGATCGACGCGAAGATCGTCGTCTCCGGCATGGACGTGAAGCGCACGTTCCTGAAGTGCATGGACGAGAAGGACCTGCCGGCGGAGTTTCGCCAGCGCGTGCAGAACTTCAAGATCCGCGGCTCGTCCGGCAAGCTCAACATCGCGCTGGACGGCATGCCGACATTTCCCGCCCTGCCGAAGGACAACCCGCTCCTCGACGGCGACATGCACTTCATCGACTCGATGGAGCGGATGGAGCGCGCCTACGACGACTGGAAGGAAGGCCGCTGGTCGCAGGACCCTTACGTCGACATGGTCATTCCGACCGTCACGGATCCGACGATGGCGCCGCCGGGCAAGCACTTCATGAGCTGCTTCGTGCAGTACTGCCCGTACCGAATCGAGGGGCGCCAATGGACGTCGGAGGAACGGGATGCGTTCGGGCAGACGGTGATCGACCAGATCGGGAACTACAGCCCGGACTTCAAGGACCTGATCCTGCACGTGGAGGTGCGGACGCCGGAGGACATCGAGCGCGAGGCGGGCCTGTCGGAGGGCAACATCTTCCACGGCGAGCTGACCATGGACCAGCTGCTCTTCAATCGGCCGGTGCCCGGTTTCGCCCAGTACCGCGGGCCGGTCGGCGGCCTCTACCTGTGCGGCTCGAGCACCCACCCGGGCGGCGGCGTCATGGCCGCGCCCGGCGCGAATGCCGCGCGGGAGATCCTCATCGACCTGAAGCGCGGCAACACCGTGCCGGAGAATTTCGGCGATGACTGAGCGCTTCGATGCGATCGTGATCGGCGCCGGCCACAACGGACTGGTCTGCGCGGCACTGCTGGCGAAAGGGGGCCGCAAGGTGCTCGTGCTGGAGGCCGCCGCACAGGTCGGCGGCGCGGCAGTCACACGACCGTTCGCCGACGGCTACTCCGTCTCCGCCGGCGCACACCTGCTCTACCAGCTGCAACCCGAGGTCATGAAGGACCTGGAACTGAAGATCGACAAGGCGGCGAGCGACCTGCAGACGATCTCGCTCTCGCCTGACGGCAACCACGTGCGTTACACCGGCGCGGACGTCGCGGGCGTCGATGACGCCGACCGCGCGAGCTACCGCGAATTCCATCGCCGCATGACGCGCTTCGCCGACCTGCTGGCGACCTATCTCAACAAGCCGCCGCCGCGCCTCGCAAACGGCGGCAAGGGCGATTACCTCACGCTCGCGCGCCTGGGTTTCGACCTCCGCCGCCTCGGCCGCGCCGAGATGCGCGAGTTCCTGAGGCTCATCGGCATGAACATCTTCGACGAGGTCGAGGAGCGCTTCGACAACCCGTTGCTGCGCGGCGCGCTCAGCCTCGACGCGGTCCTCGGTACGCATCTCGGCCCGCGCTCGCCGAATACGATACTGACCCTGCTATACCGGCTGGCCGGCAGCCACGGCCGGTTCGACCTCCCGGCCGGCGGCATGGGCGCCGTCAGCGACGCGCTGGCGGAGACGGCCCGGCGGCACGGAGCCGAGATCCGTACCGGCACGCCGGTCAAACGTGTCGTC
>CAZTAE010000353.1:0-1199 GCA_964611535.1 uncultured Woeseiaceae bacterium
TTCCGGTCTCCGGCGAGGCGCTGCCCGTCATCGGGCTGGGGACCTGGCAGGTGTTCGACGTGCCGGGAGAGCCCGAGGAGCTCGCGGTCCGCCGCCGCATCGTGGACATGCTCATCGACAGGGGCGGCAGCGTCATCGACAGCTCGCCGATGTACGGCCGCGCCGAGGCCGTCGTCGGCGAGCTCATCGACGCGGGCATCGACAGGCAGCGCCTGTTCCTCGCCACCAAGGTCTGGACCGACGGCAAGGCCGCCGGCGAGCGCCAGATGCGCCGGTCGGCCGAGCTCATGCACACCGACGTCATCGACCTGATGCAGGTGCACAACCGCCGGGACCTCGACGTGCACCTCGAGACCATCCGCGAATGGCAGGATGCCGGGCGCATCCGCTACAGCGGCGTCACCGACTACCGGGCGAGCGCGCTGCCCGCGATGGAAAGGCTGATGCGGGAAAGGCGGCCGGACTTCATCCAGATCAATTATTCGCTCGGGGAGCGCGAGGCGGAGGAGCGCGTCCTGCCGCTGGCGCGCGAGCTCGGCATCGCCGTGCTGATCAACCGCCCGTACATGGGCGGCCGGCTGTTCCGTGCCGTGCGCGGCCGCGAGGTGCCGGACTGGGCGGCGGCGTTCGCCGAGAGCTGGGGACAGTTCTTCCTGAAGTTCATCGTCAGCCACCCGGCCGTCACCTGCGTCATCCCGGCGACCAGCGATCCGCGGCACATGGCGGACAACCTCGGCGCCGGTTTCGGGCCGCTGCCGGATGCCGCAACCCGCGAGCGGATGGTCGACTTCATCGGTTCCGTGTGAGCGGCCAGCGGGCGGCGACGCAGCGGCTGTGAGCCCGCGAGGCCAGAATGCCGGCCTCGGCAGACGGCTGGGCGCGATCGTCTACGACGCGCTCCTCGCCGCCGCGCTCCTCATGCTCGGCACGCTGCCGTTCATCGCGGTGCGCGGCGGCGAGCACGTCGCCGCCGGCGATCCCTGGTACCGGCTGGCGATGCTGCTGATTCTGTACGCTTTCTTCACCGGGTTCTGGGCGGGCTACGGGCGCACGCTCGGCATGCAGGCCTGGCGCGTCCTCATCGAGACGCCCGACGGACGGAAGCCCGGCCTGTGGCGGGCCAGCCTGCGTTTCCTCGCGGCGATCCTGTCGTGGCTGCCGGCCGGAGCCGGCTTCTGGTGGCAGCTCGTGGACCCCGA
>CAZTAE010000353.1:1299-2629 GCA_964611535.1 uncultured Woeseiaceae bacterium
AGAGCCGCGGACGGCACCCAGGCGACGATGGCGGGGTTCAGGTCGAATACCTGCCCCGAGCTCGCGAGCATTTCGCTGGCGAGAAAGTAACCGAGACCGATCAGCACACCGACGATCAGGCGCGCGCCGTGGCCGGCGGAGCGGAACGAGCCGAAGACGAACGCCAGGGCGAGCACGGGCATGACGATCACGGTCGCCGTTCTGGCGACGCGCGACCACAGCTCGGTCTCGTAGCGTTCGGCGGTGAGGCCGTTTCTCTTGAGATAGCGGATGTAAGCCAGGAGTCCGCGCGCGGACAGGCTCACCGGCTTCACGAGCGTCACGCCGAGCATTTCGCTGCTGAGGCCGAAGTCCTCCACGGCCACCGTCCGCTCCACGGCTTCGACCCGGCCGTCCAGAAACAGCGTTTCCCGAACGTTCTCCAGGACCCAGCGATCGGAGTCGTCGATGCCGGAGTTCTCGGCCCGTGCGATCGAGCGCAGCAGGCGATCGTCGCCGAAACGGAACAGGTAGACGCCGCCGAACTCGAACTCCGTGTTCACCCGCTCCAGGTGGAGGATGACCGGGCCGTCCTTGATCCACGCGGGGCTGGCGACGTCGCTCGCTTCCTGCCCGAAGCGGGCTTCGTTGCGCATGTTGCGCGCGAAGTAGTCCAGCGGCGGCCCGACGAACTCGCCGATCAGCGCCGTGATCACGAGCAGCACGAATCCCGACACCGCCACCATGGCCGCGAGCTTTCTCACGGAGTATCCCGACGTTCGCATGACGACGAGCTCGCTGCCGGTCGCCAGGCTCCCGAGGCCCAGCAGGGCGCCGATCAGTACCGCGACCGGCAGCATCTCGAAGGAAAGCTGTGGCAGCCTCAGCGCCGCATACAGGAGCGCCGAGCCGAGCGTGAAGTTGCCCTGGACGTCGTCGATCTGCCCGATGAACTCGAACAGCGCCGCCAGCGCGAGCAGCACGCTGAGCACGAGCAGCGTGCTCAGCAGGATCGTGCGCATCAGGTAGGCGGTGAGGACGCCCATCACCGCCGTACCCTGAGCCTGAGGCGCTGGTAGAGGCCGTTCTGCAGCGCCAGCAGGCCGACCGCCGCCGAGCCCATCAGCAGGTGCACCCACCAGAGCCCGGCCTCGACCGGCGCGCTGCCCTTCTCCAGCCACGCCTTCCCCGCGCTCAGGAGATTGAAGTAGATGATGAAGACCAGCAGGCCGATCGCCAGCCGCCCGTAACGGCCCTGCCGGGGCTGGCTGCGGCTCAGCGGCACCGCCAGGATGGCGAGAATCACCGTCGACAGCGGCACGCCGATGCGCCAGTGCAGCTCCGCGGCCTC
>CAZTAE010000354.1:0-2625 GCA_964611535.1 uncultured Woeseiaceae bacterium
ATATCGACGCGACAATCGTCGCACCTGCCAGTTTCGCCATCAACGAAATCCAAGAGAAGCCGCGATAAAGCTGCGACATATTGCCTGATTAGACAGGCAGCGTCATCCGTTTTGCAGTGGTCGTTCGGTCCCGGGGCCCGGAGCGGACAAAACCAGACTCATTCGTACCAGTCGATCTTGGAGGTAACAGCCGGTGAGCGACAATATCGTCCACACCAGTGACGGAAGCTTTGAAGCGGACGTCTTACAGTCGGAAAAGCCGGTATTGCTGGATTTCTGGGCTGAATGGTGCGGTCCCTGCAAGATGATCGCGCCGTTGCTGGAAGAGGCAGCGAGGGAGTATTCAGACCGCCTTACCGTCGCAAAGCTGAACATCGATGAAAATCCCAACACGCCGCCCAAGTTCGGTATCCGCAGCATCCCGACACTGATGTTGTTCAAGAACGGAGCCGTGCAAGCGCAGAAGCTGGGGGCAATGTCGAAGTCTCAACTGACCGAGTTTTTGGAAACCAATCTGTGAGAGGATACTTGGGTAATCAGACACGCAGCCGTCCGAAGCAGTCGGCTAAATCGAAAAGTTCCAACGGGCAGGGGAATCGCCGGCGCCGCCGGCGCGGTCCGTCCGAGGAATATCCGGACGACGACGCCGGTCTCGAAGTCATTCCACCGGAGCAGCTCGCTCTCAGCAAAAACGTCATGAACCTGACGGAACTGAAGACACGGCCGGCTTCGGAGCTGGTCGAGCTGGGGGAATCGCTCGGACTGGACAATCTCGCGCGCTCGCGCAAACAGGACATCATCTTTTCGATCCTGAAGGCGCACGCCAGGAACGGCGAAGACATCTACGGCGACGGCGTGCTCGAGATACTGCAGGACGGTTTCGGCTTTCTCCGGTCCGCCGACAGCTCGTACCTCGCGGGGCCGGACGACATCTACGTCTCGCCGAGCCAGATCCGGCGGTTCAACCTGCGGACCGGCGATACCGTCTCCGGCCTGATCCGGCCGCCGAAGGACGGCGAGCGCTACTTCGCCCTGTTGAAAGTCGGCCAGATCAACTTCGACGGCCCCGAGAACGCGAAAAGCAAGGTTCTGTTCGAGAACCTGACGCCGCTTTTTGCGCGCGACCGGCTCAAGCTGGAGCAGGGCAACGGCAGCACCGAGGACCTGACCGCGCGCATCATCGACATGGTGTCGCCGATCGGCAAGGGCCAGCGGGGCCTCATCGTGTCGCCGCCGAAAGCGGGCAAGACGATGCTGCTCCAGAACATCGCTTCGGCCCTGGCGGCCAACCATCCGGAGTGCGTCCTGATCGTGCTGCTCATCGACGAGCGGCCGGAGGAAGTGACGGAGATGGCGCGCACTGTGCGCGGCGAAGTGGTGTCCTCGACCTTCGACGAGCCGGCGAGCCGGCACGTGCAGGTGGCCGAAATGGTCATCGAGAAGGCGAAGCGCCTGACCGAGCACAAGCAGGACGTGGTCATCCTTCTCGACTCGATTACGCGCCTGGCGCGCGCCTACAACACGGTCGTGCCGTCTTCGGGCAAGGTGCTCACGGGCGGCGTGGACGCGAATGCCCTGCACCGCCCGAAGCGCTTCTTCGGCGCGGCACGCAACATCGAGGAAGGCGGCAGCCTTACGATACTGGCGACGGCCCTCGTCGACACCGGCTCAAAGATGGACGAGGTGATCTACGAGGAGTTCAAGGGCACCGGTAACATGGAGATCCACCTGGATCGCCGCATCTCCGAGAAGCGCGTTTTCCCGGCCATCAACATCAACCGTTCCGGAACGCGCAAGGAAGAGTACCTGACCGAAGCGGACGAGCTGCAGAAGATGTGGGTACTGCGCAAGGTGCTGCATCCGATGGACGAGCTGGCCGCGGTCGAGTTCCTGCTCAACAAGCTGCAGGACACGAAGACGAACACCGAGTTCTTCGAGGCAATGAAGCGCTAGCGCGCCCAGGCTTGGCCCGATCCCGCCTCGAAGGGCCAATACGAAGCGATTGCAGCATAGCGCCCGCCGCCGGCGTCCGGTTCAGGGCGTGGCCCAGCGATGCAGCGGCACCGGCGACCCCTGGGGGAACCGCGATCGCGTGCGCTCGAGCTCGACGTAGCCGTCGGTGCCGTGCAGGGACGTGAAGTCGCCCGACGTGTTCGTCGGCACCGGGCGGGCCCGGAGGACGCCGTCGACGTCGCTCGTGAGCTTCACCGGCAGAAAGCAGGTGAGGTCCGGCGTGAACGTCACGTCCTCGAGGAGCAGCGCCCATTGTCCCCGGTCCGGCTCCCGGCCGCTCGCGTGCAGGAGGGCGGGCAGCACGTATTGCCGGCAGCAGACGAGCGTCGACACCGGGTTGCCGGGCAGGGCGAATACCGACTGCCCGTCGGGCCCCGTCCCGAACCACATCGGCAGTCCCGGCCGCTGACGTATCTTGTGGAATACGACGGTCACGCCGAGCTCGCCGAGCACCTGCGGTACGAAGTCTGCCTTGCCCATCGACACGCCGCCGCTCAGCACCAGCACGTCGGCGGCAGCCAGCGCCACGTAAAGGCTTTCCCGCAGGACGTCACGGTCGTCGACGAGGTGCTCGTGCACGCACTCGGTGAAGCCCTGCTGCCGCAGCATGGC
>CAZTAE010000355.1:0-2613 GCA_964611535.1 uncultured Woeseiaceae bacterium
GGTCCCATCAAGGCGATGATCTATTCGCCGTTCGTGAGCCAGCAGTTCGAGCCGTTTCTCGCCCACCTGAACCAGGACGACCTCAACATGCTGGCCGACCTGATGCAGGCGGGCAAGGTCACGCCGGTCATCGACAGGCGTTACACCTTGAGCGAAGTCCCCGAGGCCATCCGCTACCTTGAAAAAGGCCACGCCAGAGGCAAAGTGACGATAGCGATGGAGTAGTCTCGGCCGTTGAGCCGAGCGTTACGCCGGACACGGCGAACAACAGATGGAGCCGGCTGACCGTTCAGCGAGGAAACTCCTCGAAGAGCTTCGCGACGCTCTCCTGAATCGGCTCGCGCGGATTTTCGCGATCGCTTTCCGTGATCGTCTTCTCGGCCCAGCCGTGCCACACCGGCTGTCCCGACTCCACGTCGAAGATGTCCACGCTCAGCGTGCCGCGCGTGTAGGAGTGCGGGCGATATTCGTGGACGTAGTAATGGCTGCCGTGCACGTGCCAGCCCCACGCGCCGCGAAAGTAGGCCGGATAGTGATCGACGGAGAGGCGTTCTCGCGTGCCGACGGTGTAGGCGATCGCGAAATCGCCATCGTTGCGGTCGTCGGTGTACGTGTATCCGCGGCGTTCCAGCTCGCTCCTGATGGCCTCCCGGATGATCCGGTGCGTGAGCGGGCTGACCTGTACCTCACCGTCACCCCGCACGTACGGTTCGTCATCGACCCAGGAGAAAGTCTCGTAAGCACCGAAATCGTTCGTCTCGTCGTAATGCGCGCCCGTATCGATCGTGGTACAGCCGTACAGCGCGAGCATGCCGGGCAAGAGCAGCGGGACGGCAACAGAACGTAGTCTCATCATGGCGTTCCTCCTCCATCAATTCGACAGGTCCGCATAGCGCTCGTTCATGTCGCGGGCGATCATGTACTCCTCGCGCGTCTCGAACACGAAGACGTCACGGCTGCCGTCCCGGGAGATCCGGCCGGGCCGGTTCTTCAGGTTTCTGGCGGGATCCAGCGCCACGTTCCAGGCCGCGAGCCCTGCCGCGACACCGGCCCGCACCTCGGGCGAGTTCGTGCCGATGCCGCCGCCGAAGATGATGGCGCCGTCGCCCTCCAGCAGCGTCAGGAAACCGCCGATCTCCAGCACCAGCCGGTGCAGGAAGACCTTCAGCGCCAGCCGGGCACGACGATCGCCCCGCACGTCGCCCGCCAGGATCTCCCGCATGTCGCCGCTGCCCGCGATCCCCTTCAGGCCGGAGTCGCGGTTCAGTCGCTCCTCGATCTCGTCGGGATCGACGCCGGCACGCACGAGCTTGAGCACCAGGGCGGGGTCGACGTTGCCGGAGCGGGTCGCCATGACCAGACCCTCCAGCGGCGTGTAGCCCATGGAAGTCTCGAGGGAGCGGCCGTTCCGGATCGCGCAGGCGGAGCAGCCCGAGCCCAGTTGCAGCGTGACAGCGTTTACTTCCTCCGCGGCAATCGAGCACGCCTCCGCATACGAATGCGCCAGGCTCTCGTGCGCGATGCCGTGGAAGCCATAGCGCCGGAACCGGTGCTCGTCGTCCCAGTCGCGCGGCAGGGCATAGCGCATCGACGCCTTCGGGCGGCGGAAATGGAACGACGTGTCGAAGGCCGCGACGAACGGCGTATCCGGAAAGACCTCGCGCGCAACGCGTATGGCCTTGAGCGCGGGCTCGTTGTGCAGCGGCGCCAGCGGCACCAGGTCCTCGAGCGCCTTCTCGACCTCCTCGTCGATCCGGACGGACTCGGCATAGTGCTCGCCGCCGTGCACGACCCGGTGGCCGAGCATCGCTGGCGCCACGTCCAGCTCCTCGAGCGCCTGCCTGACCGTGTCGTCCATCGCCTCCGGCGATTCCCACTCGACCGTCTGCGACGCGCATTTCCGCACGCCGTCCGCGGAAGCGTCGAAGGAGGCGAGCTTCAACGTGGACGAACCCGTGTTGACGACAGCGAGGCGCCGCGTCCCGTGCTTGCCGGCCTTTGCGGATCCTTCGGTCATTGGGTCACCCCGACGGCGTCAGCGTGCCGGGCGCCCCATTCCCACTTCCGCACCTCCGGCAGGTCCTGGCCGTGCTCGTGCACGTACTGCTTGTGCTCGACGAGCTTCTCCTGCATCGCCTGCTTTGCATAAGCCGAAACGGGCCAAAGGGACTCGACGCGGTCGATGACGTCCTGCACGAGGTTGAAGCGGTCGAGGTCGTTCATGACCGCCATGTCGAAAGGCGTGGTCGTTGTACCTTCCTCCTTGTAGCCGCGCACGTGCAGGTGGTCGTGGTTCGTCCGCTTGTAGGTGAGGCGGTGGATAAGCCACGGATAGCCGTGGAAGGCGAAGATGATCGGCTTGTCGCGCGTGAAGATGCTGTCGAAGTCGCGGTCGGTGAGGCCGTGCGGGTGTTCCCTCGGCGGCTGCAGCGTCATCAGGTCCACGACATTGACGACGCGCACGCGCAGCTCCGGGAAATGCTCCCGAAGAATGGACACCGCCGCCAGCGTCTCGAGCGTCGGCACGTCGCCGGCACAGGCCATGACGACGTCCGGCTCGTGGCCCTGATCGTTGCTGGCCCAGCCCCAGATGCCGACGCCGGCGGCGCAGTG
>CAZTAE010000356.1:0-2611 GCA_964611535.1 uncultured Woeseiaceae bacterium
GCGATCGCGAAGTCGACGCGGTTGTCGGCGACGAGCGTCGCGATCTGCTCGGAGGTGCCCTGGTGCAGCTCGAGGTTGACGTTCGGATAACGCTCGTGGAATTCCCGCACGACGTCCGGCAGGACGTAACGCGCCTGCGTGTGCGTCGTGGCGATCGACAGGACACCTTCTTCTTCCGCCGTCAGCTCCTGGCCCAGGCTGCGGATGTTGTCGACGTCCCGCAGGATCTTGCGCGCATACTCGACCACCGTCTGCCCGGCAGGCGTCAGGGCGACGAGGCTCTTGCCCTTGCGTGAGAAAAGCTGCACGCCGACTTCTTTCTCGAGCTGCCGGAGCTGCTTGCTGATGCCGGGCTGGCTCGTATACAGGCGCTCGGCCGCGGTCGTGATGTTCAGCCCGTTGTCCACCACGCCCAGCAGGTATTTCAGTTGCTTGAAGGTCATCGACCTCTCCCGCGCCGCCGGCTCGCAAAGGGCGGTCGCCAAAAGCAAGAAAAGCCGCCCAAACGTGTGTCGGGGCGGCTTTTGGTGATCCGGTTGCGCCGTCTGTTACGTCAGGCGAGAACCGCGTGCCGCCGATGAAGCCGGCAGCAACACATTGCGTACTTTTCAGAGACTTCCGTCATGGCTCCTTTGATATATGCCTTTTCGCCGCGGCAATGTCAAATCCCGGGCCGGCCGCGATATTCCGCGGCGTTATGCGCGTAGACGCTTTATCTATTTTTCCCGCGCGCCTGCCGGGGATATCGTGCAACCGTCGCAGTGGGACGAGCCTTTGGACCAGCTACCCGTATTCCTGAATCTCGATCGGCAACGCTGCCTCGTCGTGGGCGGCGGCGCCGTGGCCGGCCGCAAGGTGGCGCTCCTGCGGCGTGCCGGCGCGCGGGTCACGGTGGTGGCGCCGGAGCTGGGAGAGGCGCTCGCCGAGCTGCACGAGAGCGGCGGGATCGCCCACGTCGCCGGCGCCTTCGAACCCGGACACCTGCAGGGCATGCGGCTCGTCATCGCGGCGACCGACGATCCGCGCGTCAACCGGGCCGTCGCGCAGGCGGCCGATGCCGTCAACGTGCTGTGCAACGTCGTCGACGACAATCGAGCCTCGTCCTTCATCATGCCGGCGATCGTCGATCGCTCGCCGGTCGTCGTCGCGATCGGCACCGGCGGCAACGCGCCGGTGCTGGCGCAGCAGCTGAAGTCGAAGATCGAGGCGTGGCTGCCGCCGCGCATCGGGCGGCTGGCGGCGTTCGCCGGGCGCTGGCGCGATGCGGTGAAGCAGAGTTTCGCGACGGCGCGTGAGCGGCGGCGATACTGGCAACAGTTCTTCGAAGGGCCGATCGCGGACCACGTGCTGGCCGATCGCGAGCGGCAGGCGGAAAGCCTGGCGCGCCGCTCGCTGATACACCGCGTCGTGCCGCAGGCGGAGCCCTCGGGCGAGGCCTATATCGTCGGCGCCGGCCCGGGCGACCCCGGACTCGTCACCCTCCGCGCCCAGCAGCTCATCCGACAGGCCGACGTGATCCTGTACGACCGGCTGGTCACGCCCGAGGTCCTGGACTTCGCGCGCAAGGAGGCGGAGCTCGTTCCGGTCGGCAAGGCGCCCGGCGCACCCCGCGACCGGCAGGACGGCATCAACCGCCTGCTGGTCGAGCTCGTGCGCGAGGGCAAGCGCGTCTGCCGGCTCAAGGGCGGCGACCCGTTCATCTTCGGCCGCGGCGGCGAGGAGGCGCGCGCGCTGGCAGATGCCGGTTTGCCGTACCAGATCGTGCCCGGCATCTCCGCCGCCCTGGGCTGCGCCGCGTACGCCGGCATTCCGCTGACGATGCGCGGCATGAGCGCGAGCGTCACCTTCGGCACCGCCACCCTGGACGGGCGGACGGCGCCCGACTGGCGCGCGCTGGCAGGAAGCGGCCAGACGCTGGCCCTGTACATGAGCGCCGGCAGCGCCGGTACCACCGCGGAGCGGCTGCTGGAGCACGGGCTTCCCGGCAGTACCCCGGCGGCAATGGTGGAGAACGGCACCACCGGCCGGCAGCGCGTCTTGCATTCCACTCTCGGCGAGCTCGGCCAGGATGCACGAACGGCGGGCATCGCCGCGCCCGCTATCCTCTTCGTCGGCAGAACGGCGGCGTTGGGACGGGAGTTGCAGTGGTTCGAGGCCGGCGCGACGCGGCCGGAGGGCGAACGGCACGCGGCGGCGGAAGTCTTCAGCGGCCTGCCGGCGCGGGCTTGAATCGCGCTGCCGCGGCTCGAGCCTGCCTGTCTCGGTGAACGACGCGGGCGCCGTCTAACGGGGCGCGCAACGCTCCTTGAGGAGTTCCCCCAGCAGCCGGAACTCGTCCGCCCGCGCGCTGCCCTTGCGCCAGGCGAGGCCGACGGTGCGGTAACTCCTGTCGCCGATCGGGTGCAGCTTCACCCGCGTGTTGCGGAGCAGCGCCGAGCCCTCGGCCATTTCGGGCAGGTAGGTGATGCCGAGGTCGGCGTCGATCATCTCGACCAGCGTCAGCAGGCTGGTCGCGGCAAAGCGGCTGATCTTCTCGGTGCCGCGGATCCTGCAGGCGGCGAGCGCGTGGTCCCGCAGGCAGTGCCCGTCCTCGAGCAGCAGGATGCTTTCC
>CAZTAE010000357.1:0-2605 GCA_964611535.1 uncultured Woeseiaceae bacterium
CGCGCAGTCGCCCGCGTCCACCCGGGGCTAGCTGTCCGCCCCCAGCGATTGCTGTGGCAGCGTCTCCGGGCCGACCTCCGGCTGCGGGTCGCCGGGTATCCGGATCGACTCGAACACCGGTCGGAAGCGGTTGACGATGTCGCAGAAGACGTCGGCGGTGATCTCCGCATCGTAAGCCGCGGAGTGGGCCGAGTTCTCGTCCCAGACGAGCCCGGCCGCCTGCACGGCGCGCGCCAGCACCGTCTGCCCGTAGCACACGCCGCAGAGCGTCGCGGTATCGAAGCTGCTGAACGGATGAAACGGATTGCGCTTGATCCCGGTGCGCAGCAGCGCCTCGTTCAGGAAGGCCAGATCGAAGGACGAGTTGTGGCCGACGAGGATTGCTCGGGTGCAGTTGTGCTCGCGGAGCGCGCGCCTTGTGTCGCGGAACACGCGCTGCAGGGCGTCGCGCTCGTCGATCGCCGGCCGGAGCGGATGGTTCGGGTCGATGCCGTTGATGGCCAGCGAGGCGGGCTCCATGTTGGCGCCCTCGAACGGCTTGACGTGGTAGCGAACGGTGTTGCCGCGCTTCATGACGCCGTC
Source organism: uncultured Woeseiaceae bacterium (assembly GCA_964611535.1). GTDB lineage: Bacteria > Pseudomonadota > Gammaproteobacteria > Steroidobacterales > Woeseiaceae > IDS-8. The sequence continues at coordinate 583 of CAZTAE010000357.1, forward strand.
CAGCAATTCGAGCCGCACTGCGGCGATTTCGAGCAGCGCGTCGGTCTTCGGATTGAAGCCGCCGGTCTCGACGTCGACGACGACCGGCAGGAACCCGCGAAAGCGTTCTGCCATGGAGTAAGGAGTGCTCACACGCTGACCATAACAGATCGACCGGCGAAGGATTGCGACGTGCAGTACATATTGGACCGTTGAGCGCAGGTCGGTGCCGCGATGCGAGGTGCGGGAGCTTTCGGCAGGGGTCCCTGGACCGGCGGCGGCTCAGGCGCTCTGGCCGGACTTCTCCGAGGAGGCTTCGCGCGCTTCCGGCGTCGGCAGCTCCTGGTCGAGGAGGAGCGCCATGCTGTAGCGCACGCCGAAGCCGGTGACATCGGTCGGTATCTGAGCAAGGCCGCCTTTCAGCTTCGATGCGCTGAGATCGACGTGTATCCACGGGATTTCGCTCGACACGAATTCGTTGAGGAAAGTCGCCGCGAGGATGTGATCGCCGCCGGCATCCGGCGTGCACTGCTTGATGTCGGCGGTTTCGCTTTCCAGGTCCGCGAGGAATTCCTTCCCCAGGGGAAAAGGCCAGACGCGCTCGCCGCTTTCCCGCCCGGTCCGCTTGAGGATCGGGTGCCAGTCCGGGCGGTTCGTGAATGCGCCGCTGTAGCGGCGCGTGATGGCGTTGATGCAGGCGCCTGTCAGCGTCGCGTAGTCGATCACCAGGCCCGGGTTCTCGCGGCAGGCCAGCACCAGCGTGTCGGCCAGCGCCATGCGTCCCTCGGCGTCCGTATGCACGACCTCGATGGTCTTGCCGTTCAGCGCCGTGACCACGTCCTGCGACTTGTAGGCGGTCGGGCCGATGCGGTTCTCCGTGATCGCGAGCCAGCAGTCGACGGCGTAGGGCAGCTTCAGCCGCGTGATGGCCAGCAGGGTGCCGACGGCGACCGCGCTGCCGCCCATGTCGATGTGCATGTCCGACATGGCGACGAACGGCTTGAGGTTGGTGCCGCCGGTGTCGAAGATGATTCCCTTGCCGACGAGGCTCAGCGCCGGCCGCTCCGTCGATTTGTCGGGGCGGTAGCGCAGCCGAACGATCGCCGCGCTGTCGTCCGCATTGCCGCGGGCGACGGCGAGAAAGGCGCCGGCGCCCATGCGCTCGAGTTCCCGGATCCCGAACTTCCTGTACTGCCAGCCCTGCTCCTTCGCGAGATCGCGCAGGAGATCGGCGTACGCAGTAGCGTCCAGCTTGTTCGGCGGCAGGGCCGTCAGCCAGCGCGCGAGGTTGTTCCCCGCGGCTTCGGCTTCCGTGCGGGCGAGATCCAGCTTGCGGTCAAGGCCCAGTATGCGGATCTGCCGGATCCGCGGCGGCTCCTTTCGAGTCTTGAAGTCTTCCAGGCGGAACGCCATCGCGAGCGCGGCCGCGGCGACTTTTTCGGACAGGGCCGCTGCCTGTTCCTCGCGGAATCCGAGGACGCGGATGCCCAGCGAGGAGCCCCTGTCCGACAACGCGCCGGCGATCAGCTTGCGGGCGAAGGAGAGCTGCTCGAAAGCATCGGCATCTGCCGCAACGGTTGCGACGGCAATGGAGGTCTGGCGGCGGTTGTTGAGGTGTGTCGTGACGGCGGGAACGCGCCCCGGCGAGCGCCGTTTCATCAGGGCCTGCAGCCTGGCGCCTTGCGGAATGCTGCGCCACGCGGACGCGGGCGGCTTCTCCGGAAGAACGACCAGAAGATGGTCGATTCCGGTCAGCGTGCGGGCACTGGGAGACCCCGTAGTCTGCGTAACCCGAATGTTGAGGTTCTTGTATCTGTCCGACAGCATGGTTCCCGCTGCAAGTATCCGTCCCGGCCGACCGTCCCGAAATTCCCGCGGTGTGTGTACAATCCGGGCTCCGATCGGGCGAGCCGGCCTCCGCCAGCGCGGAACGCCTCGGTCCCTGCGGGAGGTCGCGGATCGATCGGCAACCGTATGCGAGCAGCCGGTGGCGCTCGGCGACGGTGGACAACCGCTGCGCTGATCCTAGCAGGTGACGGGGTCG
>CAZTAE010000358.1:0-2604 GCA_964611535.1 uncultured Woeseiaceae bacterium
ACATTCCTGTTTTCCACGATCAAGGCACTCCCCCGGACAGCCTCTTCCTGCGATCACGAAGGTTCAGGAAGAGTCTTCCAGCGGGAGGGCTGTCTGGCGCTCGGCGCCGAATTCCTGGCGGGCGATGCGGGCACGCGTGACGGCGTCGGCGGCGGGGTCGTAGATCTCGTCGATGCGCCGGATGCGGTGCATGATGCCGGCCGCGTTGGCGATCTGGATATTGAGGCCGGGCCGCGCGTTCATCTCGAGTATCAGCGGCCCCAGGTCCTTGTCGATCACCATGTCGACGCCGACGTAGCCGAGACCGGTCACCTCGCTGCTCCGGGCCGACGCCTGCAGGATGAAGTCCCACTTCGGGATATACAGGCCCGCGATGAGCGCCCCGGTGTCGGGATGCTCGTCCACCACGTCGTTGCCGAGTACGCCGTTCAGCGTCTGGCCCGTGCTGAGATCGATGCCCGCACCGACTGCCCCCTGGTGCAGATTGGCCTTGCCGTCGGAATTGCGCGTCGGCAGGCGGACCATTGCCATCGCCGGATAGCCGCGGTACACGATGACCCGGATGTCCGGCACGCCCTGGTAGCTGACGTCGGCGAACAGCGGATCGAACTGCACGCAGTACTCGACCAGCGCCGTGTCGGGGTGCCCCGTCAGGCTGTACTGGCCGCCGACGACGTTCGAGATGTGGTGCTCGAGCTCGTAGCCGGAAACGATCAGCCGGCTGGCCAGCCTGAAATTGTCGCGCTTGCGTTTGCTGCGGCCGACGATGACGACGATACCGTCGCCGCCGCTCCCCCGGGCCGGCTTGATGACGAAGCTCTCGCGGTCAGCGACCACCTCGCGGAAACGCCGTACATCCGCCTGGTGGGAGATGGTGCCGTAGAGCTGCGGCACCGGCAGCCCCGCCTCCAGCGCCAGCTTCTTCGTCAGCTCCTTGTCGTCGACCCGGGGAAAGAACCGCCGCGGGTTCAGGCGCATGATGTAATCGGAGTTGCGTTCGTTCAGGCCCAGTATGCCCGCCTCCCGCAGCGACTTCCGGTTCGCGAATATCACCTGCCCACCAGCGCCTTGAACCGCTTGAGCTCCGACAGGCGGTAGCCGGTGTAACGCCCGAGGAGCAGGACGACCGCGAGGACGACGAAGAGCAGCTCCGGGAACATGAAGACGACGTGCTCCAGCCACTCGAGACCCATGACGAGGTAGGCCAGCACGGCGACCAGCATGCTGCCCGCACCGGCGCGCATCGCATCGCCGGCGCCGCGCTCCTCCCAGACAATGGACATGCGTTCGATGGTCATGGCGATGATCACCATCGGAAACAGCGCGACCGACAGGCCGGTCTCGATGCCGAGCTGGTGCGACACCAGGCTGATGACCAGCATCAACATCACGACGACGATGAGCACGGCGCTGAGCCTCGGCACCAGCAGCAGCCGCAGCCGTTCCAGCAGGAAGCGGATGCTCAGGCCGGCGGCGACCAGCACCGAAAACAGGATGACGCCCCACACGAGCTGCGTCTCCCGGAACGCCAGCGCGATCAGCACGGGCATGAACGTCCCGAACGCGTCGATGCCGATGACGTTCCTCATGAACACCATGATCAGCGCCCCGATCGGTATCATCAGCAGCACGCTGTACACCGACTGCGTCTCGATGGGCAGGCTGAACAGCGAGAAGTCCACCAGCCGCGATTGCTTCCTCTCGGCCCGGTGCTCGGCGATCGTCATGGTGTCGATGTAGTTCCGCTGCACGGCGAACCGGACCTCGACGTTACTGCCGCCCTCGACCGTCACCAGCGGATCGCTGCCGCGCCACCATATCAGGAAGCGGTCGGGCAGCCCCTCATCGCCGGTGGAGGGATTGAAGTACCGCCAGCGGTCGCCGTCGTGTATCTCGAGCCATGGCACGGGCTCGACCTGCCGTTGCCGGTCCTCGAGCGGAATGCCGCGGATGACCCGCGCCGGGATGCGCTCCGACGCCAGCACCGTCGTGATCATCTGCACGAACTCCGAGCGGCTGTCCGCCTCCGCGAGCAACAGCTCGATGTTCGGATTGGGGGACGGGCTGTTGAACTGGCGCAGCAGAACCGAGGTAAAGGAGGCCGGGTCGGCGGAATGCTCGCTGACGTCCGCCACGATCATCTCGACCGCCGTCCGGAACGGCTCGTCGATGACCGACGGAATCGGCAGCGGCGGGGTGACGTCCATCTGCTCGCTCGCCGGATCCTCGTAGACGACGATCCGGTAGTAGAGCGTCTGCGGGCCGTCTGCGCGCCGCACCGTCCACTGCGCCTCGCGTTCCGTCCCGACGTAGTTCAGGCCGAACGCGTAGTTTCGCGAAACGGAGTATTCGTCGAGCGTGGCGAAGCCGGGAGTCAGCGTGGGAATCTGCAGGTTGACACTGATGGACCCGGGGCCGCTGTTGAAACGTATGGTCGTCTCGACGGTCCAGGTGGGCGTCTCCTGCGCCGCCCGGAGCGGGAAGCCGAGGAACTGCCACTTGTAGATGAAGGTGGCAAGCCCGACCAACGTCAGGATTCCCGCCAGTACGAGCACGTATCGGGTGGTCACGTCAATACGCCTCAGGAGTGGGCGCGCCCACCGC
>CAZTAE010000359.1:0-2598 GCA_964611535.1 uncultured Woeseiaceae bacterium
GCAGGGGCGCACGCGCGGCAGTCTCCGGTCCCGTGGTTAGCCAGCGGCGAGGCGCGAAAGTTCCGAGCAGCGCCACGGTGCCCGCGGCCCTGCGGTACCTGCGGCCGCGAGGCGCAGGCATAATGCCGGCATGAACGACACAGAAGAACGGCGGGTGCTGTATCCCGAGATCGAGCCGCGGCACACGGACTGGCTCGACGTCGGCGACGGTCACGAGATCTATTACGAGGAGTCCGGCAACCCGGACGGCAAGCCCGTGGTCTTCCTGCACGGCGGCCCCGGCGGCGGCTGCACGCCGAACATGCGGCGCTTTTTCAACCCGGAGCTCTACCGCATCGTGCTGTTCGACCAGCGCGGCAGCGGCAAGAGCCGGCCCCGGGCCGGCCTGCACGCCAACACCACCTGGGACCTCGTGGAGGACATCGAACGGCTCAGGCGCAAGCTCGGTATCGAGCGCTGGCAGGTTTTCGGCGGCTCCTGGGGGAGCACGCTGGCGCTGGCCTACGCGCAGACGCACCCGGAGCGCGTGACCGAGCTGGTGCTGCGCGGGATATTCCTGATCCGCAGGAAGGAGATCGACTGGTTCTACCAGGACGGCGCCAACCAGTTCTTTCCGGAGCGCTGGCGAAGCTTCATCGAGCCCATACCCGAGCGGGAGCGCGGCGACATGCTGACCGCCTACCACAGGCGCCTGACGAGCGACGACGAGGACCTGAAGCTCGAAGCCGCCCGCGCCTGGTCCGTGTGGGAAGCGTCCGCGTGTACGCTCCTGCCGCATCCGGACGTCGAGAAGAAATTCTCGTCCGAGGGCGTGGCGCTGCCGATGGCGCGCATCGAGTGCCACTACTTCGTCAACGGCGGCTTCATCGAGGGCAACAGCCTGCTCGACAACGTGGATCGCATCCGCCACATCCCGTGCGTCATCGTGCAGGGCCGCTACGACGTCGTGTGTCCGCCCGCCACGGCCTGGGAGCTCGCCGCCGCCTGGCCCGAAGCGGACTTTCGCATCGTGCCGGATGCCGGACACGCGGCTTTCGAACCCGGCAACGTGCACGAGCTGGTCTCGGCGACGGACCGGTTCGCGGCAGGCGGGGAACGCTCCTGAGCCTGCTGATCGCCAACGCCCGCCTCGTCAACGAGGGCGAGATCCGCGACGCCGATGTCCTCGTCCGCGGCGACCGCATCGACACCATTGCCCCTCGCGTGAAGACGCCGGCGAAAGCCGAGGTCATCGATGCGGCGGGGTGCTACCTGCTCCCGGGCATGATCGACGATCAGGTCCACTTCCGCGAACCGGGCCTGACGCACAAGGGCGACATGGCCACGGAGTCCGCGGCAGCGGTGGCCGGCGGCATCACGAGCTTTCTGGAGATGCCCAACGTCGAGCCGCAGACGACGACCCGCGAGGCCGTCGCGGACAAGTACCGCGCGGCGGCGGGACGCGCGCGCGCGAACTTCGGCTTCTACCTCGGCGCAACCAACAGCAACCTGGACGAGGTTCGCTCGCTGGTGGTGAATGATGCCTGCGGCATCAAGGTATTCATGGGCGCCTCGACGGGCGACATGCTGGTCGATGAACCGCGCGTGCTCGAGCGATTGTTCGCCGAGGCGCCGCTTCTGATCGCGACCCATTGCGAGGACACGCCGACCATCCGCGAGAACGAGGCCCGGGCGAGGGCGCGTTACGGGGAGGACGTGCCGATGGCCGAGCACCCGCGCATCCGCTCGGCGGAGGCCTGCCTGAAGTCCTCGCGCCTCGCGATCGATCTCGCCCGGCGCCACGACGCACGGCTGCACGTGCTGCATCTGACGACCGCCGTGGAAATGGACCTCTTCGAAGCGGCGCACCGGCGGAACAAGCGGATTACCGGGGAAGCCTGCGTGCACCACCTGTGGTTCGACGAAAGCCGCTACGCAGATCTCGGCACGCGCATCAAGTGCAACCCGGCCATCAAGTCGCCCGGGGACCGGGAGGCGCTGCTGGCGGCGGTCAACGACGGCCGGATCGACGTCATCGCCACGGACCACGCGCCGCACACGGCCGAGGAGAAGCACCGGACGTACTTCGCCGCCCCGGCCGGGCTGCCGCTCGTGCAGCATGCGCTCCTCGTCCTGTTCGACCTGGCGCGCGAAGGACGGCTCAGTGTCGCGACCATCGTGGACCGCGCCAGCCACGCGCCGGCCGACCTTTTCGGCATCGTCGACCGGGGCTACCTGCGGGAGGGCTACTACGCCGACCTCGTGCTGGTCGACCCCGAGCAGCCGCAGGCGGTAGCCGCCCCCAACCTGCTCTACAAGTGCGGCTGGTCGCCCTTCGAAGGCCACAGCTTTTGCGCCAGCATCGCCGCGACCGTCGTGAACGGGCATCCGGCCTGGCGGGACGGGAAACTGACCCCCAACGTTCCCGGTCAAAAACTGACGTTCCAGCGCGGCCGCTGAGGCGGTGAAGCACCGCTCGGACAGGCGCTGAAAAAACGGTTTACTTTCCGCGGGATGCGGTTATCCTTGCCACAAGCTTGGCGCTGGGCCGAATCGCACCTGAGTCAGGTGGTGCGCAGTTCGAATGAAGCCTACAGACACATCCAATCCGGATTATTT
>CAZTAE010000360.1:0-2587 GCA_964611535.1 uncultured Woeseiaceae bacterium
TCTCCGGCGAGCAGCTGGTCTTCTCGAACAACGATCTCCTGACCAGCCGTGTCCGTAACTACGGCCGCATGTTCGAGCGACGCGTCGCGTTCACCCTCGGTGTCGATTACGACACGCCGACGGAGAAGCTCGAGCGCATCCCCGGCATCATGCGCGAGGCGATCGAGGCCCAGGAGAACGCGCGCTTCGATCGCGCTCACTTCAAGGCGTATGACAGCTGGGGGCTGGTCTTCGAGGTCGTCTATTACGTCCTGTCCGCGGACTACAACGTGTACGTCGGCATCGAACAGAACATCAACATGATCATCCACGCGCGCTTTGCGGCCGAAGACATCCGCTTCGCAAGGACCACGCGCCTGGAGGTCAGCGGCATCGGCGCCCCCGGCGAGGAGAGGGCTCGCGCCTGACTTTCCCGGGCGATCACGCGTCGCTCGCGGGCCGGACCCTGCTGCAGGAAAGCGGCACCGAAATTGCAACGTCGAATCGCACCGGCAACCGTTGCAAGCGAGGTGGCGCATGAATCCGCAATCGAACCTGAGGCTCCACACCGGCCGGGAGATGCCCGTGCTCGGGCTCGGGACCTGGCAGTTGACGTCGGACACGGGACCGACGATCGCCCGTGCACTCGAGCTCGGATATCGCATGATCGACACCGCGAGCGACTACGGCACCCATCCGGGAATCGCCGAGGCTGTGCGGTTGGCAGGCGTCGATCGCAACGAATGGTACCTGGTGGCGAAAGTGGAGGAGACGGACGACGCCTACCGTGCTACCCGCAGGTATCTCGACGAGCTCGAGCAGGATTATGCGGACCTCGTGCTCATACATCGGCCGCCGTCGCGCGGCGTGGGTGAGACCCTGTGGGAGGGCCTGTTGCGGGCCAGGCAGGAGGGGCTTACGAACGACATCGGCGTCAGCAACTATTCTTTCGAGCAGCTGGAGGCGCTGGTCCGGCGGACGGGCGAGAGGCCCGCAGTCAACCAGATCGAATGGAGCCCCTTCGGATGGAGCGCGGAAATGCTGGAGCAATGCCGGGAGGAAAGCATCGTGATCCAGGCGTACAGTCCGCTGACCCGGGCTACGCGGCTCGACGATGCGGCGCTCGCCGACGTGTCACGACACCACGGCAAGTCGCCGGCGCAGGTCCTGATCCGCTGGAACCTGCAGCGTCGTGTCGTGCCGCTGCCGAAGGCCAACCAGCTCGATCATCTCGAGCAGAACATCGAGGTATTCGATTTCGAGCTCGGGGAGCGGGAGATGAGGAAGCTGGACGCGCTCAACGAGCACTATTCCTCGCTCGGCACGCTACCCTACGTGAAGTGAGAGGGCGGCGGCGCAACCTGCCGCCGCCGCGCGAGGCCGACAGCCGCTACGACGGAGGCACCTCCTTGCCGCCGTGCACCTCGCCCCGCCACGCGCCGGTCTCGCGCCCGCGGCTCTCGACGAACTCCTTGAAATCGTCCACCGTGCTCTGGACCTGGCGATCCATGACTCCCATGGCGTCGCCGATGCTTTCTACCGCGCCCTCAGGCTCGTATTCCATCGTCAGGTACACATTCGTGCTGTCGCTCGTGATCGGCTCGAAGCGGACTTCGCCCGCGTTCGGCGCGTCGCCGGAGGTGCTGCGCCAGGCGATGCGCTGGTCGGGAATCTGTTCCACGATCTCCGCGTCCCATTCCTTCTCCTTGCCCCACACTTCGGCTCGCCAGTGCACGTGCGTGTCGTCGAGCTGCTTCACCTCCTTGACGCCCGACATGAACTTCGGCAGATCCTCGAACTGCGTCCACTGGTTGTACACGACGTCCACCGGGCAATTGACTTCGACGGACTTCTCGATTCGTTCCACGGCAATCCTCCTTTCGATCGGACCGTTTGCGCTTGCCGCATGCATACAAGTTCCGTGCCGCGCCGTGCCCGAGATACGGAAAGCGCGCCTGTCGACGGCCGTAAACCGGGTGTCGTGCTTCTTCCGATCGCTTCGCTGCCGCCGCTCACGACGGTGTGCAGGCGTCGTGTAACCATTACTTCGGGCGTGTAAGGGTTACACGGGCAGCTTGGCAGAACTGCAGATTGCGTCATACGGGCTACGAGCGAGCGCTGTTGCGGTGCCGTCACCGCCAGCCTTCTTCCCCCAGCAAGGGAACGAAACGCACCTCGGCCAGCTGCTCGACCTCGAATTCGTCGTCGCCGGTCCGGCGAACCCGCCTGAGCGCCTGCAGGTGCCGATCGGATCCGGTCGGGATGACGAGGCGTCCACCGATCTCGAGCTGCCGCTCGAGCGACTTCGGAATTTTCGGCCCGCCCGCGGCGACCACGATGGCATCGAACGGTGCCTGCTCCGGCCAGCCGCGGCTCCCGTCGCCGTGCAGCACTTCCACATTGTCGTAGCCGAGCGTCGCCAGTGCCCTGGCGGCGCTCTCGGCCAGCTCGCGGACGCGCTCGATGGCGTATACCTGCCGTGCAATCCGCGACAGGACCGCAGCCGCGTAGCCCGACCCTGCCCCGACGTCGAGAACTTTCTCGCCCCCTTCAAGCTCGAGTGCCTCGATCATGTAGGCGACGATGTAGGGTTGCGAAATGGTCTGGC
>CAZTAE010000361.1:0-2575 GCA_964611535.1 uncultured Woeseiaceae bacterium
GGTTCATGAATCATGCGCGGGTGGGTTGCCCGCGGGGATGAAGAGGGTGCGGTCGCGCCAGGGGACGGACTCCATCGGCGTGCCGTAGAGCTCGGAGAGCGCCGCGTCGTCCAGTACCGCGGAGGTCGGGCCGAGCGTCCAGCGCCCGTCGCCGAACAGGAGCAGGCAACGGTCCGCGAAGCGAACGGCGAGGTTCGCATCGTGCAGCGTCGCGAGAACCGCCGCGCCGTGGTCCGCCTTCGCGCGAAACAGCTGCAGCACGTCGAGCTGGTGCTGCGGATCGAGATGATTTGTCGGCTCGTCGAGCAGGTACAGGTCGGGCGCCTGCGTCAGCACCTCCGCGATCGCCGCGCGGCGCCGCTCACCGCCGGACAGCGTGCCGATATCGCGCCCGGCAAAGTCGGCGAGATCGACCTGCGCCAGGGCAGCCAGGGCGATCTCCCGGTCCCGGGAGGACTCCCATTCGAAGAAGCGGATATGCGGATGGCGGCCAGTCAGGACCGTCTCCAGCACCGTCGCCGGAAATGCGTCGTCCGCGTGCTGGGGCAGGAGGGCAAGGTGGCGCGCTATCTCGCGCCGCTTCAACGACGCGGCGGGCCGGCCGGCGATGAAGACCGAGCCGGCCCGGGCCTCACGCAGGCCGGCCAGCGTATGCAGGGTCAGCGTTTTTCCGGTGCCGTTCTTGCCCAGTACTGCGACGAATTCTCCGCCTCGAATCGCGAGCTCGAGGGCGTCGACGAGTGTACGGCCGGGCACCGCGACCGAAAGATCGCCGCAGGCGAGGGCGGCGTACTGCTGCGCCGGCCGGGCGCCGGCGGAGTGCGGGCTCACGTCGGGCTCGCGTGGCGCCCGTGCCTCACGGAAGCTCCCCGAGCGGCGGCCTGCGCACCCGGCTGGCCTGCTCGAAGGCGTAGGCGATTTCGATCAGGCGCCGTTCGCTGTACGGCCCGCCGATGAAGGATACGCCGATCGGCAGGTCGAATACGTAGCCCGCCGGCACCGTGATGCTGGCGTAGCCCGAAACGGCCGCCAGGGACGAGCTGCTGACGCTGAAGTGGTCGCTGTTGACGTGATCCGTCATCCATGCCGGGCCGTTCGACGGTGCAATGAGCGCATCGAGCTCGTGCTCGCCGAGGGCGCGGTCGAGGCCTTCCCGGGCAATACGCCTGCTGGTCGCCAGCGCTTCCGTGTACGCCGGATCCGTCAGCGGACCCCTGGCTTGCGCGAGCTCCATGATCTCCTGCCCGAAGAAGGGCATGACGGTCTCCGCGTGCGCCTTGTTATAGGCGATGATTTCCTCGAGCGAGCCGAGCGGTGCACCGGAGGAGGCCAGGTAGCTGTCGAGATCGGCCTTGAACTCGTAGAGCAGCACCTCGTACTCCGCGTCACGGAGGCCGTCCGTGTCGATCTCGACCGGATCGACGATTTCGGCCCCTCCTGCACGCAACAGCGCCACGCTCTCGTCGAGGATGGCCTCCACCCGGCCGTCGCCGTCCGCCCCGTAGTAACTCCTGAGCACACCGATGCGTTTACCGGCCAGCGCGTCCTCGCGCAGGTCGCCGGTGTAGTCCGGTACCTCGCCGGGCCCGTCCGCCGCCGCGGGATCCGAGGGATCGCGGGCCGCCATCGCCTGCAGCAGCAGGGCGGCGTCCCTGACCGTCCGCGCCATCGGCCCCGCCGTATCCTGGCTGTGCGCGATGGGAATGATGCCGTCCCGGCTGACCAGGCCGACCGTCGGTTTGATGCCGACGATGCCATTGATCGACGCCGGGCAGATGACCGAACCGTCGGTTTCCGTGCCCACCGCCAGTACCGCCAGGTTGGCCGACACGGCGACGGCGGAGCCGCTCGATGAGCCGCAGGGGTTGCGCAGGGGCGCGTAGGGATTGCGGGTCTGGCCGCCGAGGCTGCTCCAGCCGCTCGAGGAGCGGGTGGAACGGAAGTTCGCCCATTCGCTCAGGTTGGCCTTGCCGAGGATGACGGCGCCCGCGTCCCGGAGCCTGGCCACGAAGAACGCATCGTCGGGGGCGCGGTGGTCGGCGAGCGCCTGAGATCCCGCGCTGGTGGCCATTCGGTCGCCGGTGTCGATGTTCGCCTTGAGGATCACCGGAATGCCGTGCAGCGGCCCCCGCGGTCCCGCCTGGCGCCGCTCGGCATCGAGGGCGGCGGCGATGTCGAGCGCGTCGGGGTTCACCTCGAGAACGGCATTGAGCGCCGGCCCGCTCCGGTCGATCGCCTCGATCCGCTCGAGATGCCAGGCCACCAGGCGCTGCGACGAAAGGTCACCCTGCTCTATGGCGGCCTGCAGCCGGGCCACGTCGTGCTCGACGTAGTCGCCGAGGCTCGTGCACGCGCCCACGAACAGCAGGCACAGGAACAGCGTGAGGCGTTTCATGGCGTCGTCTCCCGGGGGTGGAGGCAGCCTACGTCCGTGCCCTGCACCGCGCAAGCGCAAGGGGCGGTGGCTCGCGCACAAGAAAAAACCCCGCAGCTCGCGCGACGGGGTTTAATGTCTCTTTTTATTGTTAAAGAGGTAACTGCGAATCCGGCAACCAGATACAGACGTATCGTTATT
>CAZTAE010000362.1:0-2559 GCA_964611535.1 uncultured Woeseiaceae bacterium
TTACCGTAGTTCTTGATGTACCACTCGAAGACCTGCGGATCGGCGGCCTCGAACATCACGTGCTCCAGCCCGACGCCGTTGATGATGGCGGCGGCCGCGCCGGTGTTCCATTCGGCCACGTTCTCGGTGATCCCCTCGGACTCGATCATGATGATGTCGGCGCCGGCCTCCAGCGCGCGCCTGGCCCGGTCGACCAGATCGCCGACGTCCTTCTTGCCCTCGGCAGCCAGCTCGGCCTCGGTGGAGTCACCGCCGGCGCCGAACTGGATGCCGAGCTCCGGCTTGGGCCTGAGCCCCGCCTGCTTCACCTGTTCGACCAGGCGCACGAGGCCCGCGGTGGGCAGGGACACGAAGCCGGTGGAGATCTCGATGACGTCGAACCCCACCTCCTTTGCCTCGGCCAGATATTTCTCCACCGCTTCCGGCCCGTAGCGCAGCACCGTCTCGATCCAGCCGCCCGACGAAATGTACGCATCGTGCTCGTGGGCGAGATCACTGAAGGCGCGTACCTGCTCGCTCGGCAGCAGCGCGAACGAGCCGCCGGCCCATTTGACGCCGTCGATCCACTGGCCGGCTACCTCCAGCACGTCGGTGAGATGGCGGGTGCCGTAGGTGGAGTAGTAGGGCCCGCGGATCTCGGTCAGGCCGATGGAGCGCGGCTTCTCAGGGCGATATGCCCGTGGAATAAAGTTGAAGCTGGTGTCGGACATGACGAGCTTTTACTCCCTGTTACGAGTGGCGCTGCATCGCCTGCCGGACGGCGGGCAGCCGAATCGGGAACCGCTCGAGTTCGGCGATTCGGCGACGCTTGGCAGCTTGTAGGGATATCGCAATCTCGTAGGAAACGACGAAGGCGACACTGGTGTGGCAAGGCACTTGTTATGGTAACTCCACGGCGTGCGGCGCGGCAACGCAACCCCGAAGGCCATCAGTGCCGGACCCTTGGTCGATGGCCCACCAGACATGCCGCTTGCTATCCGATATTCGATACCCGAACATCTGATGCATGAGGACCACGGCCGACGTCGATGCGTTAACGATATTTTCCTCGAAACTCGCGGAGGACGGGACCGTGGTCGTCAACGATCTGACGCGGAACTGAAGCGAGTGGAAGGGTTCGAGACTCCGGAACATGACGGCTGTCCCTTCTGCGACTACCTCGCGGGGACCCGCCCATGTGCCTTCGTGATGCGGGACAGCGATGTTTCGGCATTCATGAATCGCGCTCAGTACGAGCACGGCGCCCTCCTTCTGGTGCCGAACCGGCATGTTGAAACAATCCTGGAGCTGGACGACGTTTTGATGCAGGAGCTGAACGCGCACGCGCAGCTGCTTGCGCGGGGCGTGATCAAGGCGTTCGGTGCCGAGGGCCTCAACGTGTTTCAGAACAACGGGATTCGCGCCGGCCAGACGATCTCGCACTATCATATCCACCTGGTACCGCGGTATCCGGGCAGCGAGCCGGCGCGCATTTTTCGAGAGGAAGATTATCCTCATACGTCCATTGTCGAGCTCGAAGTGCGAGCGCACGCGCTGCGTTGTGCTCTGTCTCTCACCTGACAGGGCGGAAGTCAGCGCCGGACGTCTACTATGAACAGGCAAGATCAAGCTGAGGAAGAACCATGAGGCTGATGCGGGTTCTGGGGTGGACAGTCCTCGCGATTCCGGTCGTCCTGGTCGCGGTGCTGTTCACCGCCTACTGGATGTCCGACAACCAGTGCGGCGAGCCTGGCGCCGGCTCGCCGGCGAACCCGGTAACGGCGGTCGTTTTCTGCGATTACGGCAGCCCGGACGTGCTCGAGGTCGAGGAGATCGAGAAGCCGTTTCCGGGCGACGACGAGGTCCTGGTGCGCGTCCGCGCGGCCGCGGCCAATCCGCTGGACTGGCACTACATGCGAGGCACGCCGTACATCCTGCGGCTGGAGGCCGGGCTGCGTAAGCCGCAGGTCACCCGGTTGGGGGTCGATTTCGCGGGGACGGTCGAAGCCGTTGGCGGGAACGTCAAACGGCTGAAGCCGGGCGACGACGTCTTCGGCGGTAGTACCGGCGCCTTCGGCGAGTACGTCGCGGTTCACCAGGATTGGGCCGTGGTGCCGAAGCCGGAAGGAATAACTTTGGAACATGCAGCCGCCGTGCCGATAGCGGCCGTCACCGCGTTGCAGGCGCTGCGGGACAAGGGAAAGCTCCAGCCGGGTCAGAAGGTCCTGATCAATGGCGCATCCGGGGGCGTCGGCACTTTCGCCGTGCAGATCGCCAAGTCGTTCGGCGCGCACGTGACCGGCGTATGCAGCACCAGGAACCTGGAGATGGTGCGGTCGATCGGCGCGGACGAGGTCATCGACTACACGAAGGAGAACTTCACGGAGGCCTCCACGCGTTACGACCTGATTCTCGACATGGTCGGAAACCACCCGCTGAGGAAGCTGAGGCAGGTGATGGAACCGGAGGGGATCGCCGTCCTCGTCGGCTCCACGGACGACGGCAAGTGGATCGGTCCGTTGACAGGTCCCATCAAGGCGATGATCTATTCGCCGTTCGTGAGCCAGCAGTTCGAGCCGT
>CAZTAE010000363.1:0-2554 GCA_964611535.1 uncultured Woeseiaceae bacterium
AGTGAGCAAGCACCCCGCATTTCGCATCACGCAGCCCTCCCCTCATGGATAACGCGTGGATAGACTATCAGCAAGAAATACGATTGTCCGCTTGGGGTCACCTGCCGCTAGATATTCTAACAGCCTGTGGGGTCGGGAACCGGCCAAGACCAGCCGGTGCAGTGCCTTTAGGCGGCTGCAGGATCACTGCGGCAGGCCCTCGGAGACAGCCACGCGAATCGTCGCTAAGCCGACTACTTTGCCATTCACGATCGCTTCCCATACCGAGTTTCCCGACTCCGCAACCTCCGTCCTGAGCGGGCGCACGCGCGCATCGATGGGGACCACCGTGGTGGCAGGCACCTCGTACACACCGACACCGCTTGCCACCTCCCATCCCTCAGGCAGCGTCGCCGAGACACGGACCATCTGTCCCAGAGGTGTGCGGTTGACCAAAAGAAGCGGAACACGCAGATCCGGCTCCTCCGGTCTCATTCGTGTTGACGGAGTCTGCAGTCGGCTGAGGTGCTCGATCCCATGGGCCGGCCAGAACCGATCGTAGAAACCCCAAGGTCCACCTAGCTCGATATGAACGCCGTCCTTCGAGCGGCCCGCAGGAGACGCTCCGCCCCGCTCCGGCGCTTCAAATGGGACTGCGTGTCGCTCGAGTCCGCTGAAAAGATCATCCGCTACCGACGTCTTGACATGCGCCTTCGCGAAGATGAACTGGGCTGGATCGGGGAAGAATGGGAAGCCGTAGAATTCCTCGAACTGCCGCATTGCCGCAGATATGGGCTCACCTTGCTCAAGCGCCTTCGCCAACTCCAGGAACCCCTCTTGGCTGCGGTGTTCGGCGGCTGCCCTCGCGGCGAGTGCTTCATAGCTGAGCCCGCGTGACGGGGAAATGTCCTGGCTGGAGTAACTTGGACCACGTCCGGCCAGCTCAACCCCTTGTCCGTCCGTGAAATAGTAGAGCCGCTTCGGCTGCCACGGGCGCAAACCACCGAACTCTCTGTACTCACTGCTCCCGGCAAAGGCCAGTTGTGCTGGAAATGCAGCCGGGTCTCCGGCTAAATCGAAAGCCTCAGTCGCGATAACACCACTCGCCTGGTGATCGCCGTGGTCTCCGAAGGCAGCAGGAACGAAAGTGAGAACCACCTCTGGCCGGGTAAGACGTACGATCCCGACGAGCCGTTCGAGGAAATCGCCGTGGTCAAAGCTCGCAAGACTCTTGAGAACATTGTGGCTGAAGCTGCCACGCCCACCGAAGAACCACGCCTGTGAGATTCCGAGGTGATCCAGCGCCGCGCGAGCCTCCATTGCTCGAATAGCTCCTAGCGCCTCACCGCGCTCGGTACCGGTCACGCTAAACCCGCCGATACCGTCAGCGAGATAGACTACGGCCGCTTGCCGGTCCTCATCCAATACGGCGCGGGCGAGATAAGTTGCCACGGCCGACTCGTCGTCCGGATGTGCAACAACAAGAAGGATATCCGATTTGAAGCGTTGATCCTGTTCATCCGGCACTAGGACTGATGGTTCGGTTTGGCCGGAGACAATGCACGGCGGCGACAGCAGCACGCCGAAAGCAAGAAGGAAACCCAAGTTTCTGTGCAGTTGCAGGGCCTGACGTCGATTGCTCTTCACTACCCACCTCAGACAACGTGCCGGCTATAACCGATCCACAGTTGGGAAGCCACACTTCGGCAATGGGTCAGCACTAGCCGGTGATCAGTTTATCACCTGACCGGCTGGAATCGGCCGGCCACAAGCGGACACCGAGCCGCGTCTATCGAAATAGAGATCAATCCATTTACCGACGTGACAAAAAGGCACCTCTGCCAACCCTCGTGCGGCAAGAATCACCCACGTGAAGGCAAGGATCAGATACGCTGACCCAGTCCGGCAAACCCGCGATTCAGAGCCTAGACGTGCCGGTAGCGGTAGAGCTTGCCGGGCTCCGAGGCCGCGGAACCTCCGCGCAGTTTTTCCCAGTGCGGCTTGAAGGCCTCCACCTTCTGCCGGGCCGTCTCCTTGTCCTTCTCCACGAACTCCGCCAGGAACTCGTCGATGCCGCAGACGAGCCGTGGCACACCCTTGGTGAACGAGGCCCCGTCCAGGAACAGGACGCGGCCGGTGGCCGGCACCTGGCGAACAATCGCGCGTACGGCTGCGATGCGGTCGAAGAGCGCCGGCTGCGGATTGGCGAAGGTAAAGCGCCGTTCGGCGCTGATGACCGTCCAGTCCTGCATCTTGTCGCTGCCGAAAACGGTGCCGTAAACGTCCTTCACGTCGACGACCAGCAGGCCCTTCGACGTCAGCAGCAGGTGGTCGATCTGGATCTCGCCTTCGTCCCCGTTCGGCACGACCAGCCCGTCGATGCGCTCGAACGCAACGGTGGAAAAGACCTTGCCGAGGGAACGGTCCTCCCGCCGGCGACGCCGGTACACCAGGAGCAACAACAGGAGCAGAAGAAGCGCGGCGATGAGCAGCTGCACACGAGTGTCGGCCAGCCAGGCCGCTAGTTCTTCCATCATTTCGCAGTTGCCCGCAGCTCCTGTCGCGCCCTATTTAT
>CAZTAE010000364.1:0-2547 GCA_964611535.1 uncultured Woeseiaceae bacterium
TCGACGAAATCGTCACGTACATTTCCGATACCTGGGGATACAGCCGCGGCGAGGCTTACATGATTGCGAGCGTCGCCGTCGACCTGCGCATCGGGCAGCTCGTGGACAGCCCCAACGTCGGCGTCACGGCGCTCCTGCCGCTGGACATCTTCGTGGGCGAGCCGGCGCGCTGACCCGCCGCCGCGATCGACGTGCCCATCCATCCCACCGCCCTGATCTCCGAGGAGGCGACGGTCTCGCCGGAGGCGGAGATCGGCCCCTACTGCGTCGTCGAGGGGGAAGTCGAGATCGGGGCGCATACCGTCATCGAGTCCCACGTGCGCATCGGCAGCCGCTACGGCCGCGTCGTCATCGGGCAGCACAACTACATCCAGAGCATGTCGGTGCTCGGCGGGCCGCCGCAGGATCACAGTTACGAGGAAGGCAACACGGCGCTCACCATCGGCGATCACAACCGCATCGGCGAATACGTTACGATGCACCTGGGGACGGTGAAGGGGGGCGGCGTCACGCGTGTCGGAGACGGGAACCTCATCATGTCCTATTCGCACCTCGGTCACGACTGCCAGCTCGCCGACCACGTCGTCATGACCAACGGCGCGCAGCTGTCGGGGCATACCGTCGTCGAACAGCGTGCCGTGCTGAGCGGGATGAGCGCGACCTCGCAGTTCGTCCGCCTCGGGGCGTGGTCGTTTCTCGCGGGCGGCGCGCAGGCCAACAAGGACATCCCGCCCTATACGATCGCCGAAGGCCGCTGGGCGACGGTGCGCGCGACCAACCGCGTCGGCCTCAAACGCGGTGGCTTCGAGCCGGCGGAGCGCCGCAACATCGACCGCGCCGTCCGACTGCTGCTCGACCGATCGCTGACGGTCGCGCGGGCGGCCGAGCGGATACGCGAGGAGTGCGCGCCGAGCCCGCAGATCGAGCACCTGCTCGAGTTCGTGTCGGCATCGGGGCGGGGGATAGCCAGAGGTGGATAAGGTGCGGGCAGCGGTCGTGGGGGTCGGCAAGTTCGGCCGCCTGCACGTCCAGAAGTACCGCGAGACCGAGGGCGTCGAGCTCGTCGGTGTCTGCGA
This sequence comes from uncultured Woeseiaceae bacterium, assembly GCA_964611535.1. GTDB lineage: Bacteria > Pseudomonadota > Gammaproteobacteria > Steroidobacterales > Woeseiaceae > IDS-8. Next base: position 1,077 of record CAZTAE010000364.1, read on the forward strand.
TCTCGACCCGGCCGTCGGCGAGGACGTCGCGCACCGGCACGGCACCCGGTTCTTTCCGGACCATCGCGAGCTCGTCGGTGTCGTCGATGCGGTGACGATCGCCGCGAGCACGCCCGCGCACTTCGACCTGGCGAAGTTCTTTCTCGAGCAGGACGTGCACGTCCTGGTGGAGAAGCCCATGACCTGCACGAGCGAGGAAGGTGCCGTGCTCACGGACATCGCCCGCGAGCGCGGGCTCAAGCTGCAGGTCGGCCTCGTGGAGCGCTTCAATCCGGCGCTGCTGTCGGCGAAGAACGACCTGCACCGGGTGCGTTTCATCGAATGCCATCGCCTGGCGCCCTTCAGCCCGCGCAGCAGCGAAGTGAGCGTCGTGCTGGACCTGATGATCCACGACCTGGACGTCATCCTCTCGCTCGTCAATGCCGCACCCGTCAGTGTCGCGGCGGCCGGCGCCACGGTGCTGTCGTCGACCGTCGACATCGCGAACGCGCGCATCGAGTTCGAAGGCGGCGCCGTCGCCAACGTCACCGCGTCCCGCGTGTCGTCCGCGGCACAGCGCCGGTTTCGCGTCTTTCACCACAATCAGTACCTGTCCATCGACTTCGGCACGGGCGAGGTGAAGCGCATCACCAGCACCCGCGAACGGCCGGAAGACCGTCCGGTCCTGACGGAGGAAAACTGGAACCTCGAGAAGGGCGACGCCCTGCTCGCCGAGACGCAGTCCTTCGTCGATGCGATCCGCAACGACACGCCCTGCCGGGTGACCGGGCACGACGGCGTGATCGCGCTCGAGCTCGCGGAAGCCGTCATCGAGGAGATCGGCCGCCATCCGGTCTGAGCCGGTTCGGCGCCGGGGCCATGGCCGGTATGTCCGACCAGCGAATGCTCAAGTACGGGATCATCGCCGCAATCCTGAGCCTGCTGGCTGCAGTCGGCCTGCTCGCCGGCTGCGCGAATACCCTCTATCCCCCCCGGCAGCCCGCCGAGGCCCGCACGATGTATCTGCTCGACCTCGGGCGGCACACGCGGCTGGCGCTCGGCCTGCCGGACGGCGAATTCGTCGAATACGGCTACGGCGAGTGGCTGTGGTACGCCAGGATGGAGGATTCCTGGTGGCGCGTGCCCGCGGTGCTTTTCTGGCCGACCCGGGGCACGCTCGGCAGGCGCGAGTGGCGCGGTCCGCAGGCGGAGACGCAGCTCCTGGCGGAGTACGCCGGCCTCGAGGTGTTCGAGCTGCCGGCGGAGGAGGACAAGGTAGACGCGCTGGCAGCCCGCCTCGACCGCGCATTCCGCCGCGATTCGGCGGGGAAGATTCACAACCGGGTCTACGAGCTCGACTTCGTGCCGGTCGAGCGCTCTTACTGGCTCCTCAACAACAGCAACCACGCGGCAAAGGAGTGGCTCGAGCAGGCGGGCTACGAGGTCCGGGGGTCCGGCATATTCGCGCGCTGGCGCCTGGCGGACGAGGCCC
>CAZTAE010000365.1:0-2543 GCA_964611535.1 uncultured Woeseiaceae bacterium
CGCCCCGCATGCTCGCCGACGCCACGAAGCGGTCGACAAAGCGGGACCCGATGCGCCGCAGGAGAAAATGCACCAGCGGCACGCGCTGCAACTCACCCTTGATGACGAAAGAGAAACGAGGCGGCAGGAAAGCCTGCAGTGCGATGCCGTCCATGTAGCTCGCGTGGTTGGCGACGACGATGCAATGGCCCGGCGGGATGCTGTCGAACCCGCGCAGGACCACGCGTATGCCCGCCGCAGCGAACCACGCTCGCGCCGCCGCTGCCACCCAGCGTCGCCGCCGCTCCAGCCCGGGCACGAGCAGCGCGAAAAGCGCCGCGGCGCTCACACAGACGAGAAACGCGAGCCAGGCGTAGAGGCCGTAGAGGCCTTCCGTCATGCGGTCCAGCGGCGTGGCGATGCTGAGCGAAGGTTTCGTGGCGTTGTCGGTCATTTCTTCTGCTCGCTGCCTGCCGTGATCGAAGCTCGGCGCCGGATGTCGTGCAGAGTCTACCGTGCATGATTCGCGGTCGCGGCTGTGAAGCAGGTCACTTATGTTAACGCGGTAGCGAATCTGTGACACTGGTCACGCCGGTACCCCACGGGCGCCATCATACTCAAAACGTTGAAAAATCCGTCGCTTGGCACTGCGCCGGGAAGACCTGACGCCTCTGACGAGCACGCTGACAGCATATGCTATCAGTATAGCAAGCGTCTGTAGCTGACTGAGGTTCACAGGGCAGGGAAGGCCTCGAGGATCCGATGGAAACAATGGCGAGTACCCGGCAGAACAAATCAGCGACGGATCTCGACGTGCGCTCCGAAGAACTGGTCGACAGATTCCTCGACGCCATCTGGATGGAACGCGGTCTCTCGTCCAATACCCTGGGCGCTTACCGCGCGGACCTGATGACTCTGTGGCGCGGTCTGTCCGAGCGCAACATCTCCATCGAAAAGGCCGAGAAGGCCGACCTCCTGGAGTTCATGGCCCGGCGGATCGAAAGCGGCGCCAAGCCGCGCTCGACGGCGCGCCAGTTGTCGAGCTTCCGGCGCTTCTTTCGCTACGTCATGCAGCAGGGCCTGCGCGACACGGACCCGACCGCGGACATCGACATGCCCCGCATCGGGCGTTCGCTGCCGAAGACACTGACGGAAGACGAGGTCGACGCGTTGCTGGCGGCGCCGCAGACGGAAGACCCGCTGGGCTTTCGCGACAGGGCGATGCTGGAGCTGCTTTACGCCACCGGACTCCGGGTGTCCGAGCTGATAAACCTGAAGCAGTCGCAGGTGAACTTCAACCAGGGCGTCCTGCGGATCGTCGGCAAGGGCGACCGCGAACGCCTGATCCCGCTGGGTGAGGAAGCCCAGCGCTGGCTCAGGGACTTCATCGAGGGCCCGCGCATGGAAATCCTGCTGGAACGGCAGACGGACTTCCTGTTTCCGACCCGCCGCGGCGACCGGATGACCCGCCAGGCATTCTGGCACATCATCAAGCGCTACGCGGAGAAGGCCGGGATCGAGAAGAAACTCTCTCCGCACAGCCTGCGTCATGCTTTTGCGACGCATCTCCTGAATCACGGGGCCGACCTGCGCGTCGTGCAATTGCTACTCGGGCACAGCGACCTGTCGACGACGCAGATCTATACGCACGTGGCCCGGGAACGCCTGAAGGATCTGCACGAACAGCATCATCCCCGCGGCTGATCGGCCGGATCCCCGAAAAGGGCGTCGCATGACACCCGCAACCGCCTGTCCTATACTCGCGAGCCGAACCAGCGCCCGCAGTGCCGGTCCAAGACGAAGCGCTTGTTCCCAGGGCGACCCTTCTTTGGCATCTGACTCCGGAAAATCCTCATGATCTGGACTGCAGCGAGACCCCTGGCTTGCCTTTGTGCGCTGTTCGCGGCGCTGGCACCCGTCTGCGCGCTGGCCGACGATGCCGAGCTCGAGCGGGTGAGAAGCAAGGTCGAGGAGGCCCTCCAGGTCGAGCCGGAGCACGTGCAGCCGAGCCCCATCGAGGGCTGGTATACCGTGCGCAAGGGTGCGCTGGTCGCCTACGTCTCCGCCGATGGCCGATACCTGCTGCAGGGCGACCTCTACGACATGGACGAAGCCATCAACCTGACGGAGCTGACCCGCAACGAAGCGCGGCTGGAGTTGCTCGCGGAAGTCCCGAAAGAGCAGATGATCATCTTCGCCCCGGAAGAAACGAAGCACACCATAGCGGTGTTCACGGATATAGACTGCGCCTACTGTCGCCGCTTCCACAGTCAGATCGACGAATACCTCGCCGAGGGCATCGAGGTCCGCTACCTCCTGTATCCGCGCAACGGGCCGGAAACCCCGTCCTGGGTCAAGGCGGAGGAAGTCTGGTGCTCGCGCGACCGCAACGAGGCGCTGACGCTGGCCAAGCTCGAGCGCGAATTCCCCACCCAGAGCTGCGACGCGACGGTGGTGCACAGCCACTTCGCGCTCGGTCAGGACGTGGGCTTGCGCGGCACGCCGGCCATCCTGCTCGAGGACGGCACGCTGGTGAGCGGTTACCTGCCGCCGATGGAACTGTC
>CAZTAE010000366.1:0-2542 GCA_964611535.1 uncultured Woeseiaceae bacterium
CGACTTGTTGAGGAGATCCTCGATGTTGAGGTCGGCCTTCGCCAGGCAGGTCGAGATCTGGCCGACCATGTTCGGCACGTTGGCGTTGGCGATCGTGATCCGGTACGCATCCTCGCGCGGCATGACGGACTCGGGAAAGTTCACGGAGTGGCGGATGTTGCCGTTCTCGAGATAGTCCCGGATGCTTTCCGCCACCATAATGGCGCAGTTCTCCTCGGCCTCCCTCGTCGAGGCGCCGAGGTGCGGGAAGGCGAGGACCTTGTCGTGGTGGATGAGCTCCGGCGCGGGAAAGTCGCAGATGTAGGCGTGCAGCCGACCGCTGTCGAGGGCGGCGACCACGGCCTCGTTGTCGACGACGCCGCCGCGGGCGAAGTTGATCAGCACGCTGCCGGGCGTCATCAGCTCGAGCCGCGCCCGGTTGACCAGATGCCGCGTACCCTCAACCAGCGGCACGTGCACCGTCACGGCGTCGGACTTCTTGAACAGCCGGTCCAGCGTATCGACCTGCTGCACGCCCGAGGACAGCTGCCAGGCGCGGCGCACCGTGATCTTGGGATCGAAGCCGACGACTTTCATGCCGAGCGCGAGCGCGACGTTGGCGACCTCGACGCCTATCGCGCCCAGTCCGATCACCCCGAGCGTGCGGCCCGGCAGCTCGAAGCCGCGGAACTGCTTCTTGGCGGCCTCGACCTCGCTCGCCAGCTCGTCGCCGCTGCTCTGCAGCCGGCGCACGTAGTCCCAGGCGCCGCAGAGGTTGCGCGCCGCCATCAGGAGCCCGGCGACGGCCAGCTCCTTCACGGCGTTGGCGTTGGCGCCGGGTGCGTTGAACACCGGCACGCCGCGTTCGCTGAGCTTCTGGATCGGGATGTTGTTGACTCCCGCGCCGGCGCGGCCCACGGCCGCCACGCTCTCCGGGATGTCCATATCGTGCATGTCGGCGGAGCGCACGATGATCGCGTCCGGCCGGGAAATGTCGGACGCCACCTCGTAGCGGTCCCTGGGCAGCCGGCGCAGCCCGGCGACGGCGATGTTGTTGAGCGTGCGTACCTTGTACATGCGGTTCCCGGAGCTGTCGGTGAAGGCGGCGTCAGCCGTGGTCGCGTTCGAAGTCCCGCATGAACGCGATCAGCGCGTCGATGCCCGCCTCGGGCATCGCATTGTATATCGACGCGCGCATGCCGCCGACGGATCGATGCCCCTTGAGATTCTTGAGCCCCGCGGCATCCGCTTTCTCCAGAAACTGTTTATCGAGCGCCGGATCCTTCAGGACGAACGGGACGTTCATCCACGAACGGCAGGACGGTTCGACCGGATTTTCGTAGAAGTCCGAGGCGTCGATGGCGGCATAGAGCTTCGCCGCCTTCCGCCCGTTGCGTTCGGCCGCCGCGCCGAGGCCGCCCGCGGCCTTCAGGTGCCTGAACACCAGTCCGGCGACGTACCAGGCAAACGTCGGCGGCGTGTTGGTCATGGAGCCGGACTCCGCGTACACGGCGTACTGCAGGAGCGTCGGCGCATCCTCGCGGACCCGGGACAGCAGGTCCTTGCGCACGATCACGACGGTGATTCCTGCGGGCCCGATGTTCTTCTGCGCGCCGGCGTAGATGACGCCGAAGCGGGAGACGTCGACCGGCCGCGACAGCAGCGTGCTCGACATGTCGGCGACGAGCGGCGCGTCGGTCACGTCCGGCACGAAGTGGAACTCGACGCCGTGGATCGTCTCGTTCGGCGTGTAGTGCAGGTAGGCCGCGCGCTCCGCCAGCCGCCAGCCGCCGACGGGCGGAATGCCCGTGAAGTTGCCGTCCGCGCCGTCGGCGGCGACGTTGACGGTGCAGAACCTGCGCGCCTCACCGATCGCCTTCTGCGACCAGCTGCCGGTCTGCACGTAGTCGGCGGTATCGCCGGGCGCGGAGAGGTTGAGCGGCGCCATCGCGAACTGCAGCGTCGCGCCGCCCTGCAGGAAGAGCACGGCGTAGTCGTCCGGAATCGCCAGCAGGTCGCGGAGGTCCCGCTCCGCCTCCTCCGCGACGGCCATGAAATCCCTGCCCCGGTGGCTGACTTCCATGACGGACATGCCGTCGCGCCAGTCGGGGATGTCCGCCCTGACCTGCTCGAGGACCGGGGCGGGCAGCATCGCCGGCCCCGCGCTGAAATTGAAAACAGGTGACATGGCTCAGGGTCCTCAGGGAGTATCGGCCGGTCCGGGTGCCGCTACACTTCTTCTTCTACTTCGACCATCGACTCGATGCGCGCCAGGCCGACGAGCCGCTGGCCCTCTTCCACGCGGATGAGCCGCACGCCCTGGGTGTTGCGCCCGATGATGGAGATCTCGCTGACCGGCGTGCGCACGAGCGTGCCGCTGGAGCTGATCAGCATGGTCTCGTCGTCCTCGCCCACGCGCAGCGCGCCGACCATCCGCCCGTTCCTTTCGGTGGTCTGGATGGCGATGACGCCGCGGCCGCCGCGCCCCTGCAGGGGAAACTCGTCGATGGCCGTGCGCTTGCCGTAGCCGTGCTCCGTCGCGGTGAGGATCATGCCTTCGCCG
>CAZTAE010000367.1:0-2529 GCA_964611535.1 uncultured Woeseiaceae bacterium
ACCGGCGGCACCGGCCGTGGCCGGTGCGCGCAAGAATCGTGCCCGCGAAGCAGCGGGTGGCATTGGCTGCGGCTGATTATGACAAGCCGGCGGCGGTCGATTGGCATCGAAGGGCCCTTGTGCGACACTGCCGACGGCTCTGCTGCCAAGAAGCGCGATGCGCGCGAACGCGCACGACGCCAACAAGCAAACGGTCTACAGGCAGTTTCGATAAATGGGGATAAGGCTCAGTTGCCGTGTTGAAACGTGCGACCGCGCGCTGATGGCCTCGCCTCGTTACCGGTCCCCATGCGCGACGTCATCTCGAGACTGAAGGGCCGGCTGCGGCACGGGCTCGTCACGCAGGAATTGCTGGATCGACTGGCCCGGTGCGGCTTCGTTGTCTACCCCTACATCCTGTTCGAAGAGTTTGCCGATTCGCGCTTCGACTCGTCCGACCTCCCGACTCTGACGACACGACGACTCACGGCAGACGACGCCGCGCGGGTGGCCACTATCGCAGTCCGGTCGCAGGATGTGGAGCAAATTGCTGACCGTTTCCGGCGCGGCAATATCGCAGTCGGTGCATTCGACGGCGACGAGCTGGTTGCCTACACGTGGTGCAATTTGGACCACATCGGTGGAATCGGACAGAAGTCCCCGCAACGGTACCTCACGGAAGAGGAGGCTTATCTGTACGACGCCTATACGTTGCCCGCCTACCGGGGTCACGCCCTGGTGCCCCACTTGCGGACGGAACTCTACAGGATCCTCCAGGCCGAGGGCCGGCGCCGTATCTACAGCATCAGCCTTCTGTTCAATCGCTCGGCCCGCCGATTCAAGGCCAAGCTCGGGGCGAGCATGCTGGAGCTGCGCCTGTCGATCAACCTGTTCGAGAAGTTCAGGCGCGATGTTCTGCTCAAGCGCTATGCTTCACCCGCCCGGCCCGGGTGACCCGAGGATGCCGGTTTTCGCCAGGGCGCTTGGCCGCCTGCGTCACGGCCTCGTCATCCAGGAAGTCCTCGATCGGCTCGCCAGTCTCGGCATCGTCATTTATCCCTATGTGGTCTACGAGGAGTCGACCGCTGCACCTCTGCCCGATCCGCCACAGCTACCCGAGGTTCAGTGCCGGCGCCTGACCGACGCGGACATGCCGCAGGTGGCGTCGCTCTCCGGAGAAAGAGAGCCTGCATACTGGCAGGATCGCCTGCAGCGGGGAGCGCTCGCGGTGGGGGCGTTCCAGGGCGATGCGCTGCTCTCGTGCATCTGGTGCGACTTCGACAAGCTCCGCACCTTCGGTCGCGGCGGCCGGATGCTCCGCAAGCTTGAACCCGGCGAAGGCGCCATCTCGCGCGGGTGGACGACGCCGGCCTGGCGCGGTCGCGGTCTGATGCGTTGCATACGGCCGAGGGTGAACGCCGCACTACGCCAGCGGGGCTGCACCCGCGTGTCGAGCGTCTGCATGGTGTTCAACACTTCCGTTCGCCGGGCCAAGGCGAAGGTCGGGGCGCCGGTAACGGAGTTGCGCCTGGCGTTGGGCCTTCCCGGCGGTTTCCATCGCGATCTGTTGCTGAAGCGCTATCCGCGGCCGGCAGCGACGCGCCCGGCCGGTACCAACGGCATCCGGTGACCGCGGAACATGGTCCGGTCGAAATATCTCCGGCTCGCAGTCCTTCTGCGGAACGAATTTCGTTCACCGCAGGAACTGGCCGAGCTGCAGGCGCGCAAGCTGCGCCGGCTGATAACGCACGCTTTCGAGCACGTCCCGTTCTACCGGCGGCTCTTCCTCGATGCGGGCGTGCGGCCGGGCGACATCCGCTGCGCCGCCGACCTGGAGCGCCTGCCCGTCGTCAACAAGGACCTGCTGCGGTCGCAGCCGCCCGAGGATCTCCTCGACCGGCGCAGGCACCGGCGCGACCTGATTCAGAGGCAGACGTCGGGTTCCAGCGGTTCGCCGTTTCGCTTCTACGCAGATGCTGCCTTCGATCAGCACTGCAAGGCGCAGTATCTGCGGCCTTACCTGCTGAACGGGCGCAGACCGCTGGATCGCGTGCTGCATTTCACGGCGTTTCCGGAAAGGCACCGCCGCTGGTTCGAGCGCGCGGGGCTCATGCGGGAGACGACGGTCGGCTGCAGCGAGCCGGTCGGGGCCCTGCTTGCCGCGCTCGCCGCCGGGAATGCGGACGTCGTGCAGGGGTATCCGTCCGTGCTGGCGGCGATCGCCGCGCGTATCGACCCGAAGGAGCGGCCCTTCCGGCGGCCACGGCTGGTGTTCACGGACTCCGAGCTGCTGACGCCGAGCGCCCGCCGGCGCATCGAAGCTGCGTTTGGCGCACCGGTCTTCGACGTCTTCGGTTCCTTTGAGACGGACAACATCGGCCACGAATGTCGCGAGCGTTCGGGGTTCCACCTCTCAGTCGACTGTGTGGTCGCGGAGTTCGTTCGTGACGGTTCGGTGGTGCCCTCCGGCGAAAGCGGGCACCTGGTGTGCACCGTACTGAACAATTTCGCCATGCCGCTCATCCGCTACGACCTCGACGACATTGCGGC
>CAZTAE010000368.1:0-2524 GCA_964611535.1 uncultured Woeseiaceae bacterium
CGCGCTTCGCCTTGAAGTCGACCTTTAGCCCGGCCTTCTCCACAGCGATGGCCTGGTCGACATAGGTCTTCACGACGGTCTTCCTGATTTGATCCTTACCAGTGAACTCCAATCGCATCGCGGATTGCGTGTTCTCCCCTTGGCTGCGAAGCAGATTGTATGTGTCCTGGATCAGGGTGCCCTTGAAGAACATTAACGAGCAATGTTTCTTAAATGGTTGAATGATGGCCACGTTACTCCCCTCGAACATGAAGCATGGCTTTCCCCACTTGAGCGCCTCGTCGAGCCCGCAATCGAGAAGGATCGACCTCAGCGTTTGGATCTCGCTTTGCCAGTTCTTCGCGCTGCTCACAAACGCATCAACCTTGGAACTCTGAGCACGCATGGTCATTTCAGACTCACAGCACCGCGCCTACCTGCCACGGCACGAACTCGAGGTCCCCGAAGCCGCTCAACTCACTCGCACTCCTTCGTCCGCTCGCCGTCTCGAGGATCAGGTCGAAGATCTTTGTCCCCCGCTCCGCTGGCGTCTCGCCATGCTCCAGAATGCTACCGCAGTCGGCATCGATGTCCTCCTCCATGCGCTGCGCCATCGCCGAGTTGGTCGCGAGCTTCAGGCTCGGCACCGGCTTCGCGCCGAACACGGAACCCCGTCCCGTCGTGAAGCAGACGATGTTGGCGCCGGCGGCAATCTCTCCGGTCACCGAGCACGGGTCGTAGCCGGGGCTGTCCATGAACAGGAAACCGCGCCGGTCGATGCGCTCCCCGTATCGGCAGACGCCGCGCAGCGGCGATGATCCCGATTTGGCGACGGCGCCCAGCGACTTCTCCAGGATCGTCGTAATGCCGCCTTCGATGTTGCCGGGCGACGGGTTGTTGTCCAGGCTCACACCGTTCCTGCCGGCATAGTCTACCCACCAGTCCAGCAGCCGCTGCAGGTCTTCCCGCACCGCCGGCGTTTCCGCCCGCTCGAACAGCAAGGATTCCGCGCCGTAGATCTCCGGCGTCTCGGCGAGGATGACGGTGCCGCCGGCGCGGACCAGCTTGTCCGCGGCGTAGCCGAGCGCCGGGTTGGCCGTGATGCCGGAGAAGGCGTCGGAGCCGCCGCATTGCAGGCCGAGGATCAGCCCGGATGCCGGGAGGCGCTCGCGGCGCGCCGTCTCTGCCTCGTCCAGCAGTTCCCGGACGATCTCCCCGGCCTTCGTGACCGTCCTCAATGTGCCGCCGGAGTCCTGGATGGTCATCGTGCGGAGCATCGGGCCGGGCGACAGGTTCTGCGATTCCAGCAGGCGCTCGACGTCGTTCACCTCGCAGCCGAGGCCGATCACCAGCACGCCGGCGAAGTTCGGATGCGCGATGAAGCCGCCGAGCGTGCGTTGCAGGATCTCTATCCCTGAGCCCTTCGCGGACATGCCGCAGCCGCTCGTGTGCGTGATGGGGACGACGCCGTCGACGTGCGGCCACGCCTTCATCGCCTCGCCGGCGAAGCGCTCGGTGATCTTGCGGACGACGGTGGCGGAGCAGTTGACGGTGGCGACGACGCCGACGTAGTTGCGGGTGGCGGCGGCGCCGTTGGCGCGGCGGTAGCCCTGGAAGAAGTGGTCTTCGGTCCCGGGGGGCCAGGCGGGCTTCGGAATTGGCGCGGACTTGTCCGGTTCGGCGAAGGCGAGGTTGTGGGTGTGGACGTGGTCGCCAGGGGCGATGTCGCGGGTGGCGGCGCCGATGAAGTGGCCATATTTGAGGATGGGGTGGCCGGTGAGGATGGGGGTTGTTGCGAATTTGTGGGCGGTCGGGATTTCAGTCGTGAGGGTCAGGTTGAGGTCGGCGATGTGGGTGCCGGCCGGGAGTGTGGACGCGGCGATCGCTACGTTGTCGGTTTCATTGAGGCGGAGGAAAGGCGGTGCGGGCATGGCCGTAATCAGTGAAGGTCGCCCGCGGGGCGGGCTCCTACGGTGGTGGCGGCACCGTTTTTGAGCAGGTTGGCGAGGTGCGCCGTGACGGTGGTGCGGAAGCGGGGGGAGGCCGGAAGGTCAGTGCCGAAGACTTCGCGGATGGCGAGGAAGGCGTCGGTGAGGGCCGACGGGTCGTCCGGAGTTTCCGCAGTAATGTGAGCGTAGCGGTCGGCCAGCGGGTCGTCGACCTTGTAGGGGGTGCCGGATTCGTCGCGGGCCAGGGCGTAGCGGATCCAGCCGGCGACGGCCAGGCTCAAAGCCTCGATCGGGCCGTCCCGTTCCAGCTGGGCGCGGATCGTGTTCAGCAGGCGTTGCGGGAGTTTCTGGGAGCCGTCCATCGCGATCTGTTGCGTACGGTGCTGCAGGGCCGGGTTCTCGAAGCGGGCGAGCAACTCCTTTATATAGGTCTCGTGATCGAGCGGCGGCGGTTGCGGCGTCACCGGCGAGATCTCCTCCGTCATCAGCCGGCGGATGAACCAGGCGAAACGGGGATCCTGCATCGCCTCGTGCACGTGTTCGTGACCGGCGAGAAAGCCGAGGTAGGCGATCGCCGAATGCGGGCCGTTCAGGAG
>CAZTAE010000369.1:0-2523 GCA_964611535.1 uncultured Woeseiaceae bacterium
GGTTGTCTCTGTTATTCCTGGTTTTGGCAGGGATTTTACTGGTGCAAAGCTGTACGGGTGAGCGCCGGGAGCCCGCCTCGCCCGGACCGTCCTCGTCCCTCGCGGACCTCCTGAGCGCGGAGGCCGGCGAGGGCTACGCGCGCGCGCTCGAACCGCGGACGTTTTCCTTTCCGCGCGATCACGGTCCGCACCCCGACTACCGCAACGAATGGTGGTACGTCACCGGCAATCTGGAGGCCGCGGGCGGCGAACGTTTCGGGTTCGAGCTGACCATCTTCCGTTTCGCCCTGGCGCCCCGGCCGCCCGGGGTCGAGGCCGCATCGGCGTGGCGGACCCGCCAGGTGTACATCGGACACTTCGCGATTACCGATGTCGGTGCCGGCGCATTTCACGTCGCCGAGCGCTACGCGCGCGGGGCGCTCGGACTTGCCGGCGCCGAAGCCGCTCCCTTCCGCGTCTGGCTCGGGGACTGGTTCATCAAACAGGTGGGGCAGGGCGAGGGGCTGGCCGCTGCGGCCGGGGCCGAAGGCGCGTCGCCGCGTGCCGCCTGGCTTTTGCATGCGGCACAGGAGCACCTCGCGTTGACGCTGTCGCTCGATGCGTCGAAGCCGCCGGTGCTGCACGGCATCGACGGCCTTTCGCAAAAATCGGCGGAAGCCGGCAACGCCAGTTACTACTATTCGCTTCCGCGCATGGCGGCCGCGGGCACGCTGGCGATCGGCGGCAGGGTGCACGACGTGAGCGGGCTCGCGTGGGTGGACCGCGAGTGGAGCAGCAGCGCGCTCGCGGCCGACCAGGTGGGCTGGGACTGGTTCGCCCTGCAGCTCGACGACGGCAGCGACCTCATGTTCTACAACCTGAGGCAGGCGGACGGCAGCCCGGACCCGCACAGCGCGGGCACCTGGATCCCGGCCGCCGGCGAGCCGGTGCATCTCGCGAAGGACGAGGTGACGATCACCGTCCGGGACAACTGGGAGAGTCCGCACGGCGGACGTTATCCAATGGCGTGGACCCTCGAGGTGCCGAAGCTCGGCCTCGTGCTCGAGGTGGAGCCGGTAATGCAGGCGCAGGAGCTGACAACCACCGTGCGCTACTGGGAAGGCGCCGTCGACGCCGCCGGCGAGCGGGCCGGCACCGACGTCAGCGGGCGGGGCTATGTCGAGCTGACGGGTTACGCGGAGGACTGAGGCCAGCTTCTGAGCACCACAGCGGCGGCGGCATAGAGAAGGAGTGCCAGCACGATGACGGCGCTGAACCCGATCTCGATCGCGAGGAGCGTCGCCAGCGATGCGCTGACGACCGAGGCGTAGCCGTTCAGCCCCCAGGCCCAGGGAATGAATCCGGGAGCGCCGCCGGCCAGCCGTGCCAGGCCGACGGGAAACGGCATGCCCATGAAGAATGCGAGCGGTGCGATCAGGGCCAGGGACAGGGCGATCTTGAAGCCGTCGGGCAGGCCGGCGTAGCTGGCGAACAGCGGCGGCAACAGAAGGAGCCAGCCGGCCGCAATGGCGGCGATCGCGGCCACGATCCAGGTGATGGACGCGCGCCGCGCCACCCGCGCGGAAAGGGCGCTGCCGATGCCCGCGAAGACCAGGAAGCCGGCGAGCACGACCGCGACCGCATAGAGCGGGTGAGAGAGGAACAGGATGAACTTCTGGATGAACGCGATCTCGACGAACATGAACGCGAGGCCGAGCAGAAAAAAGTAGCCGCCCATCCGGCCGCCGGAGACGCCCGGCTGCCGCGTTCGAAACGCTGCCAGCGGCAGCACGATCAACAGCGCGCCGAACACCGTCGCCTGGACGAAGGTCGCGACGACGACGGGATAGCCCCACTCGATGAGCCCGGCGCCGCCCTGCTCGCGGAGCCCGAGCATTTCCTCGAAGGATTGCCAGCGGAAGAAGTTGAAGAAGTACGGCTTGTCGTCCGTGGCGGGCCGTACGTTGAACTTGTAGCGATCGTGGAACCGGTCGGCACGGTCGCCGAGCAGCGCCAGGGCGCCCTCGTACAGCCAGGGCTCGGGCAACAGGTTGTAGCGGTTCGCCGCCTCCGGCGGCATCGTAGGGTAGTACGCCGTATCGAACGAGTGCTCGCGGGCAAACGCTGTCACGGCTGCGACGGCCGCTTCCCCGAACGGGCTTGCGCGGATCAGGAGCGTGCTCGTGTTCCAGCTCCGGATCACGGCCAGGTGACGCCCGGGTTCCGCCGCGCCCCGGCGCTCGAGCGCGCGGCGCGCCGTCGCGATCAGCTTCAGGCTGTCACGCGGCGGCATCTTCAACCAGCGCGTGATGGCGAGCATGCCCCCGGGTTTCAGATGCCGGAGGTACTCCTCGAGCGCCTCGACGGTGTAGAGATAGCTCTCGCTGAGCGCCTGCACGCCGGAGCCGGACGCCGCGAACGAGTCGAGCAGCGATACCTGGATCAGGTCCCACGACTGATCGGTGGCGGCGACGAAGCCTCGTGCCTCTGCAATGTGCACGTCGACACGGTGATCGTCGTACAGATGACCGGCGAAGTCCGCGA
>CAZTAE010000370.1:0-2514 GCA_964611535.1 uncultured Woeseiaceae bacterium
GTTCATCCCGGCGGCGGAACGCTACAACCTGATGTCGATGCTCGACCGCTGGGTCATCCGGGAAGCGTTGACGCGGCTGGCCGACCGGAACCCCGCCAGCGACACGGCGCGTTTCACGCTGGCGATCAACCTGTCGGGCACCTCCCTCAGCGAGGACCGTTTCCTCGAGTTCGTGATCGACGAGCTCGCGAAGCAGCGGCTGCCGCGGGGCGCGATCTGCTTCGAGATCACGGAAACGGCGGCGATCTCCAACCTGTCGCGCGTTATCCATTTCATGCAGACCCTGCGCAAGCTCGGCTGCCTGTTCTCGCTGGACGATTTCGGCAGCGGGCTGTCGTCCTTCACCTACCTCAAGAACCTGCCGGTCGACTTCCTGAAGATCGACGGCCAGTTCATCCGCAACGTCGTCGACGACTCCGTCGACGAAAGCATGGTCCGCGCGATCAACGAGGTCGGGCGGGCCATGGGCATCGAGACGATCGCGGAGCGGGTCGAGACGCGGCAGGTGCTCGACAAGCTGAGCGAGCTCGGCGTCGAGTTCGCGCAGGGCTACTACATTGCCCGCCCGACCTCCGTGCAGAGCTTCGCGCCCTGGGCCGAGGCCCGGGCTCACGCGGCGCCCCCGTTGCTCGCCTGACGGCACCGGCTGGCCGCCCCGGTGACGCCGGCGTAGGAGCTCGCCCCGCGAGCGACAGGCGGTGCGGCCAGTGGTCGCCCGCGGGGCGGGCTCCTACGAGGGCGTCTCGCCGGAGCCCGCATCCTCGAGATTCCCCGCCAGATTCGCACGGCAAGGGCGGTGAACCAGTAGCAGATCCGGGCTAGACTCCGCCTCCTGTCCTGCCGATCCCGACCCGCCCATGCCGCCGAATGGCAACTCCGGAGCAGGCGCGGCTCCGCCGGCAATAGCGCCCGACGAGCCCGCGCCCTTTACGGTACTGAATCCGCGTGCCGAGGCGCCGCTTCTTCTGGTGTGCGACCATGCCAGTCCGCGGCTGCCGCGGTCGCTCGGGGACCTCGGCCTCGACCCGCCGGCGCGCCGCGGTCATCTGGCCGTCGACATCGGTGCGGGCGCGCTGGCCCGCAACCTGGCAGCCGACCTCGGCGTGACGGCCGTACTCGCCGGCTACTCGCGCCTCGTCGTGGATCTCAACCGCGACCTGCTGGACCCGGCGGCCTTCCTCGAGTTCGGTGACGGCGTCGTCATCCCGGGCAACCGCAACCTCTCGCCGGAAGCGAAGTCCGGCCGGGCGGAAGCCTTCTACCGGCCCTACCACCGCGCGATCGACGAGCAGATCGCACGGCTGCGCGCGACGGGACGGGACCCGGCCGTGGTGGCCGTGCACAGTTTCACGCCGGTGCTGGACGGCGTGTCGCGGCCCTGGCAAATGGGTATCCTCTGGGACGCCGACCGCCGCTTCGCGGAGGCCATGATCCGCCTGCTGCGCGAAGCGGGTTTCGTGGTCGGCGACAACGAGCCGTATTCCGGCAAGGCGCCGCAGGACTACACCATCGATACGCATGCGGAAGCGCCGGGCCTGCCGCACGTCGGCATCGAGATCCGGCAGGATCTCGTCCACGAAGATGAAGGCGCGCGCGCGATCGCCGGGGTCCTCGGGCAAGCGCTCGAGCGCGCCCTGCCGGCGACGCCGGCAGGCGGACTGGACGCGCGCAGGGCGCGGCAGGGGCAATACCAATGAAGATGCTGGAACCGGAGTTCACCATCGGAGTCGAGGAGGAATACCTCCTCGTCGACCGCGAGACCCGCGCGCTGATCGTCGATCCGCCGCAGTCGCTGATCGGCGAGTGCGTCGAGCGCTGCGGCGGTCAGGTCACGTCCGAGCTGCTGCGCTCGCAGGTCGAGGTCGGCACCAAGGTCTGCAACAGCCTGCAGGAGGTGCGGGACGACCTCGCGCGGCTGCGCACCGGCATCATCGAGGTGGCCGGGCGACACGGCCTGGCGCCCATCGCCGCCTCCACGCATCCCTTCAGCCGCTGGACGGAGCAGAAGCAGACGCAGCACGACCGCTACGACTCGCTCACGGCGGAGATGCAGGCGGCGGCGCGGCGTCTGGTCATCTGCGGCATGCACGTGCACGTCGGCATCAGCGACGAGGAACTGCGCATCGACCTGATGAACCAGATGAGCTACTTCCTGCCGCACCTGCTCGCGCTTTCCTGCTCCTCGCCGTTCTGGGACGGGCACGACACCGGCCTGAAGAGCTATCGCCTGACGATCTTCGACGCGCTGCCGCGGACCGGCATTCCGGAGCGCTTCCAGAGCTATGCCGAATACCAGCGGCACGTGGACGTGCTGGTCGACGCCGGATTGATCGAGGACTCCACGAAGATCTGGTGGGACCTGCGCCCCAGCGGGCGTTTCCCGACGATCGAGACGCGGGTCATGGACGTCTGCACCCGTCTCGAGGACACGGTTGCGATCGCCGCGCTGCTCGTCTGCATCATGCGCATGCTGTACCGGCTGCGGCTGGCCAACCAGCGCTGGCGGATCTACAC
>CAZTAE010000371.1:0-2514 GCA_964611535.1 uncultured Woeseiaceae bacterium
AGGTGCTGGTCGTCGAGGAGAAGCGCGGCATCATCGAAAGCCAGTTCAAGGAATACTTCTACGACTACCCGGGCAGAAAGCCCGAGCGCATGATCGGCAAGGAAGACGAGCACGGGCAACGGCTGATCCCGTGGACCGGCGAGCTTTCGCCGGTACAGCTCGCGCGCATCGTGGCGCGTCGGCTGGACACGGTAATGCCGGGGCTCGAGCTCACGGCGCGCGCGGAGGCCCTCGAGGCGCGCGAGTCCGGCGTCATCCAGGTGCCGGGCACCGCGCGCATTCCCTATTTCTGCTCGGGCTGCCCGCACAACACCTCGACGCGCCTGCCGGAGGGCTCGAAGGCGCTGGCCGGCATCGGTTGCCATTTCATGGCGAACTGGATGGACCGCGAGACCGAGGGCCTGATCCAGATGGGCGGCGAAGGCGCCAACTGGATCGCGCGCTCCCGCTTCAACGGCGGCAAGCACGTGTTCCAGAATCTCGGCGACGGCACCTACTACCACTCCGGGTCAGTGGCGATTCGCCAGGCGGTCGCGGCGAAGACCAACATCACCTACAAGATACTGTTCAACGACGCCGTCGCCATGACCGGCGGACAGCCGGTGGACGGACCGATGACGGTCGAGTCGATCGCGCACGCGGTGCGGGCCGAGGGCGTGCAGCGGATTGCCGTCGTCTCCGACGAGCCGGAACGGTTCAGCGCCGACGACTTCCCGGCGGGCACGACCATCTCCCACCGGCGGGATATCGACGGCATCCAGCGGGAGTTACGCGAGACGCCGGGCGTCACCGTGCTGATCTACGCGCAGACCTGCGCCACCGAGAAACGCCGGCAGCGGAAACGCGGCAAGCTTCCCGACCCGAATCGGCACGCCGTCATCAACGAGCTCGTTTGCGAAGGCTGCGGCGACTGTTCCGTGGAGTCGAACTGCCTGTCGGTCGTGCCGAAGGAGACGCCGTTCGGCCGCAAGCGGCAGATCGACCAGAACAGCTGTAACAAGGACTTCTCCTGCCTGAACGGCTTTTGCCCGAGCTTCGTCACGGTCGAGGGCGGCCAACGAACGGCCATCGCCGCCGCCTCCGGCAAGCGGCTGCCGGAGGGCAAGCTGGCTGCGCTGGCGCCGCCGGACCAGCCGCCTTTGGGGGACAGCTACGATCTCCTGGTCACCGGCGTCGGCGGCACGGGCGTCATCACCGTCGGGCAGCTGGTCACCATGGGCGCGCACCTGGAGGGCAAGGGGGCGAGCGTGCTCGACTTCACCGGCTTCGCCCAGAAATTCGGAACCGTACTGAGCTACATACGGCTGGCGGAGGATTCTTCGCAGTTGAACCAGGTGCGCATCGAGAACGGCCAGGCCGACGCGCTCATCGGCTGCGACCTGGTCGTCAGTTCCTCGCCGAAGGCATCGGCCGCCTACCGCCCGGGTCACACCCGCGCCGTCGTCAATACCGCGGAAATGTCCACGGCCGACTTCGTGAAGTTCCGGGACGCGAACCTGCAGGCGCGCGAGCGCATAGACGCGATCGGCCGCGTGGTCGGGCGCGAGAATCTCTCCACCGTGGGAGCCAACCAGCTCGCCGAAAAGCTGCTCGGCAACACGATCTATGCGAACGTGCTGATGCTCGGCTTCGCCTGGCAGCGCGGGCTGGTGCCGGTGTCCGAGCCCGCGCTCCTGCGTGCCATCGAGCTGAACGGCGTCGACGTCGACAGGAACAGGGAGGCCTTCGCCTGGGGCCGGATCGCCGCGGCGGATTACCCGTACATCGAAACGCTGCTCGAGCGGCCGGAGCCGCTTCGCGAGGAGGAAACGCTGGAGTCGATCGTGGAGCGGCGCGTAGCGTTCCTCCGCGACTACCAGGACGAGGCGCTGGCCGAAAAATACCGACGGCTGGTCGACGAGGCCCGCGACAGGGAGCAGGCGCTCCGGCCCGGCAGCGACCTGCCGTTCACCACCACGCTGGCTCGCGCCTACTTCAAGACGCTCGCTTACAAGGACGAGTACGAGGTGGCCCGGCTGCACATCGACACCGGCTTCCTCGAGCGCATCAGGCAGGAATACGGCGGCACGGCCAGGGTCCGTTTCCATCTCGCGCCGCCGATCCTCAACCGCGGCGTGGATGCGCGCGGGCGGCCGCGCAAGCGCGAGTTCGGCGCCTGGATGATCCCGGTATTCCGCGTGCTGGCGGCGATGCGGCGTCTGCGCGGCACGAAGCTCGACGTCTTCGGCATGACAGCGGAGCGCCGCCTCGAGCGCGACCTGATCGCGGAGTTCGAATCGACGGCAAGGACGCTGCTCGAGCGTCTCGATGCCGGCAACATCGACGACGCAACCCGCCTGCTCGAGCTCTTCATGGAGATCCGCGGCTACGGCCCGGTCAAGTCCCAGGCGGCGGCGGAGACGCTGCCGAAAATACGGCAGCGCCTCGCCGAATTCGACCAGTCAAAAAGGCAGGCGGCCTAGAGGGATTATTCACGAGCGTTCGGCGCGTGTCGCACGCAGGGCTCCGACTGGG
>CAZTAE010000372.1:0-2507 GCA_964611535.1 uncultured Woeseiaceae bacterium
CGATCATCCTGTTCACGCTGGACGAGACCACCTACAGCCGCGAGCTGGCGCCGCTCGCCGGTGCGTACCCGTCGCTCAAGCTGGGCCCCGGCTGGTGGTTCCACGACTCGCCGGAAGGCATGCGCCGCTTCCGCGAGCGCACGACGGAGACGGCCGGCTTCTACAACACCGTCGGCTTCAACGACGACACCCGCGCGTTCCTGTCGATTCCGGCGCGTCACGACGTCGCGCGCCGCGTGGACGCCGCTTACCTCGCGCGGCTCGTCGCCGAACACCGGCTGAGCGAGGAGGAAGCGATGGAGGTGATCGTCGACCTGGCCTGCAACCTGCCGCGCAAGGCCTACAAACTGGACGCCGATGCTGACACGGCGTGAGGTCCTGCTCGCGCCGCTACTGCTTGCCGCCTGCCAGCGCGAGACGGGCAGCGCCGACCGGCCGCTCTTCGTCGCGGAAACGCACCCCGACGGATACCCGACGGTCGAGGCGCTGCATGCCATCGACCGCATCCTCGATGAGCGCACGAATGGCGAGATGCGCGTGCGCGTCTACTCCGGCGGCCAGCTGGGCTCCGAAGCCGACACGCTCGAGATCACGATCTTCGGCGGCCTCGACCTCAATCGCGTCAACCTCGCGCCCCTCAACTCGATCGTGCCCGAGACCGCGGTCCTGGCGCTGCCGTTCCTGTTCCGCTCGGTGGCGCACGCGCGCGCGACCTTCGACGGCGCGCCGGGGCAGGCGATCCTCGACGCGATGGAGCCCCACGGTCTGAAGGGCCTCTGCTACTACGATTCCGGCGCACGCTCCTTCTACAACACGCGCGGCCCGATCCATAGCCCCGAGGACATGCGCGGCCTGAAGGTGCGCGTGCAGAATTCGAACATCTACGTCGCGATGGTGCAGGCGCTGGGCGCGAACCCGACGCCCATTCCCTACGGCGAGGTCTTCCAGGCGCTGGTGCAGGGCGTGGTCGACGGCGCCGAGAACAACTGGCCGTCGTACGAAAGCTCGCGCCATTTCGAGGTGGCGCGTCACTACAGCGTCACGCAGCACGTGCTGGCGCCGGAGGTGCTGGTGGCCTCGATGCGCAGCTGGGAGAAGCTCGACGATGAACAGCGGGGGCACCTGCAGGCAGCGGTCGATGTGTCGGTGCCGATCATGCGCGCCCTGTGGGACGCGCGCGTCGAGGAATCGCGCCGGCGAGTGCTCGACGACGGCATCCAGCTGGTCGAGGACATCGACCACGCAGCCTTCGCCGCCCGCATGCGCCCGGTCTGGGACCGCTTCCTGACGACCCCGCGCCTCCGCGAGCTGGCAGAAGCGATCGAGTCGCTCCCTGTAGGAGCCCGCCCCGCGGGCGACCCCTCGACCTCCCCCGGGAATCCGGCATGACCGGCGCCCCCGTCACCCGCTTCATCCGCTGGTTCTCCGCGCTCGGCCTGCTCGTGATGACCGCCGTCATCGGCTGGCAGGTCTTCGCCCGCTACATCCTGAACGACAGCACCGCCTGGGCCGAATCCCTGGCCCAGCTCCTCATGATC
Source organism: uncultured Woeseiaceae bacterium (assembly GCA_964611535.1). Taxonomy (GTDB): domain Bacteria; phylum Pseudomonadota; class Gammaproteobacteria; order Steroidobacterales; family Woeseiaceae; genus IDS-8. Next base: position 1,539 of record CAZTAE010000372.1, read on the forward strand.
TGGTTCGTGCTCTTCGCCGCCGCCGCCGGCGTGCGCGAGGGCTTCCACATACGCATCACCGTGGTGGCGAATGCGGCGTCGGGCAGACGCCGGCGCGTCCTGCACGCCGTCAGCCATGCCGTCGTCGGACTGTTCGGCCTCGGCATGGCCATCTGGGGCACGGAGCTCATGCTCGCGACCTGGGCGCACGAGATCCCGGCGCTCAACCTGCCGCGCGGCGTCGCCTACATCCCGATACCGTTGTCGGGCGTGCTCATTGCCTGGTTCTCGGTCGAGCACATCGTCGCCGACCTGCGCGGCCGGGAGATCGAGCCGACATGGCACTGACCGTCCTCCTCGTTACGCTCGCGGTGCTGCTGGTCATCGGCGTGCCGGTGGCGTTCGCGCTGGGCGGTGCGTCCCTGCTCACGTTCTTCCTGCTGGACATACCGCTGGTGGTGCCGTTCCAGCGGATGGCGGCGGGCATGAACATCTTTGCGCTGATGGCCATTCCGTTTTTCATCTTCACCGGCGACCTGATGCACCGCGCGGGAATCGCGGAGCGCCTGATCCGCGTGGCCGACGCCGCGCTCGGGCGCACCCGCGGCGGGCTGGGGCAGGTGACCGTGGGCTCCTCGATGCTCTTCGGCGCCGTTTCGGGCTCGGCGATTGCGAGCGTTTCCGCGATCGGCTCCGCGCTCGGACCGATGATGCGCGAGAAGGGCTACGACTCCGACTACGTCGTGAACGTATCGGCGACCTCGGCGATCACCGGCCTTCTGATCCCGCCGTCGCACAACATGATCATCTACGCGGCCGCGGCGGGGGTGAGCATCTCGATCGCGGACCTGTTCATCGCCGGCATCGTGCCCGGCGTCTTCGCCGGCTTCCTGCTGATGATCGCGGCGTACTTCGTCGCGGTGCGGCGCGGCTATCCGCGCGGCCGGTTTCCCGGCTTCCGCGCGTTCCTGGTGGCGCTGATCGCGGCGA
>CAZTAE010000373.1:0-2501 GCA_964611535.1 uncultured Woeseiaceae bacterium
CCCGATGCTGTTCGACCGGAACTTGCGCATCACCTTCAAACCTGAACAATAGGCCCCCACTTGACAAGGCGGACTTACAATATGCGAAAGACCCTGATTCGGCACGTCACCGTGCTCGCGCTCGCGGCTCTTGCGGCTTCGGTCGCGCATGCGGAGCTGGAAATCGAGATCACGCGCGGCGCCGGCAAGCAGACCCCCATCGCGATCGTGCCGTTCGGGTGGGAGGGGAATCCGGGTCCTGCACCGGTCGATATCGCCGCCGTCGTCGCGGCAGACCTCGAACGCAGCGGGCGATTCGCGCCGATTCCCGAGAGCGACATGCTCCAGAAACCGACCGAGGGCGTGGACGTCGACTTCGGCGACTGGTCCATCCTCGGTGTCGAGGCAGTCGTGATCGGCAAGCTCGTCGAATCGGGCGAGAACGCCTATACCGTGCAGTTCCAGTTGTTCGACGCGTTCGGCCGACAGCAGCTGCTCGGCTATCGCATGCCTGCGAGCGGCGGCACGCTGAGGCAGGCGGCGCATCGGGTGGCGGACATGGTCTATGAGGAGATGACCGGCATCGAGGGCGTCTTCGCGACCCGTATCGCCTACGTCACCGCCCGTGGCAGCGGTACTGCCCGGTCCTACGCGCTGATCGTGTCGGATGCCGACGGCGAGCAGGACTACACCATCATGGAATCGCCGGATCCGATCATGTCGCCGGCATGGTCGCCGGATGGCCGCCAGCTCGCCTACGTGTCCTTCGAGGGCGATGAGTCGTCGATCTTCATTCAGACGCTGCGCACCGGCAACCGCATCCGCGTCTCGGACAAACCGGGTATCAACGGCTCGCCGTCTTTTTCGCCGGACGGGCGCAAGCTCGTGCTGACGCTGGGTGGCACGGACGGCAACCTGGATATCCACGTGATGGATCTCGCGACGCGCGACGTGAAGCGCCTGACGACGAATCGGGCGATCGACACCGAGGGCACCTGGTCGCCGGATGGCCGGCAGATCTACTTCACGTCGGACCGCAGCGGCGGTCCGCAGGTGTACCGCATAAGCGCCGACGGCGGAAGTCCGGAGCGCGTGACCTTCGAAGGCAGTTATAATGCCCGGCCTCGGCTGTCGCCGGACGGGACGAAACTTGCGACGGTGCATCTGGACCGCGGCAACTACCGCATCGCGGTGATGGACCAGGACGGGGACGATCTGCTGGTACTCTCGACCGGACAGCAGGACGAGTCGCCGAGCTTCGCGCCGAACGGCGATACCTTGATCTACGCGACACGACAGGGGAGCGACGGGGTTCTGGAGACGGTCACGGCGGACGGGCTGGTGCGGCAACGCCTGGCGTCCGGCCAGGGCGATGTGCGCGAGCCCGTATGGTCGCCGTTCCCCCGCTATCAGTAGCCACGGAATGTGATATGTTACTGTAACATTAACTTATAACGATTTGATATCAAAAGAGATAAACGAATATGAGACATTACAATCTGCTTGCCGTCGGTCTGCTGGGCATCCTGCTGGCCGCCTGCGGTTCCACGCCGGTGCCCGATCCCGAGCCCGAACAGACGGGCAGCGATCGCTCCGCCGCGGGAGGCCGGGACGCCGACGCGCGCGGCCTCGGGGAAGGCTCCATGGGGGCCGGCGAGGGCTTCGGCGAGGATCGCATGGCCGACCGCGAGCTCGCGACCGTCATCTATTTCGACTTCGACGAGTCGGAACTGCGTCCCGAGTACGGCGATCTCCTCGCGAGGCACGCGAACCGGCTGGCGAACAGCTCGCGGGTGCAGGTGCGGCTGGAGGGTCACGCGGACGAGCGCGGCTCCCGCGAGTACAATATCGGGCTCGGGGAGCGCCGGGCCCAGGCTGTGCGCCGCATGCTGCTCATACAGGGCGCAGCGGCGGAACAGATCTCGACCGTGAGCTTCGGCGAGGAAAGGCCCGCTGCCGTCGGCAGCGACGAGGAATCCTACGCGCTGAATCGTCGCGTGGAGATCAAGTACACCAACTGAACGGGAATCCGGCGTGGCAAAGAAACTCCTGCTTTTGACGCTGCCGCTCGTCGCGCTCGGCGTGCTCGGCGGTTGCGCGACACCGACTCCCGCGGAAGACCCGCTGGCCGTGAAACAGAGGGAGCTCGAGCGGCGCCTGGCGGCGGTCGAGCGCATCATCGCGAGCGGCAGCCTGGTGGACATGGCCATGCAGATGGACAACCTGGAGCGCCGCACCGCGGAGCTGCAGGGCGCGGCCGAGACCCTGCAGCACCAGGCGGAGGAGGCCAGCGATCGGCAGCGCGACCTGTACCAGGACCTCGACCAGCGCATCCAGAACCTGGAGCAGCGGTTGCAGGCGGCGGGCGGCGGCGTGCGCGACGGTGGCGCGCTGGTCCCCGGCCAGCTGCCGGTTCCCGGCGGCTCCGACCGCGATAACTACCAGGCGGCGTTCGAGCTGCTGAAGGAACAGCGCTACGACGACGCCGCAATGGCCTTCGAGCAGTTCCTGGAGAGCTATTC
>CAZTAE010000374.1:0-2498 GCA_964611535.1 uncultured Woeseiaceae bacterium
GTCGACAGCTTTTTCGGCTTCCTGCGGCATCTCGGCCTTGCTGCCGAGGACAAGGTCTGGCACTTGCCGATTCCGCCTGATGCGCGCGAGTTTGCCCGGCAGGAGATCGCGCCGGACCGGCCGCTGATCGTCATCAGTCCATCCTCGAGCCACAGGCTGCGAAACTGGGATGCCTGCTCGTATGCGGCAATCGCGGACTACGCCATCGAGCGCCATGGGGCGCAGGTTGCCCTCTGTGGCGGGCCCTCGGCCGCCGAGATGTCGATGGCCGCCGCGATCGTCGACCACGCGCGCTGCAAGCTCCTGGACCTGGTGGGCAAGGATACCCTGCCGCAATTCGTCGGCCTGCTCGAGAGAGCCCTGCTCCTGATCAGTCCGGATTCGGGTCCGGCGCACATTGCGACCTGTACCGGCACGCCGGTGCTCGGGCTGTACGCCGCCAGCAATCCACGCCGCTCGGGGCCGTACCGCAGCCTGCGCTGGTGCGTCGACCGCTACGACGACGCCGCGCGGCAGTACCTGTCGAAGCCGGCCGATGAGCTAAGATGGGGCAGGAAGATCGAGTACCCCGGCGTCATGCGCCTGATCACGGTCGAGGATGTCGAGCGGAAGCTCGACGAATTCATGCAGCAACGGGAGCCTGAGTAGTGGCTGAAGTCCTGATTCCGGTGCCGGCCGGCGAGCTGGTCGACAAGGTCACCATCCTGGAGATCAAATCCGAGCGAATGACCGACCCGCAAAAGCTGCGGAACGTCCGGCTGGAGCTCGAGACGCTGAGGCGGGCCTGGAAAGAGTCGCCGCTTGCCAAGGCGGAGGTCAGTGCTCAGTTGCGGAAGCTCAAGTCAATCAACGAGCGGCTCTGGGAAATCGAGGACCGGATTCGCGTCAAGGAATCCACCGGCTCGTTCGACGGGGAGTTCATCGAGCTGGCGCGTTCCGTCTACCTGACCAACGACGAGCGGGCGCGCGTCAAAAGGGAAATAAACGAACTGCTGGGCTCAAAGCTGATCGAAGAAAAGTCCTACGCCAGTCATCGAAGAACGAGCGGGTGACGCCTGCTATTGGAGGAGCCGACATGCCGGAGCAGTCAGGACGAGGACCAGCGGGACCCGTGCGCGACACGGACCGGTTCGACGGTGAGAGTGCCCGACGGGTTCTCCAGCGCGCCGCCGCGGAGCAGCAACGCCTGAAGAGGGAGCTGGACGACTCCTATTCTTTCAAGGAGCTGGAGGAAATGGCCGCGGAGGCGGGCATTTCGCCCGATGCGCTCAGGGCGGCGGTCGAGTCGGAGGCGAGTGGTTCAGGGACCGAGGCGGCTGGAAAGGCGCGTGCTCCCGCCGGGCAGCCGCGACGCCGCCGCACCGAGGTGCGGGGGTTGATGCCCGGTCGCTGGTTCCGGACCAGGAAAGGCATCGTCCTGACGACCGCCGGCGGCGCCGCGTTCGTCGGCTCGCTGCTCGCGTTCCCGGCATTCGCCGGAGCCGTTTTCTGGGTGCTATTGCTGCTCCTGATCGCGCTTGCCGTGCTGATCGCGCTGGGCGCCTCTCCTTTCTAGCCTGGCGAAGCCGGGCCAACAAACGCCCATCCAGACGTCATCTGCGCCGCCCGAGGGCGGGCGTCCCGCTGTCGATTTCCGGTCGCCCTTGCAGGCCCGCGCAGGATTCCGTAACCGAATGCCGCATCCGCGCATCCATGTGATCAGACTCGGCCATCAAAAGGAACGGCATGCCACTCTCGAAATCAGGCCCGGTGATTGCGCTCGTGGCAACACTGACGTGCTGCGCGAGCGAACCGTCCATGGACCGGCTGTTGGAGCGGCACACGGAGGCCCGTGGCGGGATGGCCGCAATCGAGGCGATCGCGTCGCTTCAGATAACCCTTCAGATCGAGGAGCCGACGTTCAGCGTGCGCGGCGAATATGTCGCAACACGCGCCGGCAACATGCGAATCGACGTCTATGCCGGGGATGAACGCGTATTCACCGAAGCACTGGGGCCAGACGGCGGTTGGCAATGGCATCAGGGCGCCGCGACAGCCGAAGATCTGTCAGCGGAGGGTAAGCGAGCGCTTCGCCGCGGCCTGATCGAGAACCTTTTCGGCCTGCACGAGCTGGCAGGGTTGGGCTATGGACTGCGGAATCTTGGCCCTGTCGAAATGGACGATCGAGCTTTCTGGCTCGTCGAGCTCGAAGCACCGGATGGCTATGTAAAGAAGCTGTACCTGGGTGCAGAAACCTGCCTGGTCGAACGAGAGATCGAGCATGGCTCGCTGCATCCCGATCTCGATCCCACCAGGACGCGCCGCATGACCATTCACAGTGACTTTGCGGCGACGGACGGAGTGGTCTTTCCCGGGACATCACGAACAGTCGATCTGGAAACTGGTACGGTCGTTCAGTCGACGTCGATAAGCCGCATTCGCGTCAACGAGCCGATTCGGGAAAGCATGTTCGTGCGGCCGGAGAGCCCGGTGCCCAGGCCCTGATGATCGCCGGGATG
>CAZTAE010000375.1:0-2486 GCA_964611535.1 uncultured Woeseiaceae bacterium
CGGCCTTGCGCAACGCCGCCATGTCGCTGATCGGGATGCCGTAGATGCGCTCCTGCACGAGCACCTCCGGGCGGCAGTAGTCCCAGTAGACCTCGGGGACGTACAGCATGTCGGAGCTGGCGAAGTTCCGCTTCAGCTGTGCCGTGTTCGCGCCCTCGCGCATGAGGTCGAGCTCGTCGATGATGGTCTTCTCGTACTCCTCGACGACCTCGAGCGGGCGCAGCCGCCTCGCCTCCTTCGAGTAACGCTCGGCCAGCCCCGCCAGCGCGTACATGACTTCGAGATCCTGTTCGATGAGGCCGCGCACGCCCGGGCGAAGCAGCTTGACGATGACTTCGGTGCCGTCCCTGAGCCGGGCGCTGTGCACCTGTGCGATCGACGCCGCCGCAAGCGGCTCGCGATCGAAACCGGCAAACACCTCACTCACCGGACGGCCGTAGCTCGCCTCGAGGATCACCATGGCTTCCTCGGCGGGAAACGGCGGGACCTCGTCCTGCAGTCGGGCGAGCTCGTCGCCGATCTCGGGCGGCAGCAGATCGCGCCGGGTCGAAATCGCCTGGCCGAACTTGACGAAGATCGGTCCCAGTTCCTCGAGGGCCAGGCGGATCCGCACGCCGAGCGGAGCCGTCCGGTCCACCTTGCGCGGAAAGACGCGGAACAGGTACTGGAAGGGCTTCAGGACCGGCACGGCGGCCACCAGCTCGTCGAGGCCGTGCCGAACCAGAATCCGCTGGATGCCGAGCATCCGCCGCAATGTCCGTGTCCGCCACATGAAGGTTCGCCGACTGCCGCCGTCAGCGCCCGTCAGGGGTCAGCCAATCGCCGCGGCGAGGCGCGCGTGAGCCCTCCCGATGCCCTGTGCTCTGTCGTCGGCTGGTTCCGGCACGCGCGCGAACCCGTGACACCCGCGGCACGAAGCGCGAGCGGTCAGTCACGCTGCTCGCTGCCGGGCACCGCGTGTTCTTCGAGCCTCTTCAGGCGCGCTTCGAAGCGCGCAACGTCGTCCCTGATCGTCTCGACATCGCGCCGGAACGCCTCGACTTCGTAGCGGCCGGGAACTGCGTCCGTCTCCTCCTGCAGGTACTCGCGCAGGTTCTGCTCCAGGGTCGAGCGGGCACGGCGCCCCCACCGGGCCAGCCCACGCGCCATCTCGCCGAGTCCGTGGGCGGCGGCATCGCCCAGCACGCCCGACAGTTCCTCCTCGAGGTCGGGTCGCGCGTACGCGAGGAGACGCTGAAAGTCCCTGGCCACTTCGCCGTCGCCGACGAGCTCCAGGGAGCCGTCGCGCACCGCGTTCTCTCCGGATTTCCCGGCCAACCTCGCCAGAGCGTGCAGCGGCCCGGTGATGACGACGTCCGGCTCGCCCTCGAGCTCGCCGAGCAAGGCGACCTCGTCGCTGTCGACCCGGAAGTACATCGCAAGCGCGGTGTCCCTGACGCGGACGGCGATCACGCGTCCACGGAGCGCGTCGCACAGCTCCCGTGCCGGCGTCTTCATCCGGATCTGCCGGTTCATCAGCCGGGCCGCCGGCCGCAATAGCGTCTCCAGCGCGTCCATCGTCAGATGCGATAGCCGCTATGCAGCGCGACGACGCCGCCGGCCAGATTCTCGTAGCGGCAGCGTTCGAAGCCGGCGTCGGTCATCATCTCCATGAGCGTCTCCTGGTCCGGGTGCATGCGTATCGACTCTGCCAGATAACGATAGCTTGCCTCGTCGCGCGCCACCAGCCTGCCGAGCAGGGGCAGGACGTGAAAGGAGTACCAGTCGTATGCCGGCGAGAGCGCGTCCGCCGGTCGGGAGAATTCGAGGATGATCGCCTTGCCGCCGGGCTTCAGTACCTGCAGCATTGCGCGCAGCGCGCGGGCCTTGTCCGTGACGTTCCGCAGCCCGAACGCGATCGCCACGCGGTCGAACGAGAAGTCGGCGAACGGAAGATTCTCGGCGTCGACCTGCGCGATCCCCAGGTTCCCCGCGATGCCGGCATCCACCAACCGGGCGCGGCCCCGCTCCAGCATGCTCGCGTTGATGTCCGCGAGGACGACGTATCCCTCCCGGCCGACGCGGCGCGCGAAAGCCAGCGAGAGGTCGCCACTGCCGCCTGCAAGATCCAGCACGACGTGGCCGCGGCGCGCGCCCGTCTGCTCGATGGCGTAGCGCTTCCAGAGACGATGGAGGCCGCCGGACATCAGGTCGTTCATCAGGTCGTAGCGGTCTGCGACGGAGTCGAACACGCCGCGCACCCGCCGCGCCTTCTCCTGCGCGGGGACCGTCTCGAAGCCGAAGTCGGTTGTGTGCGGTTCTCTTGCCATGTCGATGATGCGCAGCGGTCGCGCCGGCGTCGGGACCCGCGATGCGATCGCCGCTCGCGCCCCGCGGTGTCAGCCTTCCGGGCTGCCCCGGTCCGAAGCGCGAGAATAACCCGCGGCGGAGAGGCGGTCGAGATACGCCTGCCACTTCCGCTCGCGGTCGCGGCCCAGCTCGTAGAG
>CAZTAE010000376.1:0-2484 GCA_964611535.1 uncultured Woeseiaceae bacterium
GCGGGCGCCGCCCTTCAGCGTGTGCAGATGCCGCTTGAGCTCCTCGGCGTGCTCGTGGCCGGTCTTGTCCTCCGCCCACTTCGCCAGCGCCCGGTCGGCCTCTTCGAGCAGTTCGGCCGCTTCCTCCGAAAAGATCGCGGCGATCTCCGCGTCGTATTCGCCGACCTCCTCGGGCGCCTCGACCCGCGCCTCGCTTGCGGGCACAGCCGTCTCGCGTGCCGCGGGCTCCGCGTCCTCGGGCGCTTCCTCGCTGTCGGGCGCCGGTGCGTCGACCGCCTCGGTGATCGCGTTCAACCTGTCGATCAGATCGGCAAAGTCGGACCGGTGGCGGTCGGGCTGATTGATGTCGGCCACGATGGTGCGGATGGCGGCTGCCGCTGCGCGCAATACCTCGAGCCCCGCCCTTTCGAATCCTTGCCGGTGATCGTAAAGCAGCCGAACGTAGCGGTTGAGCGCCCCGGCGACGGCAACGCCGCGCTCGACGTTGGCCATGTTGGCGCTGCCGTGCAGCGTGTGGCAAGCGCGGTGCAGCTTGTCCGTTACCTGGAACGGCGGCTCGTGCTGCTCGCAGGCCTGGAGGAACTCGTCGATGACCTGCAGGTGCCCGTCCGTTTCCTTCGCAAAGATGTCGAGCAGTACCGGGTCCATCTCGAGTGCCGGCGTCTCGTCTTTCTTCTTCTCCTCGTCGGAAGACGGCAGCGTCAGCACCGCGGCGTTCGGATCGCCTTCGGCGAAAGCGTTCGCCTTCGCGATCATCAGGCTGACGTCGGACGCGGGTTCGGTGCCGGCCTCCAGTTGCTCGATCAACTCCGGAACGACCGCCGCCGCTTCCTGGATGAACCGGACCATCGGCGGTGTCCGCGTGAGCGTGCGGTTGATCAGGCGATTCAGGAGGTTTTCTATGCTCCAGCAGTACTCGCCGACCCGCTCGGCGCCGACCATCCGGCCGCTGCCCTTCAGCGTATGGAACGACCGCCGGACGGTGATGAGCGTCTCCATGTCGTCCGGCGTCTCCACCCATTGCGGCAGATGCCGCTCGATGGACGCCACCTCTTCCCGGGCCTCCTCGATGAACAGTTCCAGCAGCTCAGGATCGAGATGCTCGGCATCCGGGGCAATAACCGGCATGGGAATCACTTCGGTCGACTGGAGCTGCACCGGTTCGCTCCGCCGGGCCTCTGCTTCCTCGAACTCCTTCCGCGAAATGGTCACCGTACGTGCCGCGGCGTCCGGTGCGTCGGCCTCGCCGAGCCGCTTCTCGAGATCGCGCAACACCTTCAGGCAGGTCTCGGCGTTGTCGAGCATGTAGTCGGGATCGCGGCGTCCCGCCTTTACCGTCTCCATGTAGTACTCGATGCTGACGATCGCGTCGGCCAGCCGGTCGGTCTCCTTCTGTGCGAGCCGCGACGGTCCGCTGCCCTTGAGCGCGAGCGTAATCAGTCTGCCGATGCGGTCGACCACGTCCGTCGCCCGCGGCTTGTTCAGCATCAGCAATCCGGCCTTGATGCCGCGCAGCAGCGTCGGCACGCTGTCCACGCCCTGTGCCGGGCCGCTGCTCGCCAGGCTCTGGCTGAACGTTTCCTTGATGCGCGCGAGATTGATGATGCTCTCGCGCATCACGGCCTCGGCCACCTGGCCGTAATCCGCGTCTTCTTCCGTGTCCGGCGCGCCGTCCGACGCCGACGGATCGGGCGGCGCGATGAGACGAACCAACTGCTGGTCCAGGCGGTCTTCCACCTTGAGCAGCGTTGAGGCGATCTCGATGACGGTCTTGCCGTCCTCGCCGCCCCCGCGGCTGACGACCGTCTTGAGCCGCTCGATCTCGCCCTCGATATCGCCCCGCAGCTCGCCGAGCCCGAGCACCCCCAGGGTATCGCTGATCTTCTTCAGCAGGTCGAGCTGCGGCACGAGGTCCGCCGGCTTGTTCATGCCCGTGCGGACGTAGATATCGAGGACGTCCTTGACTCGCCCGAGGTCTTCCCGGATCGCCATCGCGACCGTTTTCATCAGCTTGACGCTGGGGGCCGACAGGCTCTCGCGCGCATGCTCGACCTGCTCGTCGCCCGGCAGCAGCTCCGCGAGGTTGAAGGCGGAGCGGATTTCCGCGATTCGCTCGCCTGCCGTGCTGGCGCGAGCAACGTAGTAGAGCAGGTTGTTCAGGAGGTCATCCGCCGGGTGCGTGTCGAACGATCCCGGCCCCTCGTCGATGAGGAGCTTCATGCGGCGGTCGCACTGGCCGAGCAGTCGCTTCAGGGCCACCGACGTCTCGAGACCGCCTTCGCGCAGCGCCTCGAGAACTGCGCCGACCACCCGCCAGAGCTCGTACATGTCGTCACGCGTGGCGGCGCGCTCGAGCGTCGCGACCACGGACGAGAGGGTGGCGAGATGCCGCTTCGAGTCCCCGCCCTGGATCCAGCCGAGCAGCGCGAGCTGAAATTTGGGTCGCAGCCGCGCGGCGACCTGTGCCGGGTCGTCGCCGCTGAC
>CAZTAE010000377.1:0-2482 GCA_964611535.1 uncultured Woeseiaceae bacterium
TCCGGACTCCTGATGCGGCTGGCATCACCCTTTCTGACGGGTCTGACGCAGCCACCCGACTGGTTCAGCGTGCAGGATCCCTACGGTCTCTCGCTCATCGTCGGACTGGTGATCAAGGAGACGGCGTTCCTGGTGCTGATACTGTTCGCGGCGCTGTCGCAGGTCCCTGCCGAGCGCCTGATGCTGCAGGCTCGCTCGCTGGGGTATGGCAGCCTCAAGGGATGGACGGTCGCCGTTGCACCGTTGCTGCAGAAGCAGATTCGGCTGCCATTGATGGCGGTGCTGGTGTTCGGCGTGACCAACGTCGAGATGGCGATTCCGCTGGGGCCGGGCTTGCCGCCGACATTCTCCGTCCTGCTCCTGGAATGGTTCACGGACGCGGACCCGTCCGTGAACGCCCAGGCCTATACCGGTTCGCTGATATTGTTGCTCGTTGCCGTCCTCACCGCGGCAACTGCCGCGGTTGCGGGTCGCTCGTTTCGCGCGCTGTGGCGGCGCGCCGCGGAGAGCGGTGCCCGCAGGGCAAGCGAGCGCCTGCTGCAGCGATCCGCCAATCTGGGCATTCTGACGCTCTGGACGCTGGGCATGCTCGGCATCGTGGCTGTGTTTTTTCGGGCGTCAGGCGGTGTCTGGCGCTTTCCGGACGTGCTGCCTGCCGGTGCGGGATCGACGGCCTGGCTCGCTGACCTGTGGTCGACGCGAGCCGTGCTGGGGACGACGGTGCTGCTGGCCGTGCTGACGGCGCTGGCCGCGGTGGCGCTGGTGCTCCCCGCGGCAGAACGGCTGCACCGGGACCATGCGGCCAGCCGCGTGGTCGGAGGACTGCTCTTCCTGCCGCTTTTACTGCCGCAGATGACCTTCCTGTTCGGTATCCAGGTCATGCTCGCAGGCATGAATCTGGACGGCACGCTGCTTGCCGTTCTGTGGACCCACCTGATATTCGCACTCCCCTATGCCTGGGGCATGCTCGCTCCCGCCCGTTCCGCGATCGACGCTCGCTATCACGACATTGCCCGCAGCCTCGGCGCACGTCCCATTCGTGTCTGGACCCGCGTGACGGCGCCGCTGCTCCTGCGGGCGGGCGTCCTGGCGATGGCGCTGGCGGTTTCCGTCAGTGTCGCGCTCTATCTCCCGACCCGGTTTGCGGGGGCAGGGCGCGTCGCGACAGCGGCCACCGAAGCTGCGGCTGCCGCCAGCTCCGGCACGTTGCGGCTGGCTGCCCTGCACGCACTTCAGCTCGCCCTGATACCGCTCGTGGCTTTCGCGGTGGCCTATGCCGCCCACTGGTTCGCGTTTGCGAATCGCCGGGAGGTGCCGTGATGCGCGGTCTGGCGCTCGAGCAGGTTTCGCTGCGCGTGGCGGGCAAGGCGGTCTTTTCGCCGCTTGACCTGCACGTACCACCCGGTACCGTGACTTCCGTCGTCGGACCGAACGGCGCGGGAAAGTCGAGCTTGCTGTCTTTTGTCTGCGGAACGCTGGCGCGGGAATTCGAGGCGCACGGCCGCGTGCTGCTGAATGGTCGCGACGTCACGGCGATGGCACCGGAAAGGCGCGGCATGGGTATCCTGTATCAGGAGCCATTGCTGTTCCCGCATCTCAGCGTTCGCGGCAACCTGCTGTTCGGATTGCGCGCCGATCGCGGCAGGCGCGAGCGCCGGCGGCTCGTCGAACAGGAATTAAAGAGACTGGACCTGGCAGGTTTTGGAGATCGCGATCCGGCCACGCTTTCGGGCGGACAGAAGGCGCGCGTGGCGCTTCTCCGGGTGTTGCTTTCGAAGCCCCGCGCGCTGCTGCTGGACGAGCCTTTCAGCTCCCTGGATGAGGCAACACGAAGCGCGGTGCGGCAACTGGTGTTCGATCGGGTCGGACAGCTGGATCTGCCGGCGTTGCTGGTAACCCATGACAGCGGGGACATTACCGCCGCGGCAGGCCCCGTGGTTCCGCTGACACAGGCCGGAGACTGAGCGAGTCAGGCGATGCTCGATTCCACGCTGCGCCCGCTGATCGACCGCCCGCTGACCGCTGCCGGGCGGAAACTGGCGCACAGGGGCCTGTCGGCGGGCGCCGTCACGGGCGGCGGACTCGTCGTCGGCATTCTGGCTGCGGCCGCCATCGCACTGCAGGCGTACTGGCTTGGCTTCGTGTTGATTCTCGTCAACCGGCTTCTCGACGGACTCGACGGGGCAGTGGCGCGCGCGACGCAGCCGACGGACGTCGGCGGCTATCTCGACATCGCGGTCGACTACGTCTTTTACGCGGGGGTTCCGCTCGCGTTCGCTCTGGCAGATCCGTCGCAGAACGCCTTGCCGGCGGCGGCACTCCTCGCCGGCTTTTGTCTGACCTGCTCCAGTTTTCTCGCGTTCGCAGTGATGGCGGAAAAGCGCGGACTCACAACTGAAGTGCAGGGCCGAAAGTCCTTCTTCTACGCCAACGGGCTGGTCGAAGGCAGCGAGACGATCCTGTTCTTCCTCGCCATGGCGGC
>CAZTAE010000378.1:0-2479 GCA_964611535.1 uncultured Woeseiaceae bacterium
GGGAAGCGCTCGCCTCGCCGGGCCGCTGGACCGGTTCCCCTTTGACGGCGGCGAAGGCATCTTTCACGTCGAGGCGCAGGTCGAGAACGCCATCCTTCGCTATTCCGGCCTGTGGCCGGACGCGCGGGAGCTGAGCGCCCACGTCGTCGTGGACAAGACGCGGCTGTACTCCGTCGAGAACAGCGCAGTCAGCGTCGGCAACAGGACGGTCGACGCCGAGGTCGAAATACCGGACCTGCGCGAGCCGGTCCTGCGCATCGATGCGCAGGCGACGGGAACTCTGGAGACCATCCGCCGGTTCTCGGTGGAGAGCCCGATCGCGCGCGCGTTCGGCGGCCGTCTCGACCGTGTGCGCGCCGAGGGTGCGGCATCCTTCGATCTGCAGCTTGCCTATCCCATCCTCGACCGGGAGAACTACGAGTTTTCGACCGCCTTGCGGAGTGATGGCGGGACGCTGAACATCGAGGGGCTGGCCGCGCCCATTACGGATCTCACCGGCCTGGTCACGATCAGCCGGGAATCCATCGCCACCGACTCGCTGCAGGGAGGGTTTCTCGGGGACCCCGTTGCCCTCGATCTCGAGCGGGCGGTGGACGGCCCGTACGGCATCATCGTGACCGGCCGGGGCACGGTCAGCGACCGCGGCCTCGCCGACGGCCTCGGGGCGCCGTTTGCGGACGTGCTCACCGGCTCCACTGCCTACGTCGCCAGGGTGCGGTTTCCCCGGGCAGGCGCAGCCGAGCGGCGGCCGATCGAGGTCGCGATCGACTCCGGCCTGGAGGGGATGGGCATCCAGCTGCCCGCGCCGGCCGGCAAGGAGCCGGACGAACAGCGGCGCATGTCGTTCGTGATCGCGTTTCCAGAGGCAGGCCTGATCGACTCGCATGGCCGGTTGACCGACGCGATCCGCTGGAATCTCAACTTCGTGCGCAGGGACGCCGGCTGGGACTTCGACCGCGGCACGGTGGCACTCGGTGGTGCCGACCCCGGCGTCGCGGATACCCGCGGGCTGCACGTCGCAGGGCAGCTGCGGGTGCTCGACGTCGACGAGTGGCTGGCGCTCGGCAACCGCGATGGCCGAGGCGGAAATTTTGGGGAGCGGGTACGCTCGGTCGACGTCGTTGCGGATGAGCTGACGGTGCTCGGCCAGCAGCTCGCGCGCCACCACCTGACCGTGGATCGCAGTGCGCACGACTGGGCCGTGCGCATCGACGGGGACAACGCAGCGGGCGCGATTTCGCTGCCGTACGATTTCGCCGGCGAAAGACCGCTCGTGCTCGACATGGACAAGCTGTTGCTGCCGGCGGCCGGCGATGACAGGGCGGAGCGCCCGCAGGACGAGCCGCGGCGCGATCCCCGCACGCTTCCCGCCATCAGCGTACGCGCCCCCGAATTCGCCTTGGGCGAGAGGCGTTTCGGCAGTATCCGTGTGGACCTCGATCGCACCGGCGCGGGGCTGGTCGGCGAGGTGGAAACCACCAGCGAGAGTTTCTTCATCAGCGGGACGGCCGGCTGGGTCGCGGACGAGACCGACGAAGCGGGCCAGCGCAGCTTTCTCAATGCGCAGCTCGTCAGCAGCAACGTCGAGCAGACGATGCGCGAGCTCGACTATCTGTCCGGCGTCGAGAGCGAATCGCTACTGGCGGAAGTCGACCTCAGCTGGTCGGGCGGCTTCGGTCACCACTTCCTCGCGACGCTGGACGGCTCGGTCAGCGTCGAATTCGGCACCGGGCAGCTCGATGAAGTCGAGCCCGGCGCGGGCCGGGTCTTCGGGCTGATGAGCATCGTGGCCCTGCCGCGGCGGCTGGCGCTGGACTTCCGCGACGTCTTCGACCGGGGCTTCGGCTTCGACGCGATCACCGGCACGTTTCGCCTGGCCGACGGGGAAGCGTACACTTGTGACCTGTCCCTGAAAGGGCCCGCAGCCGATGTGGGTATCGTGGGGCGTGCCGGCCTGGTGGACGAGCAGTACCAGCAGGCGGCAGTCGTCAGCGCCAACGTCGGCAATACGCTGCCCGTCGTCGGGGCGGTCGTCGCCGGACCGCAGGTGGCGGCGGCGCTCCTGATTTTTTCACAGATCTTCAAGAAGCCGCTCCAGGAGATGGGACAGATCTACTACAGGATCGAGGGTCCATGGGATGACCCCGTCATCGACTCCGCGGACGCGCCGACGTTTGCCGAGACCAGTGCGCTGGCCGGTTGTCTGGAAGCAGCGGAATGATCGCAAGCAGGGACGGACACAGGATGCAGAAGAAGGAAACGACACCCGAGACAAGTACCGCGGTGGAGACGGTGATGTCGCGCGTGCTGGCTCCGGCCGGCCTCGAGGAACGTCACCTGACGACCGCGCTCGGAACCATCAACACGCGCGACGTCGACGCGGCGGATCTTTACTTCCAGATCAGCCGTCAGGAGAGCTGGTCGGTCGAGGACGGCATCATCCGCGAAGGCAGCTTCAACGTCGACCGCGGCGTCGGCG
>CAZTAE010000379.1:0-2478 GCA_964611535.1 uncultured Woeseiaceae bacterium
GCGCCTCGCCGGCGTAGCGCGTGCCGAGCTCGAGGTTCAGGCTCGTTTCCTCGCTGGCGGTGCTGCCGGGACCGGGCGGGTTGAAGCCCTTGTGCACGCCGGCGAGCAGGCGCCAGCGGTCGCTGACGCGCCAGACGGCGCCGAGCCCCGGTATCAGAACCGAGACCGACCCGGTGCGCACCTGCGTCGGGCCCTGGGCGCGGCCGGGGTCGGCCGTGGAGAAATCCAGCCGCTCGAGCTCGATGTCCTCGTACCGCAGGCCGGGCGTGAAGATCCAGTTGCCGCGGCGGATCTCCGTGTCGACGAACAGCGCCCGCACGTCCGCCCGGCTCAGCCTGTTCGTCTGTGAAGCCGGCGCGCCGGCGCTCGTCAGCACCAGCACGGAGTCCTCGATGCGGTAGCCGTCGTCCGCGTGGGCGCGGTCTTCCTCGTCCTCGTGCACCCGCACGCCCGTCGTGAGCGACACGGCGGTGTCGCCGAAGCCGAGGTCGAAGGTCGCCTGGGCCTGCACGCCCTCGGAGACGTATTCGCGGCTGTTGTGCCGGTTGACGATGGCGTCGTCCGGGCTGTCGATGGCGCCGGTGAGGTAGCCGAACTCGGTCGCATGGGTGCCCGGATCGGTCAGGATGTCGCCGATGCCGACGCCGGCCACCGACGCCAGCTTGTACCAGTTGCGCGCGAAGTAGTTGCGGTAAGCCGTCACCTCGCCCTGCCAGGACCCGCCGGGATCGACGACGTAGCTGGCCTGGTACTGCTCGTGCTCGCTCTTGAAGACGTCGTTCTGCGAGGCCGCGTAGCGCCGGTTCGGATCGGCGGCGAAGTCGGCGTCGGTCAGGCCGAGATAGGTTTCGTTGGAGAGCTGGTCGGTATAGCCGGCCTTCACGCGCAGGCTGTGGTATACGGCCGAGGCGGGATCGCTGTCGAACTGCAGCTTCACCATGTAGTCCTCGATGTCGTAGCCGGTGTCCTGGTCGACCGGCGCGTCGATCCACTTGAAGCCGTCCGTCTCCGCCTGAACCGTCTCGACGAGCCACGAGAACCGCCGCCCGCGGTTGCCGAAGTTGACGTGCGCGTCGGCGATCTCGTGCTGCCCCACGCGCAGGTCGAAATTGCCGGCGAGGCCGTCGGACGCTTCGGGTATCGGCGTCGAGATCAGGTTGAGCGCGCCCCCCGTCGTCCGGGGACCGACCGAAATCGCGGAAGGCCCCTTGAGCACCTCCAGCGCATGCACGCGGCGCTGCGTGGGGAAGTAGTACGCCGAGGGCGAGGCATACGGCGCGGGCGCAATCAGCACGCCGTCCTCGAGGAGGGCGATGCGCGAGCTGCGATCGAGACCCGACCCGCGGATGCCGATGTTCGGCCGCAGGCCGAAGCCTTCCTCCTCCTGCAGGTAGACGCCCGGCACCGTGCGCAGCACGCGCATCACGTCCGCCTGCATGAAGGCCTGGAGGTCCTCGTGGTCGATCCGGTGGGCGGAGCCCGGTATGTCCGCCACGTCGCGCCGGTGGCCGATGATGGTGACGTTGTCGAGCGGCGCCTCACCGGCGCCGGGTTCGGTCTCGGGCTGGGCGCTCGCCGTGGCGGCGGTGACACTGAGGGAGAGAAGGGCGGGAAGGATCGTGGTGCTCAAGCGGGCGAACATTCTGGGTGTCCTCTGGGCCGATGGAACGATGGATGCGAACATTAACGTAAATGAGAATGATTCGCAACTGCGACTCTGCAGCCGGCCGCCACCAGGAAACGAGACTCCGGCCACCGCCGCAAGCGTGACGTCTCACCTCCAATCCCGTGCGGCAACGTGGCACCATTGCGGCCTTACAGTGCTGCTCCGCGCGGGGGCAGCCGGGGGCGCGGTGAGCAGCTTGAAGGACGAGTCCAGAAAACTCCTGATCGTCGAGGACGACCCGGGCCTGCGCAGCCAGCTCAAGTGGTGCTTCGCCGGTTACAACGTCGTCACGGCCGAGGACCGGAGCTCGGCGATCAGCGAGCTCCGGCGTCACGAGCCGATGGTCGTGCTCCAGGACCTCGGGCTGCCGCCCAACCCGGAGGGCGTCGACGAGGGCCTCGCGACGCTCCAGGAGATCCTGAAGCTCGCGCCGCACACCAAAGTGATCGTGGTCACCGGGCACGGCGACCAGGAGAACGCGCTGAAGTCGGTTGCGCTCGGCGCCTACGATTTCTACCACAAGCCGGTCGACACCGACATCCTGCAACTCCTCGTCGAGCGCGCCTTCAACATCAGCGAGCTCGAATGCGAGAACCGGCGCCTGCAGACGCTCGCCTGCGAATCGCCCCTCGACGGCATCGTCGCCGCGAGCGACGGCATGCTGCAGGTCTGCCGCATGATCGAAAAGGTGGCGCCGACCAACGTGACGACGCTCCTGCTCGGCGAGAGCGGCACCGGCAAGGAGCTGCTCGCGCGGGCGCTGCACCGCCTGAGCCCCTGCGCGGAGAAGCGCTTCGTCGCCATCAACTGCG
>CAZTAE010000380.1:0-2475 GCA_964611535.1 uncultured Woeseiaceae bacterium
CCGGTCCTGAAGCAGATCGCCGTACCGCACGACTACTACTTCCGGGAGATGTATCTCCCGCAGACGACGACCGGGCCGGCCTCCCCCGCGTTCTTCCCCGACGGCGAGAGCCTCGTGTACTCGATGGCCGGCGGCCTCTGGCGGCAGGCGATCGGCTCGGCGACGGCCGTCGAGCTGACGGCCGGTCCCGGCTACGACTACCAGCCGGACGTCTCGCCCGACGGCAGCCGCATCGTCTTCGTGCGTTACGACGGGGATGCCATGGAACTGCACGTGCTCGACGTCGGCAGCGGCGAGACCGTGCAGCTCACCCGCGAGGGCGCGGTGAACGTCGAACCGCGCTGGTCGCCGGACGGCTCCCGCGTCGCCTTCGTCTCCACACGCGACACCGGCCGCTTCCGACTGTTCGTCGGCGACGTCGACGGCGAGCAGCTGGCGGCCGCGCCGCTCTTCGACGAACGGCAAAGCAGCGTCGAGCGCTATTACTACAGCAGCTACGACCACCAGCTCAGCCCCTCCTGGTCGCCGGACGGCGAGGAGCTCCTCTACGTCGGCAACCCGGAAACAGCCTACGGCACCGGCGACATCCGGCGCTACCGGCTCGACGAGGCCGCGGAGCCCCGCCTCGTGCGCAGCGAGGAGACGAGCTGGCGCGCCCGCCCCGACTGGTCGCCGGACGGCAGGCGCTATGTTTATGCCTCCTACCTCGGGCGCCAGTGGCATCAGCTCCGGGGCGGCGCCATCCAGGGTGCCGGCGAGCCCTTCCCCCTGACCTACGGCGACTTCGATATCGCCTCCCCGCGCTGGTCGCCGGACGGCAGCCGCATCGCCTACACATCGAACGCGTCGGGGAACACGACGCTCCACGTCCAGGAAACCGTCGGCGGCGACATCGTCGATGTCGTGCCGGAAGAACGCGTGTACCTGCACCCGATGGGCGAGCTCGCCCTGTCCGTCCTCGACAGGCGAGGCTCCCCCGCGCCGGCGCGGGTCTCGGTGGCCGACGCCGACGGCCGCGCCTACGCCCCCGTCGACGCCTGGATGCACGCGGACGACAGCTTCGACCGTGAGCTCGCCGACTTCGAAACCCGCTACTTTCACGCCGGCGGCGAAGCCATCGTGACGCTGCCCCCGGGACCCGCTCGCGTCATCGTCTGGCACGGCCTGGAGCACGAGATCGAGCGCCGGCTCGTGACGATCCGCGCCGGGCAGCGAAGCGAGCTGACGGTGCGCCTGGAACCGCTCGACCTGCCGGATGCGTGGCGTTCCCCGCCGAGCGGCGACGTGCACGTGCACATGAACTACGGCGGTACCTACCGGAACACGCCCGAACGCCTGGTGCGCCAGGCGCAGGCGGAGAATCTCGATCTGGTCTTCAACCTCGTCGTCAACAAGGAGCAGCGCATACCGGACATCGCGTATTTCACGACGGCGCCGGACGCGGCTTCCGACGACGACGTCGTCCTGCTGCACGCCCAGGAGTTCCACACGAGCTACTGGGGGCACATGGGCCTGCTCGGCCTCGATGACCACTACCTGATACCCGATTATTCCACCTATCCCGGCACGTGGGCAGGCAGCCTTTATCCCGACAACGCGACCATTGCAGAGCTCGCGCACGCGCAGAACGCCGCCGTCGGCTACGTGCACCCGTTCCTCGCGCCGCCGCCCGACCCGGCGGCGGACGAGACTCTGACGAACGCGTTGCCGGTCGACGTCGCTCTGGGGAAGGTGGACTACTACGAAGTGGTCGGCTTCGCGGACCACCGCGCATCGGCGGCCGTCTGGTACCGCCTGCTCAACCTGGGCTTCCGCGTCGCCGCGGCCGGGGGCACCGACGCGATGGCCAATTACGCCTCGCTGCGCGGACCGGTCGGCATCAACCGGACCTACGTCCGGACGGAAGGCGACGGAGAACCGGCGGCGCGCCGGGACGCCTGGCTGGCGGGACTGAAGGCCGGCCACACGGTGGCGACGAACGCGCCCTTGCTCGGGCTGACCGTCGAGGGCCGGGAGCCGGGAGAGGCGATCGAGCTGGAGGACGGGCAGCACGAGCTCGAGTTCAGCGGCTTCATGCGCTCCATCGTGCCGATGGACCACCTGGAGCTCGTCTACAACGGCGAGGTCGTGCGCAGCATCCGGCTCACGGGCGATCGCCGCTCGGCGGATGTCTCGGGGACCGTTCGGCTGGACGGCAGCGGCTGGCTGCTGCTGCGTGCGTGGAACGAGGGCAGCCACCCGATGGTCTTCGATCTGTACCCGTACGGCACGACGACGCCCGTTTACGTCACCGTCGGCGGTCAGCCGCCGCGCTCCACGGAAGACGCCGACTACTTCATCGCCTGGATCGAGCGGATCCGGGAATCGGCGGCAAGCCATCCGGACTACAACAGCGACGAGGAACGCCGCACCGTGCTGTCGCACCTCATCGAAGCGCGCCGGGTATTCGAGCGACGGCGAAACTAGCGGCGGTCA
>CAZTAE010000381.1:0-2458 GCA_964611535.1 uncultured Woeseiaceae bacterium
CGGCGCGGAAGTCCGCGAATCCGTCCTGTTCTCCCGGGTGCGGGTCCGCGAGGGGTCCAGGCTGCATCGGGCGGTCGTGCTGCCGCGCGCGAGCATCGGCAGTCATTGCCGCATCACGCAGGCGATTATCGACGAGGATTGCGTGATCCCCGACGGCACCGTGATCGGCGAGAACGCGGAGGAGGATGCGCGGCGCTTCGCGCGGACGGACGAGGGCGTCGTGCTCGTCTGTCCGCACATGCTGCACTGACCGCCCCGGCTATCCGACTCCGGCCAGCAGGCGCCGGAACAGCGATACGTATTCCTCGCCCTGCCGGTCCCAGGAAAAGTTCTTGCGCATGCCGTTTTGCACGATCTGCTGCCAGGCCGGTTTGTCTGCGTAAAGGTCCAGTGCCGTCTCCAGCGCCCAGCGCAGCCCGTTCGCGTCGTAGTCGCGGAATACGATGCCGTGCCCCTGTCCCGTTGCGGCATCGTAATGCTGCACCGAGTCGGCCAGGCCGCCCGTGAGCCGTACGACGGGCACGGTGCCGTAGCGCAGGCTGTACATCTGATTGAGCCCGCAGGGTTCGTACTGCGAGGGCATCAGGAACAGGTCGCTGCCCGCCTCGATGCGGTGCGCAAGCGGGTTGTCGTAGCCCGAACGGAACGCGACCCGGCCGGGGAAGGCCCGCTGCAGATCCTCGAAAAAGCGCTCGTACCGCGCATCGCCGCTGCCCAGCACCACGAGCGAGAACGGCCGCCTCTCGAGGAGCTCCGGCACCGCCTGCTCGATGAGATCGATGCCCTTCTGGGAAGCCAGCCGGGCGATCATGCCGGCCAGCGGCCGCCCCGGCTCGGCGGCAAGGCCCGTCTCCTGCAGGAGCTCGCGCTTGCAGGCCGCCTTGCCGGCCATGTTCCGCTGGGAGTAGTTCTCGGGAATCAGCGGATCCGTTTCGGGATTCCATTCGCCGTAGTCGACGCCGTTCAGTATCCCGACGAGGGAGGCGGACCGGCGTCGCAGCAGGTCGTGCAGGCCCATGCCGTGCTCCGGCTCCTGGATCTCGCGGGCATAGGTCGGGCTGACGGTCGTCAGGAGGTCCGCATGCAGGATGCCGGTCTTCAGGAAATTGACGTGCCCCGCCTCGAGGTCCTGCCGGTCGAGCTCGTGTTCCGCACCCTGAAGCCCGAGGTCCGGGAGCACGCGGGCGTCGAACACCCCCTGATAACCCAGGTTGTGAATCGTGAGGACGGAGCGGGTGTGCGCGAACAGGGGATCGGCGGCGTATACGGATTTCAGGTAGAGCGGCACGAGGGCCGCGTGCCAGTCGTGGCAGTGGAAGATGTCGGGCGCGAAGGCGGTGCGCCTGCACATCGTCATGGCCCCCTGGGCGAGCAGCACGAAGCGCAGGTGCTCGTCGTCGTCCTCGGTGTAGATGCGCCGTCCACGGTCATAGAGCTCCGGGCAACGCAACAGGTAAATGCGAACACCGCGGCCGGGAAGCCGGGTCGTGGCAATGGAGTAGACGATTTCCCGCGAACCCAGCCGCGCCCGCAATCCCTGCAGGGATTTCACGGGCTCGATTTCGATCTCGCCGATATCGACGCTGCCATAAAGAGGCATCAGCAGGCGGATGTCGTGATCGTGCCGGTCGAAGAAGGCCGCCAGCGCCGAGCAGACGTCCGCCAGTCCCCCTGCCTTGGCAAGCGGGGTGAGCTCCGCCGTGGCGACACAGAGTTTCAGAGGTGGCCTGGCTGGCACGGGCGCCGCCTGTTCGCAAAGCGGCTATTCTACACAGCGTGGTGCAGCCGCTGCGTGCCGGTCCAGCGGGCCTGGCGGCCGCAAGCGCGGCGATTCGGCCGTTTCGCCGCCGCAAGCCTCAGGCATGGCGCGTGCGGTGGCAGAGGTAGAGCGCGACGGTGAAAAGGAGCAGTGCGACCGCCTGGTGGGTCGCCGCCAGGGCCACGGGCACCCCGGCCAGCAGCGTGGAGATGCCGAGCGCGACCTGCAGCAGCGTCGCCAGCAGCAGCAGGTCCAGACCGGGAATGACTTTCGCCGGCGGTTCCGAGCGCCTCGCGCCCCACCAGTAGGTGATCACGGCGATGAACGTCGTCACCGCCAGCACCCGGTGATTGAACTGGGCGGTGGCCATGTTCTCGAAGAGGTTCAGCCACGCCGGTTCCAGCGCGTAGAGGCCCGGCGGGATCCAGTACCCGCCCATCTTCGGGAAGGTGTTGTAGACGAGTCCGGCGTCGAGGCCGGCTACGAAGCCGCCCGATACGATCGTCAGCGCGATCAAACCCGTCAGCAGCAGCGTGCGGCCGAACAGCGGGTGGGGTCCTGGCGCCGCGCGCTGCGTGAGCAGCGACATGGCGACCCAGAAGATGTAGGCGTAGATCGCAAAGGCGGCGACGAGGTGGGCGGTCAGGCGGTACTGGCTGACGCGGGGGTTGTCGATGAGGCCGCTCTTGACCATGTACC
>CAZTAE010000382.1:0-2435 GCA_964611535.1 uncultured Woeseiaceae bacterium
TTTCCAGGACCTGCTGACGGCGCTGGAGGCGAGCTTCAACATCACGCCGCTGGCGCTGATCCCGCTGGTGGTCGTGTTCTTCTTTGCCGTGCGGAAGGTGCCGCCGCTTCCCACGATCCTCGCCGGTGCGCTGCTTGGCGGCGTGATGGCAGTGATCCTGCAGCCGGAAGTCGTGCTGGAGTTCGCGGATGCCGGCGACCTGCCGGTGCCGCTCGCCATGACGAAAGGCGTCGTGCTCGCACTGTCCGACGGCTACGTGTCCACCACCGGGGTCGCGGAGGTGGACGAACTGCTGACGCGCGGCGGCATGAGCAGCATGCTCGTGACGATCTGGCTGATCCTGGCGGCCCTGGCCTTCGGCGCCGTGATGGAGCACGGCGGAATGCTGCTGCGCCTGATCCGCGCATCGCTGCAGGCCGCCAAGTCCACCGGATCGCTCGTCGCCGCCGTCGCCGCGAGCTGCATCGGCATGAACGTGGTGGCGGCCGATCAGTACATCGCCGTCGTGCTGCCCGGCAAGATGTTCAAGGCGGAATTCCAGAAGCGGAACCTGGATGCGAGAAACCTTTCGCGCGTGCTGGAGGATTCCGGCACGATGACCTCGGCGCTGGTGCCGTGGAATACCTGCGGTGCCTACATGGCGGCGACGCTCGGCGTATCCACCATCGCCTACCTGCCGTTCGCTTTCTTCAACCTGCTGAGTCCGCTCGTCACCGTTCTGTACGGCTACACCGGCTTCAAGATCCTCAGGCTCGAGTCCGCGGACGCGCCCGTGCCCGGCACGAGCGCAGCCTGACCTGGCCGGCGTGCCATCCCCGGGCGCCGGTTCCGGCCGGCGGTTTGCGCCGGTGAACGCACCCGCATAGGCCGTGCGTCGCAACTGTGCGATCATCTGTCGTTCGACGGGGCTCCGGCACGGACGGCGCCGGAACGGGCGGACTCAAGGTTTACTGTGGATACGATTTCGGGCCGGAACACGAGTGCCGTGATCACTCTGGCCGCCATAGTCGTCATCATCTACGGCATGCAGGCCGGCAAAGTTCTGCTGGTGCCGCTGCTGCTTGCCGTCTTCATCGCCCTGCTGGCCGTGCGGCCGATGCTCTGGCTGCAGAGGCACCGGGTGCCGTCCGTCCTTGCGGCGCTGTTGCTGCTCGTGCTGATCATGCTGCTGCTTGCCGTCCTCGGCACCATCGTGGGGGCGTCCATCGCGGACTTCACGGCGGCGCTGCCGGCCTACCAGGCTCGGCTGGACTCGCTCGTCGAGCGGTTGCTCAGGCTGGCGGCGACACACATGGACGGCGACCGGCGGATCGAAGGCCTGAGCGACGTGGTGGACCCCGGCTGGGCGATGGGGCTCGCCGCCAATATCCTCAACGGCCTCCGCGACGTGCTCACGAACACGTTCCTGATCCTGTTTACCGTCGTCTTCATCCTGCTCGAGGTTTCGAGCGTGCAGACGAAGGTCCGGGCAGCCTTCGGGAAACGGACGGACGCGTTCGAGAACGCCGCCCAGTTCCTGAACAACCTCGGGCGCTACCTCTATATAAAGACGGCGGTCAGCGCCGCGACGGGCCTGACCGCGGGGGGTCTGACGTGGCTGATCGGCCTCGATTTCCCGCTGCTCTGGGGAATGCTGGCCTTCCTGCTGAACTACGTGCCGACGATCGGCTCGATCATCGCCGCCGTGCCGGCAGTGCTCATGGCGCTGGTGCAGCTCGGCGTCGGCGAGGCGACGGCGACGGCCGTCGCGTTCGGCGCGATCAACGTCGTCTTCGGCGCCCTGCTCGAGCCGCGACTGATGGGCTACGGCGTGGGCATCTCGCCCCTGATCGTATTCACCGGGCTGGTGTTCTGGGGCTGGATCTTCGGGCCGGTCGGCATGCTGCTGTCGGTCCCCCTCACCATGACGCTGAAACTGGCGCTCGAGGGCGACGAGCGCACGCGCTGGATCGCCATCCTGCTCGGCTCGGGGCGCGATGCCGAGCACGAGCTCGAGGAACGTCAGGTCCAGGCCGGATCGGCCGCCTGAGGGCCATCGGCGCGCGGCTGCCGCCGGGCGCCCGCGAGGGGCGTGCATTCTCCCCAAGCCGTTGATATGGCGGCATAAAAAAATCTTGACTTCGATCCGGATTGACTTATCTTTCGCTTATCCTGGCGCTTGGACCGGAGCACCGAGTGGCCGAACCGAAGGACAACAAATCCCGCCCGGAGTGGGTCGATGACGACCCGGAGATCGTTTTGACTATGGACATGGACGAAGATGTGGATTTTGACGAGTTTTCCGAGCGCGTCGAGGAGATAGAGGAAGTGGCGGCGACGCCGCGCGAGCACGTCCCGCTGTGGAGACTTATCGAGATGACCCGGGAGGATCGCAGTCTGAAGATGGAACTGGCCGACTTCGATCAGTACGACGAGTACGACAATTTCGGAGACGC
>CAZTAE010000383.1:0-2428 GCA_964611535.1 uncultured Woeseiaceae bacterium
CTGGCCGCCGCTTTCCGCGTAGAACGGCGTGGAGGTGAGCACCACGGCGCCCTCCTCCCCGGCGGCAAGCTCCTCGACGCTCCGGCCGTCCCGGAACAGGGCGGTAATGGTCGACTCCTGCTCCAGCAGCTCGTAGCCGCTGAACTCGCTCGCGTGCTCCGTGCTGATGGCGCTTTCTCCCTCACCGCCGCCGAACTTGCTGGCGGCGCGGGCCCGCTCGCGCTGTGCCGCCATGGCGCGCTCGAAGCCTTCCTGGTCGACCGTGAGCCCGCGCTCGCGGGCGATGTCGGCCGTGAGATCCACCGGAAACCCGTACGTGTCGTACAGCCGGAACACGACCTCGCCCGGCAGCTCCTTGCCGGTGAGACTGCCGATAGCGGCTTCGAGAATCTCCATACCCTGGTCCAGCGTCTCGGCAAAGCGCTCTTCTTCCCGAGCCAGCACCTTCTCCACGTGTTCCCGGGATTCGAGGAGCTCCGGGTATGCGTCACCCATCTCCGCGCATAGCGGCTCCACGAGCTGATGAAAGAAGCTTTCGTTCGCGCCGAGCTTCTTGCCGTGACGTATCGCGCGCCGGATGATCCGCCTCAGCACATAGCCGCGGCCCTCGTTACCCGGAAGGACGCCGTCGACGATCAGAAACGCGCAGGCGCGTATGTGATCCGCGATGACGTTCAGCGAGCTGGAGCCATCGTTCACACTGCCGGTTACCCGCGCAGCCGCCTCGATCAGGCGTCGGAAGAGATCGATGTCGTAGTTGCTGTGGACGCCCTGCATTACGGCGGCGATCCGCTCGAGGCCCATGCCGGTGTCCACAGACGGCCTCGGCAACGGCGTCAGCTCACCGCTGTCCGAGCGGTCGTACTGCATGAACACGAGATTCCAGATCTCGACGTAGCGGTCCCCTTCCTCGTCGGGCGAACCGGGCGGGCCGCCGGGCACTTCCGGCCCGTGATCGTAGAAGATCTCGCTGCAGGGGCCGCAGGGGCCGCTGTCGCCCATCGCCCAGAAGTTGTCCCTGGCGCCCAGGCGCGAGAACCGCCCAGGGTCCACGCGAACGGAGTCCAGCCAGATCTTCGCCGCCTCGTCGTCGTCCTCGAACACCGTCACCCAGAGCCTTTCCGGCGGCAGCCGGAGGACTTCCGTCAGGAATTCCCAGGCCAGGCGGATCCCCTCCTCCTTGAAGTAGTCGCCGAAGCTGAAGTTCCCCAGCATCTCGAAGAACGTGTGGTGCCGGGCCGTGTAGCCCACGTTCTCGAGGTCGTTGTGCTTGCCGCCGGCACGCACACAGCGCTGCGAGCTCACGGCCCGTCGGCAGCGCCGTTCCTCCCTTCCCAGGAAAACGTCCTTGAACTGCACCATGCCGGCATTCGTGAACAGCAGCGTCGGGTCGTTCGCGGGTATGAGCGGCGAGCTCGGCACGACCTCGTGGCCCCGTTCGCTGAAGTAGCCGAGGAACGCCTGGCGCAGCTCATTGGAGGTCATGTAGTTCATTTTCAGGGAAATTGGGCCGGGCCTGTCGATTGCAACGACGGCGCTAGTTTAAGCGGTTTCGGCCGCTCGCCCCAGATGCCGTCGGCACCCCGGCGCGGCGCGGCGATTTTTCCCGGGTTCCGGGGCGCCCGGCCCGGTGGAGCGGCCACGGAATCAGTCGTCCGGGGCCACGGCCCCCTGGATCTGTTCCGACTCGAAGCCCCGGTATTGCAGGAACCGCATCTGCTTCGCTTTCTCGCGATAGCCGGATGGCCGCGCGGGGCCGAACTTTTTCTCCCGGACGCTGCGGGCCAGCGCTGTCCAGTCCTCGCCGCATTCGGCGAACTGCTCCTCGACGAGGCCCGGGTCGATGCCTTTGCCGTCGAGCTCCAGCCGGATGCGCACGGGACCCTTGCCCTGGCGGATGCGCGATTGCAGGAAAGACTCCACGTAGCGGCGATCGTCCTGCAGGCCTTCGCGGGCGAGCGACTCGATCGCCTCCGCCGCGAGGTCCTGATCGATGCCCGCCCTCAGCAGCTTGCCGAGCAACTCGCTGCGCCCGTGCTCGCGGCGAGCGAGGAAGTCCATGGCCCTGGTCCGCGCTTCCCGCGCCTCGACCCGTTCGTCAGCAGCACCCGGAGCGGCGGTGGGATTCGTCGTCGAGTCGCTCATGGCAGGGACAGGCCGGCAGAGCTGCACGGCCGCCGCCCGGCACCGGACACCGGCGGCAGGCGGTGCCTTTACGCCTCCCTGGCGACGGCTTCTTCCGGCTCGGCCGGCTTGACGCTGTTCGGCAGCAACGCCGCGCGGATCTTCTGCTCGACCTCGGCCGCCACGTCCGGATTCGCCTTCAGAAACTCCCGCGCGTTCTCCTTGCCCTGCCCGATGCGATCGCTGTTGTAGCTGTACCAGGAGCCGGCCTTGTCGATGACGCCCTGCGCGACGCCGAGCTCGA
>CAZTAE010000384.1:0-2422 GCA_964611535.1 uncultured Woeseiaceae bacterium
ACTGGTGCCGATGGCCGGACTCGAACCGGCACAGCTTTCGCTACTGCCCCCTCAAGACAGCGTGTCTACCAATTCCACCACATCGGCCCTGTTCTCAGGGGTTGTCCCCGCCTTCGTCGTCGCCCAGCTCCGGCAGCTCGTCTTCGCCGGTGCGCTGTTCGATGTTCTCCTCCAGCACCGGCAGCTCCGCAGCCTCGTTGGCGGCCGGGTCCTGCTCCGGTTGCTCGATCACCGCGTCGGGCGTCGCCTCGAGCAGGCTCTCCGGCGCGTCGCTTCGCTGGCTGCTCATGTACGCCAGGGCGAGACTGGTGGCAAAGAACGTCGCGGCCAGCACCGCCGTGGCGCGCGAAAAGAAATTCGAGGAACCGCGCGCGCCGAAAACCGTGCCGGACGCGCCGGAACCGAAAGCGGCGCCCGCGTCCGCTCCCTTGCCGCGCTGCATCAGCACCAGCACGATGATCATCAGCGCGATGAACGTGTGTCCGATCAGCACGGCCGACTGCATTGTATCCATGACGTCCTCTGCTCGGCTATGCCGCCGCCGCGGCGTCGGCAATCGCCAGAAATTCTGCGGCGTCGAGGGACGCGCCCCCGATCAATCCGCCGTCGATGTCGGGCATCGCGAACAGCCCGGCGGCATTCTTGCCCTTCACGCTGCCGCCGTAAAGGATCTGTACCGCGTCGGCTGTATCGACATGCCGGCTGGCCAGAATGTTCCGGATATGGCGGTGCACTTCCTGGGCCTGCTCGGGCGTCGCCGTGCGCCCGGTCCCGATGGCCCAGACGGGCTCGTAGGCGACCACCGCCGACTCGAACGCCTCGATACCCAGCGCGTCCAGTACCGCCATGACCTGCTCCTCGATCACGGCCTCGGTCCGGCCCGCCTCGCGTTGCTCGAGCGTCTCACCGACACAGAGTATCGGCGTCAGCGACGAGCCGACGGCGGCGCCGACCTTGGCGGCGACCAGCTCGCTGGTCTCGCCCATGCCGTGCCGCCGCTCGGAATGCCCCACAATCGCGTATTCGCAGCCGAGCTCCTGCAGCATGCCGGCCGACACCTCGCCCGTGTAGGCGCCCGAAGGATGCTGGTGCACGTTCTGGGCGCCCAGGCCCACGGGGCTGCCGGCGAGCTCGCGGCCCACCGACTCCAGGTAGGGAAACGGCGGGCATACCAGCAATTTTACGCGATCCGAGGCCGGCACGCCGGCCAGAATGCCCTCGCACAGCGCGGCGTTTTCCGCCGCGCTGCCGTTCATCTTCCAGTTTCCGGCCACCAGATATTGGCGCATCGATCGCCTGCCCGGCCTTCAGTCCAAAGGGCGCAGAAGGATACCGGGGCCGGCCGGCCATGACAACGACCGGACGGTGCCGCTCAAGTGGCTGCGGCGGCGACGACGGCCGCCAGTTCCTCCGCGAGCTTCGAGACCTGGCTTTCGTTGCGGCCCTCGACCATGACCCGGATCACCGGCTCGGTGCCGGAGGGGCGCAGCACCACCCGGCCATGCGCGGCCAGCTGTTTCTCGGCAGCGCTGACGGCGTCCTGGATGGCGGGAGAATCGTCCGGGTTGAGCCGCTGCTCGGTCCGGACGTTGAGCATTTTCTGCGGGTACTTCGGCATACCGGCCGCGAGCTCGGACAGCGGCTTGCCGGTGGCCTGCATGACGGCCAGCACCTCGAGGGCGGCGATCATGCCGTCGCCGGTGGTCGTCCGGTCCAGGCAGATGAGGTGGCCGGAGGTCTCGCCGCCCAGGGTCCCGCCGCTCTCGCGCAGTGCTTCCAGGACGTAGCGGTCACCGACCTTCGCCCGCCGAAAGTCGATGCCGGCGTCGGCGAGCGCATGCTCGAGGCCGAGGTTGCTCATGACCGTGCCGACGACCGGACCGCGCAGGCTGCGGTCCTGCTTGCGGGCGGCGGCGATGATGTAGAGGAGCTCGTCGCCGTCGACGAGCCTGCCGGTCTCGTCGACCATCAGCACCCGGTCGCCGTCGCCGTCGAGTGCGATGCCGACGTGCGCCTGCACGGCCGGAACCGTCTGCTGCAGCAATCCGGGCTCGGTGGAGCCGCAGCCGTCGTTGATGTTCCGGCCGTTCGGCGAGCAGCCGATGGGGATGACCTGCGCACCCAGGTCGCCCAGGGTCCGCGGGCCCACCTTGTAGCCGGCGCCGTTGGCGCCGTCGAAGACGATCTTGCAGCCCTCGAGCGTCATCCCCTTCGGAAACGTGGAAGCGCAGAAGTCCTGGTAGCGCGAGCGCGCCGTGTCGATGCGCTTGGCGCGGCCGAGTTTGCGGGATTCGAGCGTGATGGCGGGCCGGTCGAGATAGGCCTCGATCTCGTCCTCGCGGCCGTCCGTCAGTTTGGCGCCGTTACCGTCGAAGAACTTGATGCCGTTGTCGTGGTACGGGTTGTGGGAGGCGCTGATCAC
>CAZTAE010000385.1:0-2420 GCA_964611535.1 uncultured Woeseiaceae bacterium
AAGATGCTGCGCGTCAGCGTTTCGCACTTCGCCTTGAGCTTGGTGATCTCCTCATTGATGTTGATCTCCGAGTCGTCGCCGACGAAGCGGAGCTCGTCGATCTTCGCCTCCAGCTCCGCAATCGGCTGCTCGAAGTCCAGGAATTTCAGGTCCATTGAAAACCAGGGCCCGGTGGTGAAACTAAGCTGCTCCGCACTCTACATCATTTCCCGCCCCGGGGCGTACAACAGGCGCACACTGTTCGCGCCCAGCAATTCCGTGAGCTTGTCCCGCAGCTCTCGGCTCGGCCGCACCGACCATTCGGGACCCAGGTCGAGACGACCCGCCGCGTCGGGCCCGGTGTACTGCACGGCAACCTCGCAACTTCCCTCGCGCCAGGGCAACAGCAGATCGTGCAAACGGTTCAGCACGGCCGTCTCCTGGCCGCCGGGCGCGAGGCTCAGGATCATGCCGCGCGCCCGGGCCTCGATGAGCCGGTCGACCGGCACGATCTTTCTCGCGTTGAGTTGCCAGCCCGCCGTGAACTCGTCATAGCGGAGGCTGCCGCTGACGACGACGATCTCGTCCTTCGTCAGCACGTGGCGGAACTCCTGGAAGGTCTCGCCGAAGAGCGCAACCTCGAGCCGGGCCGTGTCGTCGTCGAGCGTCACCGTCACCCGGTTGCCGCGCTTGCGGACGTCCATCACCAGGCCGGCCACCGTGACGTCGCGGCGCGCCTGTGCGTAGCTCCTTTCGCCGTTCGCCTGTGGCGCCGGCTCCGAGATGATGTCGGCGAGCGGGACGTCCACCAGGAATTTCGCATCGCGGCGCACGGCATCGAACGGGTGCCCCGTCAGGTAGAGCCCCAGTGCCTCCTTTTCGCGCGCCAGCAGCTCGCGCTCGCTCCATTCCACGAGGGGCGCAGGAGAGCGGGCGGGCGCAGCGGGGCCGGCAGGCGGAGGCGTCGCCGCAGTCAGCCCGAACAGGTCGTTCTGGCCGGCGGCCGCGGCGCGCGCCTGCTGTTCGGCGCTTCGGAGCGCTTCAGGCAACTGCTGCATCAGGCCGCGGCGCGTCACGCCGAAATCATCGAGCGCGCCGCACTTGATCATCGCCTCCAGCGCCCGGCGGTTGACCTTGTCGAGGTCGACGCGCCGGCAGAAATCGTCGAGGCCGCGGTAGTCGCCGTTCCGCTCGCGCTCGGCAACCAGCGCCTCGACCGCGCCGCGGCCGACGCCCTTGATGGCGCCGAGGCCGTACAGGATGGCGTTCTCGTCGGCCACGCTGAATGCGTAGCCCGAGCGGTTCACGCTCGGCGGTCTCAGGACCAGACCGGACTTGCGGCAGTCGTCCTTCAGCATGACGAGCCGGTCGGTGTTGTCGAGGTCCGCGCTCATGACGGCCGCCGTGAAGGCGGCGGGATGATGCGCCTTGAGCCATGCGGTCTGGTAGGACAGCAGCGCATAGGCCACCGAATGCGACTTGTTGAAGCCGTAGCCGGCGAACTTCTCCATCAGGTCGAAGATGCGGGTGGCGGTGTGCTCGGCCACACCGCGTTCGCAGGCGCCGTCGACGAACACCTGGCGCTGCTCGGCCATTTCCTCCGCCTTCTTCTTGCCCATCGCGCGCCGCAGCAGGTCGGCACCGCCGAGCGTGTAGCCCGCGAGCACCTGGGCGATCTGCATCACCTGCTCCTGGTACAGGATGACGCCGTAGGTGGGTTCGAGCACGGGCTTCAAGTCGGGATGCAGGTAGTCGATCTCGGCGCGGGAGACGTCGTGCTTGCGCGTGATGAAATCGTCGACCATGCCCGACTGCAGCGGCCCGGGCCGGAACAGTGCCACCAGCGCCACGAGGTCGTCGAAATGGTCCGGTTTGAGGCGTTTGACGAGGTCGCGCATGCCGCGCGATTCGAGCTGGAAGACGGCAGTGGTGTTGCAGGCTTTTAGCAGCTCGAACGTCTTCTCGTCGTGCATCGGTATGTCGCCGATGTCCAGCGCCGCGTCGGGCGTGCCGGCATTGATGATCTGCACCGCCCGGTCGATGATCGTTAGCGTCTTCAGGCCCAGGAAATCGAATTTCACCAGGCCGGCCGCCTCGACGTCGTCCTTGTCGAGCTGGGTGACGATGTGCGCG
Organism: uncultured Woeseiaceae bacterium; assembly: GCA_964611535.1. Lineage (GTDB taxonomy): Bacteria > Pseudomonadota > Gammaproteobacteria > Steroidobacterales > Woeseiaceae > IDS-8. The sequence goes on from CAZTAE010000385.1 coordinate 2,113, forward strand.
CCGCCGGGCTCGCAGTAGAGGGGCGTGAAATCCGTCAGTCGCCGCGGCGCGATGACGACCCCGCCCGCGTGCTTGCCGGCGTTGCGCACGAGGCCTTCCAGCGACTTCGCAAGGTCGATGATCGCGCGCACCTCCTCGTCGTCGCGATACATCGCCGCCAGCTCCTGTTCCTGCTGCAGCGCCCTGTCCAGCGTCATGCCGATCTCGAACGGCACCTGCTTGGCAATGCGATCGACGAAGCCGTAGGGGTGCCCCAGCACCCTGCCGGCGTCGCGGATGACGGCCTTCGCGGCCATCGTGCCGTAGGT
>CAZTAE010000386.1:0-2411 GCA_964611535.1 uncultured Woeseiaceae bacterium
TTCTCCACCCGCTGCTGGATGGCACGCTTCAGCGGCCTCGCGCCGTAAACGGGATCGAAGCCCGCCTCGGCCAGCTTGTTTCTCGCCGCCTCCGTCAGCACGATCTTCATGTCCCGATCCGCCAGGCGCTGATGGAGATATCCGAGCTGGATATCGACAATCTGCCGGATGTGTTCGCGGCTCAGCGGATGGAACACCACCACGTCGTCCACGCGGTTGATGAACTCCGGCCGGAAGTGCTGCGACACGATCTCCATAACGGCGTTCTTCATCGCCTCGTAATGCTGCTCGCCTGCGAGTTCCTGGATCATCTGCGATCCCAGGTTCGAGGTCATCACGATGACCGTGTTGCGGAAGTCCACCGTGCGGCCCTGGCCGTCCGTCAGTCGCCCGTCGTCCAGCACCTGCAGAAGCACGTTGAACACGTCCGTGTGCGCTTTCTCGACCTCGTCGAGCAGGATAACCGAATATGGCCGGCGCCTCACCGCCTCGGTGAGGTAGCCGCCCTCCTCGTAGCCGACGTAGCCGGGAGGCGCACCGATCAGCCGCGCCACCGAGTGCTTCTCCATGAACTCGGACATGTCGAGGCGCACCATGGCCTCGTCCGTATCGAACAGGAAGTTCGCCAGCGCCTTCGTGAGCTCCGTCTTGCCGACGCCCGTCGGCCCGAGGAACAGGAACGAGCCGATCGGCCTGTGCGGATCCGACAGCCCGGCGCGCGAGCGCCGGATGGAGTTGGCAACAGCCGTCAGCGCCTCGTCCTGACCGACCACGCGCTGCCGGATGTTCTGTTCCATCTCGAGCAGCTTCTCCTTCTCGCTTTCCAGCATCCTGGACACGGGGATGCCGGTCCACTTCGAGACGACCTCGGCGACCTCTTCCTCCGTCACGTTGTTGCGCAGCAGTCGGGTATCCCTCGTCTCCGCTTCCGCCGCTTCCGCCAGCCGCTTCTCCAGCTCCGGGATGCGGCCGTACTGCAGTTCCGACATGCGCGTGAGGTCGCCCGCCCTGTGGGCTGTCTCGAGCTCCACGCGGGCGCGCTCGAGCTCCTCCTTGATGTGGGTCGTTCCCTGCATGGCGGCCTTCTCGGCCTTCCAGATTTCCTCGAGGTCGGAGTACTCCCGCTCGAGCTCGCCGAGCTGCTCCTCGATATCGGCGAGGCGTTTCCGCGATGCCTCGTCGGACTCCTTCTTCAGCGCCTCGCGCTCGATCTTGAGCTGGATGATGCGCCGCTCCAGCCGGTCCATCTCTTCCGGCTTCGAATCGATCTCGATGCGGATGCGCGAAGCGGCCTCGTCGATCAGGTCGATGGCTTTGTCCGGCAGCTGCCGGTCGGTGATGTAACGGTGCGAGAGGGTGGCGGCCGCGACGATCGCGGGATCGGTGATCTCGACGCCGTGGTGGACTTCGTAACGCTCCTTGAGCCCGCGCAGGATGGCGACGGTGTCCTCGACCGTCGGCTCGTCGATGAGCACCTTCTGGAAGCGCCGCTCCAGCGCGGCGTCCTTCTCGAGATGTTTCCGGTACTCGTCGAGCGTGGTCGCGCCGACGCAGTGCAGCTCGCCGCGCGCGAGCGCGGGCTTCAGCATGTTGCCGGCGTCCATCGAGCCCTCGGCCTTGCCCGCGCCGACCATCGTGTGCAGCTCGTCGATGAACAGGATGATCTGGCCTTCCTGCTTCGCCAGGTCGTTCAGGACGGCCTTGAGCCGCTCCTCGAACTCACCGCGGTACTTGGCGCCGGCGATCAGCGCACCCATGTCAAGCGACAGGATGCGCTTGTTCCGCAGTCCTTCCGGCACCTCGTTATTGACGATGCGCTGTGCGAGTCCTTCGACGATCGCAGTCTTGCCGACGCCGGGCTCGCCGATCAGGGCCGGGTTGTTCTTGGTCCGGCGCTGCAGAATCTGGATGGTGCGCCGGATCTCCTCGTCGCGGCCGATGATCGGGTCGAGCTTGCCCTGCTCGGCGCGCTCCGTGAGATCGATGGTGTATTTCTCCAGCGCCTGGCGGGTGTCCTCGGCGTTCGGATCGTTCACGTGCTGGCCGCCGCGCATTTCCTCGATGGCCTGTTCGACGGCGCCGCGCACGGCGCCAGCCTGCCGCATCACGTCGGCCAGCGGCGACTTGTCGTCCATGGCGGCCAGCACGAACAGCTCGCTCGAGATGTACTGGTCGTTGCGCTGCTGGGCGAGCTTGTCGGTGATGTTCAGAAGCTTCGTCAGGTCGTTGCCGACGTGGACCTCGCCGCCGGTCCCTTCGACCTTCGGCAGTCGGTCCAGCGCGAGGCCCAGCTGCGAGCGCAGCAGGTTGACGTTGACGCCGGCCTTCGTGAGCAGGCCGCGCACGGAGCCGCCCTGCTGATCGAGCAGCGCAACCATCACGTGAGCCGGCTCGATGAACTGGTGGTCCTG
>CAZTAE010000387.1:0-2406 GCA_964611535.1 uncultured Woeseiaceae bacterium
GGCGGCAAGGCCGCCGGCATAGAGCGCCGCGACCGCGGCGAGCACCAGCATCCGGGACGCTGGGTTCGGGAGAGCGGGCCACCGGCCGATCCCGTAAGCGGCGAGCGGCAACAACTGCAGGCCGTGGACGCCCATGATGTGCGCGATGCGCAGGTCACCCGCGACCGTGCTCCAGCCCAGAAACGGCAGACCCGGTCCGCCGTCCGGCCAGCCGATCGTGTGGGCGTTGTTGGCGATCATGACGCCGCCGACGAACGCGCCGAACAGGAAGGAAAGCATCCCCAGGCGTATGCCCCACAGGTAGAGCGTATCCGGGCGCGGGTCCGGACGCCCGAATATGAACAGCAGAGAGAGGACCATGAGGGCATCGATGCCGATCGCCGTCACGATCGTCCGGTAGACCGCGGCATCGAAATCCGTTGCCATGTTGTAGTGGGAAATCGTGCCGCGCGCCGCCTGCAGCAACAGGAACACCGAGACGACGAGGCTGGAAGCCGCTATGGCGATGCTGACGAGCCGCCGCGCCCGCCGCCGTCGCGCGAGATACCGGCTGAACCAGGCGATGGTCCAGACGAACAGCATCAGCGCAAGCACGTACTTCAGGGGCTTGACCCACGCGTTCGTCCCCATGACCGTCCGGTCGTCGGTCAGGAGGCCGACCAGCGTGGCGAGCAGCAAGACCGCCAACAGCCAGCCGACGAGGGTCAGGAGACGATTCCGGCGATACAGCTCGGCTGCGAGGTTCTTCCGCATCACCGGCCGGCACGAATGCTGGGAGTTGGGTACACGCGTGGCTCCCGTGCTGCGCTCACCGGCGCATTCTGGCACAGAGCACCAGCTGCGGTCGCCTCTAGAACGTGAAAGGCATGTCGGTGGCGGGCGGACCGGGCAGATACTTGCGCCTCAGGCGTTCATGCCGCGCCGGCGGGAATTCCTCGACGATGACACGCCTGACGTGATTCTCGGCGATGGCCACGCAGTCTCCGGCGATCTTCGCGAGCGCCCGGGCGTCCGCCAGCGCCTCGACAGCTTCCCGCAGCGCCCTCGGCTTCACGCCATGGGCGCGCCGCTCGAGCCGGGCCTTGCGACGCTCGGCCTTCACCACCCGCCTCTCGGCCTTCCGATGCTTTCGCCGCTCCGCGGTGAGCTGCCTGCACACCTGCCGCAACTGGCCGCGCGCGGATCGGCGGAACGCGTGCACGGCCAGCGCGAAAAACAATCCGATACCCACGACCGCTGCGACTGCAAGCGCCCAGTTCGCCTTGAGCCATGTTGCATCCACGGATGACTCCCCTGCTCAACGGCGCACGTGCGCCACTCGCGCCGGCGAGACGCATCGCGGTCCGAACGCCGGCCGCCGGCCCGGGCGGTGCGCGAGGTCAGTCCTTCCGCTCGCCCGGTGTCGCCGTCGGCAAAGGCCAGTCTTCATCAAAGGGAAACGGCCTGGAGTCGGTGTTGAAGGTCAGATAGCGAACGATCTGGTACGTGTACGTGGCAAGCGACTGGCCGAGGCCGGTGAGGCGAGCGTTCGGTTCGCCGGTAAAAAGGACCCATAGAAACTGCAAGATGACGACGGCGCCGAGGACCAGACGCGAAAGACCGTAGATAATGGCGATGATGATCATGAACAGCAATCGCAGCCAGGTCGAGCGTGACTTGAGGTTGTCCTCGATGTTGCTTCGGCCGTCGTGATCGTCCCGGTCGGGTCGATCATCATCCGGTGCGTGGTCCCGCGGCGGTTGTTCACTGACCATGCTGTGTTGCCCCTGGTTGCTCCGGCCTGGCCGGCCCCGCGATTGCAGGACGCGTCTCAGGCACCGGTATAATAGTAGTAGAAGGCGTACACCGCCACGACGATCACGAGCGCCTTCAGCAGCCTGCCGACGTTCGACTCCTCCTCGACAAAACCGTGGGGACGGCTGGTGACGCCATACTGGCGGGCCGCCTTGTCGACCAGCACCTTGGCGTTTGCGAGTCCCAGCCCGGTAGCCTCGCGCAGCAGTTTGATCGCTTCGACTTTCTTGCCCTGCTCGATCGCCCGGATCACCTCGGGCGGCAGGTCATTCTCCGTTATGACACTTCTCGTTTTCATTTTTCGCCGGTTCCGGCTCCTTGCGCTGCACCGGCCGGCAGCATACCTTGCAGGCCCGAAACACGGGCTGGAACAGGTCACATTACGGCACACGGGCAGCCGCCGCGGCAGAGCGCGGCATTGCCTTCCTGTCTGTCGCCGTACGATATAACAACCGGCGTCCCGCAAAAAGCCCGGCATTGGCTGGCCACCCGCTCATTGTGGCGGGTTACCACCGGGGCACGCGAGCAGGTATAGTTCGCCGTCGACAGCGGCCGTGGCCCCTTCTGGAGGAGTCAATGAACAAGATCGTCGTACTGGCGACCATCGCTTCC
>CAZTAE010000388.1:0-2395 GCA_964611535.1 uncultured Woeseiaceae bacterium
ACGTCGTCGCAGTTCGGCAAGGAATACGACAGCCTCTCCGACATGGTCTCGTTCGGGCTGGCGCCGGCGATTGTGGTCTATCAATGGGGCGTCGCCCGCCTGACGGAATGGAATACGGCCTGGGGCCGCGTGGGCTGGCTCGTGGCGTTCCTGTTCGCGGTAGCGGCCGCGCTGAGGCTCGCGCGGTTCAATTCGCAGGCCGCGACCACCGACAAGCGCTGGTTCGTCGGGCTGCCGAGCCCCTCGGCCGCCGGCATGGTCGCCGCGTTCGTATGGCTGAGCAGCAAGCTGCAGCTTTCCGGCCTGGGCGGACTCGCGGGCGCCTTTGCCGTCACCGCCGTCGCCGGCGCGCTGATGGTCTCCGACTTCCGCTATTACAGCTTCAAGGAAGTCAACTTCGGCCGCCGCATCTCCTTCAAGTGGCTCCTGGGCATCGCGCTGATCTTCATGGTGGTTTCCCTGGACCCGCCGCTCGTGTTCCTGATCCTGTTCGGCTCCTATGCGCTCTCGGGACCGGCCTACTGGTACTGGCGGCGCCGGGGCAGGCCGCTCCCGGCGGACGAGCTGGATGACGATGACGATGACGATGACGACGTCTGAGGCGGAGCGCCTCGAGGTGCTCGAAGCCCTGGGCATCGACGTCTTCGTGCGGAGGGACAGGGCGGCGGAGCCGGACGCGGACGACCTGCCGGTCGAGGGCGGCGCCCCGGTTACGCCGCCCGAGGAGGAACTGCCCGCGGACTGGGAGGCGCTGCGCGAAACCGTGGCCGCCTGCACGCGCTGCCCGCTGCACCGGGGCCGGACGCAGACCGTATTCGGCGTCGGCAGCCGGGAGGCCGACTGGATGATCATCGGTGAGGCGCCGGGTGCGGAAGAGGACCGGCGCGGCGAGCCGTTCGTCGGCCGGGCCGGCAAACTGCTGGACGAGATGTTGCGCGCCGCGGGCCAGAGCCGTGATAGGGTATACATCGCCAATATCCTCAAGTGCCGCCCGCCGAACAATCGCGATCCTGCGGCAGACGAGGCGAAGGCTTGTCGCGGCTACCTCGATCGCCAGATCTCCCTGCTGCAGCCGAAGTTGATACTGGCCGTCGGAAGGATCGCCGCACAGCAGCTGTTGCACGCGGAGGCGCCGTTGGGACGGCTGCGCGGCAAGGTGCACTCATTGAATGGATCGGAGATTCCGGTGGTCGTGACCTACCATCCTGCATACCTGTTGCGGACTCCGTCGCAGAAGCGCAAGGCCTGGGAAGACCTGTGTCTGGCCCGGCGCGTGTGCCGGGAGCGCGGTGCATGATATCCCCGGCGCCCGAGGCGGCGACGCATGTCCGGACCATGACGCACGACGACCTGCCGCAGGTGTCGGACATCGAGCGCCGCAGCTATGACTTTCCCTGGAGTCACGGCGTGTTCCGCGACTGCCTCCTGGCCGGTTACGCCTGCGTGGTGCTCGAGCGGGGCAATGCAATCGCCGGCTACGCCATCCTGTCGGTGGCGGCCGGTGAAGCGCATGTGCTGAATCTCTGTGTCGATCCGGACTATCGCCGTCTCGGCTACGGGGATCGATTGCTCGACGAGGTCCTGATGCGGGCAAGGCGGGCGTCGGTCAAGGAAGTTTTCCTCGAGGTCCGGCCGTCCAACGAAGGCGCGCTGTCCCTGTATCACAAGAAGGGTTTTCGCAAGATTTCGCGGCGGCGCGCCTACTACCAGGCCCGGCACGGCCGCGAGGACGCCGCGGTACTGTCTCTGGCCCTGAAATGACGTCCCCGCCCGGAGACGCGTTGCCGCCGGTTTCGCCGGGCGCCGATTGGCGCTAGAATTCCGCGCTTTTTTCAGCACGGCGGCTGTCCCGCCGCCTCACCGATGAGCATACTCGACCAGGAAATCGCCCGAAGGCGGACATTCGCGATCATCTCGCACCCGGACGCGGGCAAGACGACGCTGACCGAAAAGCTCCTCCTTTTCGGCGGCGCGATCCAGCTCGCCGGCACCGTCAAGGGGCGCAAGGCGAGGCGGCACGCGACATCCGACTGGATGGCGCTCGAGCAGCAGCGCGGCATCTCCGTGACCTCGTCGGTGATGCAGTTCCCGTACCGTGACCGCATCGTCAACCTGCTCGACACGCCCGGTCACGAGGACTTCTCCGAGGACACCTACCGCACCCTGACGGCCGTCGACTCGGCGTTGATGGTCATCGACTGCGCGAAGGGCGTCGAGGAGCGCACGATCAAGCTGATGGAGGTCTGCCGGCTGCGGGACACGCCGATCATGACCTTCATCAACAAGCTCGACCGCGAAGGCCGCGAGCCGATCGACCTGCTGGACGAGATCGAATCGGTACTGAAGATCCGCTGCGCGCCCGTCACCTGGCCCATCGGCATGGGCCGCCGGCTGA
>CAZTAE010000389.1:0-2392 GCA_964611535.1 uncultured Woeseiaceae bacterium
GAACCGGGTTCCCATCAGTTCTTCAATGCGATGGGCCTGAGCATCAACATGTGCGAGTCGCTGGCCCGGGAGAGAGCGCTGGAAATCGGCTTTCAGCCTGGTCGTGCGCCGGCGAACGCTCCAAAAGAAGCCAGTTACTTCGTCGACCCGGAAGTCCGCCGGGCAGGAATCTCTTTCAAGCCGAAAGAGAACGAAGGAGACCTCGAGCTCGCAGACCTGCATATGTTCGTTACGAACACGCTATCCCGCGAAGAAGTCATGGGCGATATCGACCGGATAGACGCACTTTACGGACCGGGCGCCTGCAGAGAGTCGTCGGTCAACGTGACTTGCCAGGGAACGAGGCATGTCGGACCCTACGAAATCAGCCTGAGAGCCCGGTACGACGCGCAGTGGATTAAATACACGTTCCGGAATCGATTTCAAATGAATAGATTCTTCGAGCGCTCCCCGGTTTGCATCAATTCGACTGCCACTGCATCGGCTTCGCCTGACGCGGCCGCGCAACCGGAGAGCCAGTCCAGTCCGCGTTCGGAGACTGAAGCCGGCGATTCGCAGCCGACGACGAGCCCGCCCGGAATGCCTTCGGAGCCGGCAAGCAGTGAGTCGCAAGCGGCCATGAACACTGCAAGTCCGCCACCCGACTCCCCACCCTCGAGCGGAAAGCCGGGGCAGAAACTGTTCGAATCAGCACAAGCCCTGGAAGAACAGGCATACGACCAGGGCTCACCCGAGCTTCACGCGAGAGCCGCAGAACTCTACGAACAGGCAGCGGCGCTGGGACACCCGCAGGCAATGTTCAACTTGTCGCGCAAATATGCACGAGGAGAGGGGGTGGAGCAGAGCCCGGAGACCGAACTGGACCTGCTGGAACGAGCGGCCCAAACGGGTCTTCCACATGCGCAATACAATCTGGCGTTGAAGTATGCATCCGGATCCGGGGTCGCCGAGAGTCAGGAGAGGGCTACGGAGCTGCTCGAAGCAGCAGCGGAGGCTGGCGATGCCGAGGCCCAACTGGCCATGGCCAAGAGAACACTGGTCGGTTCGGGTACTGCGCAAAGCGATCAGGAAGCGATCGACCTCCTGGAGGAAGCCGCCGCAGGCGGTAGTGCAGAGGCCCAGTATCTCCTGGGCCGGATTCTCGAGGAAGGGATCCTGGCAACCCTGGATGCGCAGAGAGCCGAGCAGTACTTCTGCATGGCAGCCGCAACGGGTTACGAACCAGCGATCGACAAGTGCAGGAGGAGTTTCCTCGCTCCAAACGACACTGCCAAATTGGGAAGTCAGGTCCGGTACTAGTGGCGTTGTCAGAAGTGTGAAGTCGTAGGAATGAGCCAAAAATTGCAAGAACGTTCACGAACGAAGGAATCGTTATCAGTTGTCATCGCATTCTCCTTTCTGCTGTCCGGTTGCAATACCGAACAAAGTACCTCCACATCGGATGAGGAGGTGCTGACGGCATTACTGAACGAGTTCCTGGATGGCGCCTCGGTCAATGATGCGGAAACGCACGACCGCTTCTGGGCGGAGGATCTGATCTATACCAGTTCTTCCGGTAGCAGAATCACGAAACAGGAAATCATGTCCGGACTGGATACATCCGCCGAGCCGGATGATCGGCAAATGCCAGAGTACGGAGCGGACGATATCCAGATTCGCGTTTACGATGATGCAGCCGTGGTGGCCTTTCGTCTCACCGCCGAGACAGAAGGCGAACGGATGGAGTACCTGAATACAGGAACGTTTCTCAAGCGTGACGGTGAATGGCGCGCCGTAGCCTGGCAGGCTACAAGGATTTCTGCAGATGAAATAGATGCGCCGACGCGGTAAATATCGGCCGCCGACGGACCGGGCAACCGGCTCAAGGCGGACAGCTGCCGTCGCGGCTGTCAGGAGGGCCGCGCCGGCAGTCCTGTCGGCGCGGCGCGGTATCATGCCAGCATGCATTTTCTGCTTCTGGGCCTCGTCTTGATCGGCCTGGTCTTCGGGCCGGGACTGTGGGTGAAGCGCGTCCTGGCGAAGTATTCCGAGCCCGCTGACCGGTACCAGATCACCGGGGGTCAACTGGCACGCAACCTGCTGGACCACCACGGCATGCCGGAGGTCAGCGTCGAGGCGTCCGACGCTGGCGACCACTACGATCCGTCAGCGAAAGCCGTGCGCTTGACGCCCGATAAATTCCACGGCCGCTCGCTCACGGCGATCGCCGTCGCCGCGCACGAGGTAGGCCACGCAATCCAGGACCAGACGGGATACCGTCCATTGCGGCTACGGCACCGGCTGGTTGGCTCGTTTCGCCACGTCGAGCGGCTCGGCGCCGGAATCCTCATGATGTCCCCGTTCGTCGGTGCAATTACGCGGGCGCCGATGCTCGGCATTTTCATGTTCCTCG
>CAZTAE010000390.1:0-2390 GCA_964611535.1 uncultured Woeseiaceae bacterium
GGATCGAGGCTCGCTTCCAGCTCGCGGATGATCTGGCGCACGCTGGCTTCGGCGTTCTTGTCGTCGAGGACGTGGGCGAAATCGAATTGCGCCGCGCGGAAGAAATGCACGAGGGACCAGGCCGTGCCGCGCGCCTCGAAGAACACGTTGTCGATCCGGAGCCAGGGCGTCCGCACGTCGACCTGGTCCGGCAGCTCTCCGGAGGCCTCGGCGGCGGGATCACCGGCGAGGTCCGTGTTGATGAGGTCGTCCGCCACGCTGTTGCCGAGCCGGCGCGTGATGCTGCCGAGCCGTTTCTCGACCTGCGCCAGCCATTCGCGGAGGTTGTCGGCCCGGGCGTAGAAGTGCGCCGGCGGACCGCTGGTGCCCACGAGGCGGCTGCGATAGCGGCTGAAGCCCTCGATCGCATCCCGGTACCGTCGCTCGGTGGGCGGCAGGATCCACGAGTTGTTGTCCTGGAAGAAAAACGGCTCCGCGACCGACAGGTCCGGATCCTCCTGCGACTGTGACTGGCTGCGGCTGTAGTCGTTGCGAAAGACCCGCGCGAGATCGCGCACCTGCTGCAGCACGCCGTACTCCCAGCTGGGGATGTTGTCGAGGAGGACGCCCGGCGGCAGTCGGTCGTTCGTCAGATAGCCGCCGGGTTTCTCGAGCAAGGTCTCCGCGACCCGGATGAGCGTGTCGGTGCTGGCATAGCCGACGACGGTGCGCTCGTCATCCGGCGTCTCGTTGACCCAGAATACGTCCGGCTCGCCGGACCAGTAAACGGCGAGGCCGACGAGTACGATCACGAGGACCCCGGCCGCCACGAGCGAGGCCCTGACCCAAAGCGGCCCGGCGGCGCCTGCGCCGCCCGACCGGCGTCTGAAGATCATCCCGTTCAGCGCTCCGTCATGAGATGCCGTCGACCCTTGTACCGGGCGCGGGACGCAGCGCCTGCCGCGCACCGGCTCCTGCGGGCGAGTCTATCATGCAGCCTGCCGTCGGCTGACGAGCTGGCGGAGCATGTAGTGCAGGATGCCGCCGTGCTCGTAGTAGTCCCGTTCCTTGGGCGTCTCGATGCGTACCCGGGTGCGGAAGCGGATCGGCTCGCCATCGGGCGGCGTCGCCGTGACGTCGACCGCGCCGTCCGTGGCATCCGGGAGCCCGGTGATGTCGTAGACCTCCTTGCCGGTCAGCCCCAGGCTTTGTGCATTCTCCCCGTCCATGAACTGCAGCGGCAGGACGCCCATGCCGATCAGGTTGGACCGGTGGATGCGTTCATAGCTGACGGCGATTACCGCCCTCACACCGAGCAGGAGCGTACCCTTGGCGGCCCAGTCACGGGACGAGCCGGAGCCGTACTCGCTGCCCGCGATGACCACCAGCGGTATCCCTTCCTCTCGGTACTTCAGCGACGCGTCGTAGACCGACATCTCCTCGTCGCTCGGCTGATGGCGCGTCCAGCCCCCCTCGGTGCCGGGCGCAAGCTGGTTGCGCAGCCGTATGTTCGCGAACGTGCCACGCATCATGACCTCGTGGTTGCCGCGCCGGGAGCCGTAGGAGTTGAACTCGTGCGGCTCGACGCCGTGCTCGCGGAGGTATTTCGCCGCCGGGCTGTCCAGCGCGATGCTGCCCGCCGGCGATATGTGGTCGGTGGTGACGGAGTCGCCGAGGAGCGCCAGCACGCGCGCGCCGCGGACGTCCTCGACCGGCTGTGTCTCCAGCGTCATGTCCTCGAAGTAGGGCGGGTTCTTGACGTAGGTCGATTCCTCGTCCCACGCGTAGATCTCGCCGCCTGTCGCTTTCAGGCCGTTCCAGTTCGCGTCGCCGGCGAAGACGCTGTCGTAGCTCGTCTTGAACATGCCGGAATCGATGTTCTTCGCGATGAATTCCTGGATCTCCGCCTGGGTGGGCCAGATGTCCCGGAGGTAGACCGGGTTGCCGTCCGCGTCCTCACCGAGCGGGTCGTCGAACAGGTTGAGGTGCAGCGTGCCCGCGAGGGCATACGCCACCACCAGCGGCGGCGAGGCCAGGAAATTCATCTGCACCATCGGATGGATGCGGCCCTCGAAGTTGCGGTTGCCGGAAAGCACGGCGCAACCGACGATGGCGCCCTCGATCACGGCCTCGGCGATCTCCTCCTTGAGCGGCCCGGAGTTGCCGATGCAGGTGGTGCAGCCGTAGCCGACCGTGTAGAAGCCGAGGGCGGCGAGGTCGTCCAGCAGCCCCGCCTTCTCGAGGTAGTCGGTCACGACCTTGGAGCCCGGGGCGAGACTCGTCTTCACCCAGGGCTTGCTCTTCAGGCCCTTCGCCTGGGCGTTGCGCGCCAGCAGTCCGGACCCGATCATCACCGCCGGGTTCGAGGTGTTGGTGCAGCTGGTGATGGCGGCGATCAGCACGGCGCCGTC
>CAZTAE010000391.1:0-2388 GCA_964611535.1 uncultured Woeseiaceae bacterium
TGCGGGCGGGAAACCGGCGTGGTGAAAGGCTGCAGCCGGCCGCGCTCCAGCAGCATGATCCGCTCCATGCGCCGTGCGATGGAGTGGTCGTGGGTCACCAGCACCAGGCTGGTACCGAGCTCCCGGTTCAGCTCGAGCATGAGAGAGAGCACGTGCTCGCCGTTGCCGGCGTCGAGATTGCCCGTCGGCTCGTCCGCAAGGACGAGCACCGGGCGCGTGATCAGCGCTCGGGCGACCGCCGCACGCTGCCGCTCGCCGCCGGACAGCTCGCCCGGCTTGTGCGCCAGGCGCTCACCCAGGCCGACGCGCTCCAAAAGCCGCCGCGCCTCCGCGAGCGCCTGCGTCCTGGAAAGGTGCCGAATCAGGAGCGGCATCGCCACGTTCTCTTCCGCCGAGAACTCCGGCAACAGGTGATGGAACTGGTAGACGAAGCCGATGTAACGATTGCGCAGCTCGCCCTTGACCTCCTCGCTGGCATTGGCGATCGCGCGGCCGCCGACCACGACTTCCCCGGCGGTCGGGTCGTCGAGACCGCCCATGATCTGCAGCAGGGTCGTCTTGCCGGAGCCCGACGCACCGACGATCGCCAGCCGCTCCCCCCGCTGCACCGCCAGGCCGACGCCGCTCAATACCTCCAGCGTCGCGTCCCCTTCGCGGAAGCGTTTGACCACATTGCGGCATTCGAGCACCGTCTCGCCCGCCGGCTGCGTTACTTCTCTATTCATATCTCAGCGCCTCCGCCGGCAACGTGCGGGCGCCCCGCCATGCCGGATACAGCGTCGACAGCAGCGCGAGCACGAGCGCGATCCCGCAGATTCTCAGGAGATCGCCGATCCGCAGCTCCGCGGGCAGGTCGCTGATGAAATACACGTCCGCCGCCAGCAGCTTGATGCCGAAAGCCGACTCCACGAATCCCACGACGGCCTCCAGGTTCAGGGTCAGCAGTATCCCAAGCGCGGCCCCCGCCGCGGTACCGGCCAGGCCGATGATGCTGCCCTGCGTGACGAAGATCTTCAGGATGCTCGCCGGTCGCGCCCCGGCAGTCTTCAGTATCGCGATGTCGGCCTCCTTGTCCTTGACGACCATGACCAGCGTCGACACGATGTTGAACGCCGCCACGGCCACCACCATCAGCAGGATCACGAACAGAATCGACTTCGTGATCTGGATCGACCGGAAGAAGTTCACGTGCCGGCGCGTCCAGTCGCTGACCAGCACACCGCCGCCGGCATCGAGCGCCACGTCGCGCACGATGCGCGGCGCCGCGTAAAGATCGGACACCGCCAGGCGGATGCCGCTCACGGCATTCCCCTTGCGGTACAGGCGCGCGGCATCGGCCAGGTTGACGAACGCCAGCCGTCGGTCGAACTCGTACATGCCCACGCGATAGATGCCCGTCACCGTGAATCGCCGCGTGCGCGGCAGCAGGCCGGCCGGCGTCACGATGCCCTCGGCCAGCGTGACGGTCACCCTGTCGCCAGGCCGCGCCTGCAGCTCCTCTGCCAGCTCGACCCCGAGCACGATGCCGTAGGTGCCGGCCGTGAGGCTCGAGAGATCCCCGGCCGTCATCAGCGGCCCCACGCCCGACACGGCGTCCTCCTGCTCCGGGTCGACGCCGCGAAGCTCCGCCCCGCTGAGGCGCTCCTCGTGCACCAGCAGCGCCCGCCCCTCGATGTACGGTGCGGCGGCGACGACCTCGGGATGCGCTGCGGCCACGCTCAGCTTCTCCGCCCAGTCCGTCATGCGACCCTGCGGGTCCTCCATGCTCGCATGAGCGGACATCGCCAGCAGTCGCTCGCGCAACTCCCGCTCGAAGCCGTTCACTACCGACAGGACGACGATCAGCACCGCGACGGCGATTGCGATGCCGCCCATCGAAATGGCCGAAATCAGCGACAGGAACCGGTTGCTGCTTCGCGAACGGACGTAACGCGTCCCGATCCAGTATTCGTATCCCGCCGCCATGCGTCACTCGTACCGGAGCGCGACGGCCGGATTGACCAGGGCAGCGCGCTTCGCCGGATACAGCGTAGCGAGCGACGTCAGGACGAGCGCGACAACGCTGATGATCGCGACGTCCGCCGCTTCGAGTATCGACGGAATCGTGCTGACGTAATACACGTCGCCCGGCATGATCTGGAAACCGAAGGCACGCTCCACCGCCGGCACCAGCGTCGGCACGTTCAGCGCCAGCACGACCCCGGCCAGCACCCCGAGCAGCACGCCGATCCAGCCGATCGTCGCGCCCTGGATGAAGAAGACCCGCACCACGTCGCGCGGCCCCATGCCCAGCGTGCGCAGTATGGCGATATCGCCGCGCTTGTCCGTCACGACCATCACCAGACTCGCAACGATGTTGAACGCCGCCACGCCGATGATCAGCGACAG
>CAZTAE010000392.1:0-2384 GCA_964611535.1 uncultured Woeseiaceae bacterium
GGCCTCGACATCGTCGGTGACAAGCTGATGGAGATCAACGTATTCTCTCCGGGTGGCATCGGTGGTGCGGAACGGCTGACCGGCGTCAACTTCGCCGATCACGTCATCGAGGACCTCGAACGCAAGGTCATGGCGCGTTCCCTGTACGGTCCCCGGCTGACGAACGTCGAGCTCGCGACACTCTAACCGGACGCGCCCGGTATCGCTCCCGGTGCGGGTCCCACAGTACCCGGAGAAGAGACATGCCAGCCGTGAAGCCGGCGCTTTCGGATATCCGCATCCGCAGCGAGCTCCGCTGCGGCGACTTGGGGCGGATCATCGAGCTGCACGGCAGGATGTATTCCCAGGAGTCCGGCTTCGGCCTGCGCTTCGAAGCCTTCGTCGCCGGCACGATCGCGGAGTACGTGCTCGACAACGATTCCCGCGGGCGCGTATGGCTGGCCGAGGACGGGAACGTCCTGGCCGGCTGCGTCGCCGTCGCCGAGCGTTCCGGAAATACGGGCCAGTTGCGCTGGGTCCTCGTCGAGGAGCGTTACCGCGGACTCGGGCTCGGGCGACGCCTGGTCGAGCTGGCTACCGGCTACTGCCTCGAGCAGGGCCTCGACACCATACGCCTGGAAACGACCGACGGGCTGCCGGAATCGGCGAGCCTCTACGCCAGGCTCGGCTTCCGGATCACCTCCGAGGAGCCGGTGGAGCTGTGGAGCGGCCGGCGAACGCTCATCCGCATGGAAAAGCCGCTGGCGCCCGGAAAAGACAACGCTTGAAAAACGCCCGGCAGTTGCCGGGCGTTTCCCCCCGCTCCGTGTCGTTCAGTCATTCTCGCCAGCATCTCGATGAAGCCGGCGCCGAACATGCCGAGCGTCGCACGATAATGTGCGAAAATCCGATGACATAGGCCTACAGACGGGAAGCCTGCAGCATGCCGGCGCCGAGCACTGCCCATCGCGCCTACTCCTTCGGCGAGTTCACGCTGGACATCGATCGGGGGGCGCTTTTCCGCGGCGACGCGGAGATCAAACTGCGGCCCAAGTCCTTCGCGGTTCTCTGCCATCTGGTCGAGCGGCACGGCCGGCTCGTGACCAGGAAGGAACTGCTGGATGCGATCTGGGGCCACGCGTTCGTTACCGAAGGCTCGCTCACGCAGTGCCTGATTGATGTCAGACGGGCGATTGGCGACGATTCGCAGCGGATGATCCGGACGGTCCCGCGGCGAGGCTACGTCTTTCAACTGCCGGTCGCGATGCACGAGGGAGAGGCGCGGCTGCGCAGCGTGCCGTCGATACCGGAAGCACGGGTTCGCCGCGCGGCGGTACAGCGCCGGCTGCGCGGCCCTTTCGTTGCCACTCTCCTCGTGCTATTCGGCGCAGCTGCCTTCTGGTGGGTCCTGACCGACCGCGGGACTCGCCCGCTCGACACCGCCGAGAGCGCTCGGACGTCGCAGCCTCGCTCCATCGCCGTGCTGCCGTTCGTCGACATGAGTCCGGGACAGGATCAGGCTTACTTCTCGGACGGGCTCTCGGAGGAGCTTCTCAACCTGCTGGCACAGATTCCCGACCTGCGGGTCGTCGCGAGGACCTCCTCGTTCTCGTTCAAGGGGCAGAATCCGGATATTGCCACGATCGCGGAGAAGCTCGGCGTCAGCCACGTCCTGGAAGGCAGCGTCCGCAAATCCGGCGACCGCGTGCGAATCACGGCGCAGCTTGTCGATGCCTCGACGAGCTCGCATCTCTGGTCGAAAACCTACGATCGCGAGCTGGCGGACGTCTTCGCCGTCCAGGACGAGATTGCCGGTTCGGTCGCCGATGCCCTGGAGGTGGCGCTGGTGCAGAGGCAAGAGTGGCAGTCCGGAGCACCCGGGAGCACGGAAGCCTACGAGCCCTACCTGCAGGGGCAGTTCTTTTTCAGCCGCCGCGGGGCCGGGGACGTCGAGAGGGCGCGCGTCTATTATGAGAAAGCGGTCGGGATCGACCCCGGATATGCGCAGGCCTGGGCCGGACTTGCCGGCGCCTACCACATCCAGATCGCTACGGGCGAGATCTCCAGCGACGCCGGCCTCGCCAGGTTCGGTGAGGCCGTGGAGCAGGCCTTGCTGCTCGATCCGGATCTCCCGGAGGCTCACGTCAGGGCAGCCCACTATCACCATCAGATCGGCCAGCCGGACGTGGCCAGGGAGCACTACCACAAGGCCCTGGCCACTGGCCCGGAAAATCCGCTGGTGTTGTCGGTGGTGGCGGGCCGGGCCCTCTGGGAGGGCCGTCTCGAGGAGGCGGTCGAGCTGCAACAGCGTGCTGTTTCGCTGGACCCGCTGTCGTATGTGAACCGCAGTAACCTGGCGGATCTACTGTTGAGGGCCGGCCGCCTCGAGGAGTCGAAGGGCGAGA
>CAZTAE010000393.1:0-2365 GCA_964611535.1 uncultured Woeseiaceae bacterium
GCTCGAACTGCTCGATAAGGCTGCGGGCCAGCGCCGCGTGCTGGACCAGCACGTCTTCCATGTAGTTCTGGCTGAACGGAATTCCCAGCTGCGACAGGTACTTGGCGTAGCAACGGATGACGCCCGTCTGTCGCCAGTCCAGGCCGCCGGCCAGGATCAGGCGATTGAAGCCGTCGTTCTCGACCTTGCCCTCCAGCACCTGGCGGAAGCTGTCCTGGAAGCGCTCCGCGGCGGAATCGAGGTCCAGCTCCGCCGTGTCCGGAAACCTCAGCTCGAAGTCCTGGATCCAGAACTCCTGACCGCTTCGCAGGACGACGCGGTACGGGCGCTCGCTGTGGACCTCCGTGCCGAGGTCCTCGAGTATCGGCATGACGCTCGACAGCAGCAGCGGATCGTCCTTGCGAAATGTACGGAAGTTGAGCTGGTCGGTGACGGCATCGTGCGGCTGATAAAGCAGCAGGTAGTCGTCGTGTTCGCCCTTGAGCAGTCCGTCGATGCGTTTGACGTCCCGGCACGCGATCGCGGGCGCCACGTCGCCTTCGTAGGCGGGCGGGAAACATTCGCCGTAGTCGCGATACAGCAGATTTCCGGTGTCCTGGCCGAAGCGTTCGGCGAGCTGCGAGCGCAGCCGGTCGCGCCAGGTCACGACTGCCTCGGCAATTTCCTGCTCGATCCGGCGGATGCTCACGCGCGGCCGTTCGCCGGTCCGGGTACGCACGATGATGTGCACCCGGGCGAGCGGCGAATCCGTGATCTGCACGCTCGAGTCGACGGTGGTGCCCTCGAAGGCTTCCATCAGTATTTCCTCGACCCGCCGCCGCACGTCCGTCGTGTACTTTTCCCGCGGGATGTAGACGAGGCAGGAGAAGAAGCGCCGGAACGTGTCGCGGCGCACGAAGAACCGGACTCTCCGGCGATCCTGCAGGTTGAGGATGCCGGTCGTGGTCCGCACGAGATCCCGCACCGCGCCCTGGAACAGCTCGTCGCGCGGGTAGGAATCCAGGATGTGCAGGAGGGCCTTGCCGCGGTGGCCGGAGGGGTCGAGTTGGGAGCGCTCGATCACCCTCTGCACCTTCAGCCTCAGCAGCGGGATGTTACGGGGGTTCTCGCTGTAGGCAATCGAGGTGAACAGGCCGATGAAGCGCTTTTCTCCGATCGCGAAACCCTCGTCGTCGAATACTTTCACTCCGACGTAGTCGAGATAGCTGGGACGGTGCACGGTCGAGCGGGAGTTGGCCTTGGTGATGATCAGCCAGTCCTTGCGTCGCGTGTGCCGTTGCAGCTCCTTGGTCAGCTCGACGTCGCGCCCCCCGCGTTCCTCGCGCGACAGGAGGCCGAGACCCGTGCCGCGGACCGGAACGAGAAACAGCCTGTCGCCCCGCGAGTCGAGTCGATACTCCCGGTAGCCGAGGAACGTGAAATGATCGTCCGCCATCCACTTGAGCAGCGCCCGGCTCTCGCGGCGCAGCTCCTCGTCGGCGCCCGGCGGACCCTGCTCGATCGCCTTGCGGGCGTCCAGCATCTTCTTCTGCATCTTGCGCCAGTCGCGCACCGCCACGCGCACGTCGGCAAGAACTTTGGAGATCTCGTGCTCGAGGATGCTCAGCTGCTGTTCGCTGGGCTCGCGGTCGATCGCAAGGCGGATGAAGGATTCCGGCACGCCCTCGGCACTGCCGCGCGGCAGCACGTCCCGAAGCCGCCCGTTGGGGCCGCGAACGACCCGCAGCACGGGGTGTATGGTGGTGTGTATCGTCAGTTCCTGCCGGATGATCGCCGCGGAAACCGAGTCGACGAGAAACGGCATGTTGTCGTTGACCATCTCGAGGATCGTGTAGGAGGACTGGTACCCGTGCCGGCGGCCGGTCGGGTTGTAGATCCTGATCAGCGGGTGGCCCGGCTTGCGGACGGCGCCGAACTGCAGGTGGGAGATCGCGGCGCGCGCCAGCAGTTCGGGCGGACGTCCCTGCAGGTCCTCGACGGGCACGTTCCCGAAGTACTGGCGCAGGAAGTCCTCGATATGCTCCTGCTTCGCGAGCAGTTTCGACCGGGGCTGCGTCGCCACGATCTCGTCGATAAGACGCTCCGAAATGTCGCTGGAACGACGAAGCTGCTTTCTTGGCACTAGAACCTATCTCATCATTGTCCGTGACCGCGACGACCGCCATTTTTTCGCAAATCAAGGCGCCGTCCGCAGGAAATGGCCCGGTCCTTTTCAAGGACGGCAACGCGGGCCTGGATCGTCCGGCTGGCTCCCTGCGGGCGAGTCGTGAAGCCGTCGTCCGCGGCGTTGCGCCTCTTGCCAAGGGCTGGGCCATTGCCGGCGAGGCGCGCCTTGCGGCCAACGGCTTCACAACTCGCTGAACCC
>CAZTAE010000394.1:0-2360 GCA_964611535.1 uncultured Woeseiaceae bacterium
TATCTCCGGTGCTGCCTCCCTGAGCTCGGCGCCGCGGCGCTCGTCGCAGATCCAGCCGGTGATGCCGATGTAGAGGCCCATCTCCCGGTACTCGCGCAGGACGTCCGCGCCTCCGGTGAAGCAGTGCGCCACCGCGCGAGACAGCCGGGTGAGCATGGGCGAGAGGATGTTCACGAAGTCCTGGTGGGCGTCTCGCTGGTGCAGGAACACGGGCAGTCCGCATGCAGCGGCCAGCTCCAGTTGGCTCTGAAAAGCCTCGCGCTGCGCCTCGCGCGGTGAGAAGTCCCGGAAGTAGTCGAGGCCGCACTCCCCGATCGCGACCACCTCCGGTCGATCGGCGAGCCGCGACAGCACTTCGACCGTGTCCGGCGTGAATTCGGCCGCGTGATGCGGGTGCACGCCCGCGGTGGCGTAGAGGCGGCCGGGCCGCTCGGCCGCCAGCCGCGCCGCGTCCAGGCTCGATGACTCGCTGCTGCCGGTGACGACGATGCGGCGGACTCCCGCGGCGGCCGCCCGCTCGATCACGGCGCCGCGGTCTGCATCGAAGGCGTCGTGAGCCAGGTTGGCGCCGATGTCGATGAGGTCGTGGTGCGGCGGGATTTCCGGGTCCATGAGGGCAATTTGCCACAGGAGAGGAAAAATTCGTACTTCTCCAAACCGTTTGACTCTCCGTGAGCATCAAAGACTGGAAAGCCCGCGCAACCGGCGTTGCGCTGGCGTATTCAACCGGAACCGAAGGAGCCGAGTATGCGTGTTATGCAATCCGCCGTCCGAAGCGCCGCAACGCTGGCCATGCTGCTGCTGGTGGCGCCGGCACACGGGATCAACGTCAACAAGAGCATCAATATCGAAGCGGGCAGTGAATCAGGTGCCCGTTCGACAGTCGGCGGGAGCATTACCGTCGGCCGGGGCGCGACCGTCAGCGGGCCCCTCGAGACCGTCAACGGCAGCATACGCATCGATGAGGACGCGAGTGTCCGTGATGCCGAGACGGTCAACGGCAAGCTGCGTGTGGCCGCCGGGGCAAGTACAGGCGATCTCTCCACCGTGAATGGGGGCATCAGGCTCGCTGAACGGGTACGGGTCGACGGCTCGGTCGGCGCCGTCAACGGCGGCATCGACATCCGCACGGGCGCGACGGTCCGGGAAGACGTCGGCAATGTCAACGGCAAGATCGGCATCGTCGGCGCCGAGGTGGGCGGTGATCTGGAGACCGTGAACGGCGACGTGACGCTGGAGGGGGAAGCGGTCATCGGCGGCGACCTCGTCGTCGAGAAGTCCCGGGGCGCCAACTGGCTGAGCAAGCCGCCCCGGGTCGTGATCGGGCCCGGCTCCCGCGTGCAGGGGGAGATCCGCCTGGAGCGCGAGGTCGAGCTCTACATCAGCGATACCGCCGAGGTGGGCGGCGTGACCGGGGTCATGGGCATGGAGGACGCGGTCCGCTTCAGCGGCGAGCGGCCGTAACCGGCGGGGCCACCCGCAGGGAGGAGCCGCAGGAGCCGTCCGGGGCCGCCTGCACCGGGGCCGCAGGCAGACGGCGGGGCGGTCCGGAGCGGGACCACCGGGGGCCACGGCCTCGTACAGGGGCCGTGGATTTGCGGCTAGAATATCGCGGTGAGCCCCACCCACCGGCAACTGAAGCTCTTTCCGGAGAAGCCGGAGCCCGGCCGTACGGCCGGTTTCTCCGTCCGCCGCAGCGCCCGGGCCAAGCGCCTGACGATCAAGGTCTATCCCGGGGGTCGGGTCGAAGTCGTGGTACCGAAGCGTACCCGTGCCTCCGAGGTCGAGGCCTTCGTCACCGAGAACGCGGCGTGGATACAGGAGGCGCGCAAGTCCTTCGCGGCGGGCCGGCCCGCAGAAGTGTTCAAGCTGCCCTCGATCATCCGGCTGCCCGCCATCGACCGCCGTATCCCCGTCCAGTATCGCGCCATGCCCGGAACGGCAGGTGTGCGGGCCCGTCTCTCCGGCACGCGTCTGGTGCTCTCGGGGACGATCGACGACGAGCAGCTTTGCGTCAAGGCGCTGCGGCGCTGGCTCTCCGGGATCGCGAAGGCGGAGCTCGAGCCGCGCCTGCGCTCGCTGTCGCTACTGATGAACACGCCCTATCGAAAGGTCCAGATCCGCGCGCAGCGCACCTGCTGGGGCAGCCGGAGCACCTCCGGGACGATCAGCCTCAACCTCTGCCTGCTGTTCCTCGAGCCGGCGGTCGTTCGCTACCTGATGATCCACGAGCTGTGCCACGGCCGGCACATGGACCACTCGAAGCGCTTCTGGAATCTCGTCGGCCGCTTCGAGCCGGACTACCGCCGGCTCGACAGGGAGCTGACGGAGAGCTGGCGCCAGGTACCCTGCTGGGTGGG
>CAZTAE010000395.1:0-2356 GCA_964611535.1 uncultured Woeseiaceae bacterium
TTGTAGTCCTGCTTCTTCAGGGCAACGGCTTCGCTGCTCATCGGTATCTCCCTCGGGTATGTCGAATGTAAAGATCGATTGCTGTGCGTGCCGCCGGAACCCTTCAGGCGGCGATTTCGCCCTGCAGCGCCTCGGCCTTGTCCGTGCGCTCCCAGCTCAGGTCGAGATCCTCGCGGCCGAAGTGCCCGTAGGCGGCGGTCGGCTGATATATCGGCCGGATGAGATCGAGTATTCTGATGATGCCATAGGGCCTGAGATCGAAGTGCTGGCGGACGAGTTCCGTCAGCCGGTCGTCGCTGACCTTGCCGGTGCCGAACGTGTTGATGCTGATCGACGTCGGTTCCGCGATGCCGATGGCGTAGGACACCTGGATCTCGCAGCGCGCGGCGAGGCCGGCCGCGACGATGTTCCTGGCGACGTAGCGGCAGGCGTAGGTCGCCGACCGGTCGACTTTCGACGGGTCCTTGCCTGAAAAGGCGCCGCCGCCGTGGCGCGCCGAGCCGCCGTAGGTGTCGACGATGATCTTGCGGCCGGTGAGGCCGCAGTCGCCCATGGGGCCGCCGATCTCGAAGCGGCCGGTCGGGTTGATGTGGTACTGCGTGCGCTTGCTGATCCACTTCCCCGGCAGGATGGGCTTGATGATCTCCTCCATGACGCCTTCGCGCAGCTCGGCCAGACCGACGTCGCCGCGGTGCTGGGTGGAGAGGACGACGGCGTCGATGGCGACCGGCCTGTCGTCTTCGTAGACGAAGGTGACCTGGCTCTTGGCGTCCGGGCGGAGCCACGGGAGCTTGCCCGATTTCCGCACTTCCGCCTGGCGCCGGACGAGGCGGTGGGCGTAGGTGATCGGTGCCGGCATCAGTACGTCCGTTTCGTTGCAGGCGTAACCGAACATCAGCCCCTGGTCGCCGGCGCCCTGGTCCTCCGGCAGACCGCGGTCGACGCCCTGCAGGATGTCGGGAGACTGTTTGCCCAGCGCGGTGACGACGGCACAGGAGGCGCCGTCGAAACCCATCTCCGAGTCGGTGTAACCGATGTCCGTCACGGTCCTGCGCACCAGCGCCTCGAGGTCGACCCAGGCGGTGGTCGTGACCTCGCCGGCCACCAGCACCATGCCGGTCTTCACCAGCGTCTCGCAGGCGACACGCGCCGCCTTGTCCTGCGTCAGTATGGCGTCGAGCACCGCGTCGGAGATCTGGTCCGCGATCTTGTCCGGGTGTCCCTCGGACACGGATTCGGAGGTAAACAGGTACGATCGGCTCATGTAAATCATCGCATCGGTTTTTGTGAGCCCCGGATTGTACCAGTTGAGCCGCCCGTTGCGCGGCCGCGCAGTGTCGGCTTGTTTGTCGAGGTTTTCGCCGCGCCTGAGGCCGGCGCTGCGCCAACAGGAGGAAAACCTCGATAAACGAAGCCCGGCACGGCCGGGCTCCTACCCTTGCGGCTCCGGGACTAAACAGGGAAAATGCGCAGGCTTTGAGTGGGCTCGTCGGCGGAAGCGCGCCGGATCCGCAAGCCTTGAGGCAGTTTTTCCCGCACGTTTTTTTAAACATAACTTCGACCTGCAAGGTTCAACCAGCTCGATGCAACCGCAACACAGCCGCCCGTCCGCCGAGGGCAAGTCCGCACGTCGTGAGCTCGCGAACGCAATTCGCGCGCTTGCCATGGATGCGGTGCAGGCCGCGAACTCCGGTCACCCTGGCATGCCGATGGGCATGGCCGACATCGCCGAGGTGCTGTGGAACGACTACCTGAAGCACAACCCCGGCAATCCGCTGTGGTATGACCGGGATCGCTTCGTGCTGTCGAACGGTCACGGCTCGATGCTGCTGTACAGCCTGCTGCACCTCACCGGATACCCGCTGGCGCTCGACGAGCTCAGGAACTTCCGGCAGCTCGGCGCCCGCACCGCCGGGCACCCGGAGCGCGAGCCCGAGGTCGGCATCGAGACGACGACCGGGCCGCTCGGGCAGGGGCTGGCCAACGCGGCAGGCATGGCCCTGGCCGAGAAGATGCTCGCGGCGACCTTCAACAGGCCCGGCCACGACATCGTCGATCACCGCACTTTCGTTTTCACGGGCGACGGCTGCCTGATGGAAGGCATCTCGCACGAAGCCTGTTCGCTCGCCGGCACGCTCAAGCTCGGCAAGCTGATCGTCTTCTACGACGACAACGGCATCTCCATCGACGGCAAGGTCGACCAGTGGTTCACGGACGACACCGCGGCACGTTTCGAGGCCTACGGCTGGCAGGTGATCCGCGACGTTGACGGTCACGACAGTGACGCCATTACTGCCGCCATCGATGCCGGGCTGGCCGATACTGCACGGCCGACGCTGATCGTCTGCAAGACGGT
>CAZTAE010000396.1:0-2345 GCA_964611535.1 uncultured Woeseiaceae bacterium
CCGGAGGCGAGTTCGCCCAGGACGTGCCGACCGTGCCGGTGGTCATCGAGAAGGCATCGCGGGTCGCCCCCGGCCAGTAACAGTGACCACGCTGTTCATTTCCGACCTCCATCTCCAGGCTGACCGCCCGGAGATCGGCAGGCAGTTCCTGTCGTTCCTGGACGACGAGGCCCGCCAGGCGCAGGCGCTCTACATCCTCGGCGACCTGTTCGAGACCTGGGTCGGCGACGACGACCCGGACCCCCATTACGCAACCGTGAAGAAGGCACTGCAGTCCGTCGTCGACGGCGGCGTTCCGGTCTTCTTCATGCACGGCAACCGCGATTTCCTGATCGGCGACGGCTTCGCCCGCGAGACCGGCATCCAGCTGCTGCCCGACCCCTACCGCCTCGACCTGTACGGCGAGGACGTCCTCATCAGCCACGGCGACGCCCTCTGCACCGACGACGTCAAGTACCAGGAATTCCGCCGGATCAGCCGCGACCCGGCCTGGCAGGCGATGATGCTGCAAAAGCCGCTGGCGGAACGCCAGGCGATCGCCAGCCAGGCGCGCGCCGAAAGCGCGGCGCACGGCGCTGCCATCGCCGCCGAGATCTCCGACGTCAACCAGGACGCCGTCGTCGAGCTCCTGCGCGAGCACGACATCCGGACGCTGCTGCACGGTCACACGCACCGTCCCGCGGTGCATCGTTTCGAGGTAGACGGCGAACCCTGCATGCGCATCGTCCTCGGTGACTGGTTCGAACAGGGCACCGTCGTGCGCTGGGACGAGACCGGGCCGAACCTGCGCGTGCTCGAAAGGGACTGACAGCGCTACTCCGCAAGCCCGGCACGCGCTGGCTTCGGGAATATCTGTGAAGGGCACCGCAGCGCGGGCAGGGCGCACCGGGGGTGTCTCATTCGCTCGGGGAGACTCGCTCATCGAGACACCCCCGGTACGCCCTGCCCGCTTGCCTGCCGTTGCGGTGATTTCGTTCCGGAGAGACCGTCAGGTCGAGGGCGCGGAACCTCGCAGCCCTCACAATCGGTCGAGCCACTCGACCACGTCGTACGCGCTCTGCAGCCGGTCCTCCGGACGCTTCGCCAGCAGCCGCTCGATGAGCTCCTGGTATCGCGCCAGGCGCTCCGGCAGCACGGGCAGCGGCGCGTGGCCGTGCTTGTAGATGATCCCCATGGCATTGGCGGCCCTGTACGGTTTCTCGCCCGTCAGCATCTCGTAGAGGATGATGCCGAGGCTGTAGACGTCGCTGCGCGCGTCCACGTCGTCGGCGTGGCCCTGCTCCGGGCTCATGTAATAAGGCGTACCGAAGATTTCACCGCTGTCGGTGATCTCCTGCTCCAGGCGCAGCCTTTTCGCCAGCCCGAAGTCGATCAGCGCGATGCTGCCGTCGTCGCGCAGCATGATGTTCGCGGGTTTCAGGTCGCGGTGAAGAATGCCGACGGAGTGGATCTTCGCGAGCGCGCTCGCGATCTGGCGCGCGTACGCCAGCGCGTCGCGCTCGCCGACCCCCTCGCGGATGCGCTGCCTGAGGTCGCCGCCGGCGAGATACTCCATCGCGATGTGCGCGTGGTCGTCGCTGACGCCGAGGTCGTGGATCTTCACGATGTTGGGATGCACGAGGTCGGCGATCATCTCGTACTCCTGCAGAAATCGGTCGAAGGCGCCGATGCCGTCGGAGAGATCCGGAACCTGCCGCAGCACCTTGAGCACGACCTTCCGCCCCTCGGGCTCCTTGAGCGCGAGGTAGACAGCCGAATGTTCGCTGGCGGAGAGCTTCTCGATGAACCGGTAATCCTTCACCAGCGGGTGCACGCCGGCGGTCAGGTCGCCTACGAAGAGCGACGCCGTGGAGGACGTGCGCTGCCGGGTTCGCAGCATCTGCCCGATGCGCACGGCCAGCTCGTTGTGCCGCACCCGCTTGCGCAGGAAGGCCGCCTGCGCGCCCGCTTTCAGCGCCTCGCGCCGCATCTCCTCGTTGCTGCAGAAATAGGCCACCGGCGGGAAGCCGGGGCGCTGCACGAACTTCCTGAGCGTCTGCATGCCGCTGCGATTGCCGAGGTTGTCGCCCAGGAGGACGATGTCGTTGCCGGCGCCGCTGAACTCGTCCGGGAGGTGCCCGGCTTCCGTCGGATCGTAGGCGGAGATGATCGCGTCCGGCCAGTCGGTCGTCACGTGGTGCATGAGGAGCGTGCGGAATTCCGCATGCCCGTCGATGATCATGACCCTGATACTCATGCCGGCTCTGGCGCCCCCACGGCGGTCGGAAGCGGAGGCTCGGCCGGGGGAGTCTCTTTCAGGACCGCCGTGAACCCGTCCCTGGGGGCTTCGGGCGAAACATCCCTGT
>CAZTAE010000397.1:0-2341 GCA_964611535.1 uncultured Woeseiaceae bacterium
CTCGTCAAGCCGCGGGAGCGGCACCAGCTCGAGTTCGTTCGCGTCCAGCGCAACGAGAACGTGCAGACGGAGGATTACCAGCCGGAGAAGCCGCCGCCGCCGCCCCAGGTGCCGCCGGACACGCCGCCGCAGGACATGGATCAGGTCGATCCCAACGCGCCAACGATCAACGTGCCGCCGCCCTCGATGACGAACGACGCGGACATCGGCGGGCCGGGCGGCATGAACGTCGCGGAAGGCGACTACCTGCCGATCGTGCGCGTCGCGCCGGTCTATCCGGCAAGAGCCCTTTCCCGCGGCCTCGAAGGCTACGTGGACATGGAGTTCACGGTGACCACGGCGGGTACGGTCAAGGACCCGAGGGTCATCCATTCGACCAGCAGTCTCTTCGAGCGCGCCGCGACCCAGGCGGTACTGAAGTTCAAGTACAAGCCGCGGGTCGTGGACGGGCAGCCGGTGGAAGTGCCCGGCGTCAAGACGCGCATCACGTTCAGGATCGAGGAATAGAGCCGCTACCTCCGGCCGGAACCGGCGAGCGGAAGGGATGGTAACCATGCACGACGTCACCCGACATTGTCTTACGCTGTTGTGCGGGCTCTTGCTCGCGGCCGGCGCGGTTCATGCGCAGGACGACGAGCGCCCCGAGCAGGAGACCAAGGAGGCGCAGGCGGTCAGCAAGGAAGTCTACGACGAGATCACGAAGGCGCAGGAGGCCGTGGACGCCGAAGACTACCAGGGTGCGCTACGCACGCTGGAGTCGGTGCAGAGGAAGGAACTTACGGACTACGAACGCGCGAACGTCCTGAACTACGTCGGCTTCGTCCACTACAACATGGAGAACGTGCCCGAGGCGATCAGGGCTTACGAGGAGCTCATTGCCATTCCGGAGCTCGAGCCGCAGATGATGAAGCAGACGGTCTACACGCTGGCGCAGCTCAGCATGATGGAGGAGAACTACCAGCAGTCGCTGAACTACCTCGAGCAGTGGTTCACCCTGGAGACCAATCCGGGTCCGCAACCGTACATTCTTTACGCGCAGACCCTCTATCAGCTGGATCGCTACGACGACATGATCGAGCCCATCCTGACGGCCATGGACATTGCGAGGGAGCGGGACGTTGAAGTCAAGGAGGACTGGTACGTCCTTCTGAATTTCGCGCACTTCCAGCAGGAGAACTACGCGGAAGTCAAGAACATCAACAAGATCCTGCTGCAGAACTGGCCCAAGAAGCGCTACTGGTTCCAGCTGGCCGGTGCCTATACGGAGCTGGGCGAGGAGCAGAACCTGATCGCGGCCTACGACGCCGCGCACACCCAGGGGCTGCTGACCACCGAGCCGGAGCTGGTCACGATGGCGCAGCTCTACATGCAGCACGAGGTGCCGTACAAGGCGGCGACGCTGCTCGAGGAGGAGATCGAGAACGGCCGCGTCGAGGGCGACGCAGCGAATTATCGTCTCCTCTCCCAGGCCTGGCAGCTCGCCATGGAGGACGACAAGGCCATCCCGGCGCTGCAGCAGGCCGCGCGGCTCGATGAGGACGGCGAGCTCTACCTGCGGCTTGCCAACACCTACCTCAACCAGGGCCAGTACGGCGAATGCGCGTCTGCCGCCCGGCAGGGACTCCAGGTCGGCGGCATCGACACGCCGGCCAACGCGCAGATCACGCTCGGCATGTGCCTGTACAACCAGAAGCAATACCAGGACGCCATCGAAGCCTTTCGTGCCGCCGCGAGGACCGAGAGGACGAGACGCACGGCCCGCCAGTGGATCGAAGTCATCGAGGCCGACATCGAGCGGGACCGGCAGATCGAACAGGCGGAGGCCGCCGCGCGGCGACAGCAGGAACAACTGGCGCAGCGGCGCAGGAACGCCCAGCGCTAGTATTGCAAGCGGCCCGGCACCGGACCCGCGGCATATCCCGGGAATCCATCGCGACACCTGCTCGTGCCCGCGGGGCTGAGCCCCCCGGCGTGCGGGCAGCTCGCGCCGCGTGACTATCGCCAGGTAACCAATGCCCAAAGTCATCTACATCACGCCCGCCGGCGAACGACACGAAGTCGAGGTCGAGAAGGGCTATTCCGTCATGGAAGGCGCCATCAACAACAACATCGACGGCATCGTCGCCGAATGCGGTGGCGCCTGCGCCTGCGCCACCTGTCACAGCTACATCGACGAGGACTGGCTTGACAAGCTGCCGGAAATGGACGACATGGAAGACAGCATGCTGGAGGCCGCCTACGAAAGGAAGCCGAACAGCCGCCTGACCTGCCAGATCGAGATGACCGACGAGCTCGACGGACTCATCGTCCACGTCGCCGACAACGAGGCCTGAAACCCGCG
>CAZTAE010000398.1:0-2329 GCA_964611535.1 uncultured Woeseiaceae bacterium
CCAACGCGTCGAGGCGAATGACGCGCGCGTTCATCTGGCCGATCCGGATCGCGAGTGCGTCCAGAGTATCTTCCGTTTGCTGCCGGGTCAGCGCGATGGCGTTGCGATGCTGTTCGAGTTCCGCGCGTAACACGTCGACTTCGTGCTCGCTCATGCCCGAGCCGTTCCGCGCAGAATACCAGTAGCCGCCGGCGAAAGCCGCGGTACAGACGAGCGCTGTTGCCAGAGCGGCAACGGTCAGCACGCTGATGCCCGAGAATTCGAGCTGGCGGGGCTTGCCGAAGCCCTTGCCAAAAATGACGACATTCATCGAATTCGCTCCGCGGGCGCAGCGCTTGACAAACAGCCGGATGATCGGTGACCACCTGGTCCGCCGGACAGCTGCCATGGCTGGCGCCCGTTGTTCGTTTTAGGCCGGCGTCTGATGGTCACTTCGGTAGCCCCGCTGTCTTAGGATCGAGTCCCTTAGACCGGTGGTTTTGCGTCCCCGTCTTTCGGCGGGTATGCCTTTGTCGGTGAAGTAAATATGCATAATGCGGCGATTTATTACAAGATTGGGGCCGTGGAATGTTGAAGCTGTTCACCCGCACCGGCTGAAAACCGCCAACTCCGTCACAAAACCTCCGTGTCCATCACTCACATCAAGAAGCTGCTCGGCACCGATTCGGGAACGTCTCTGGACAGGATCGTGCGGCATGCGAGGGATATGGGTGATTTGGCCCAGAAATTACGCGACGTGCTGCCGGAGGAGGCGCAGTCACAGCTGCTCGCGGCGAACCTGCGGGAAGACGGCGAACTGGTGATCATCTGCCGCTCCTCGTCCTGGGCTTCGCGTTTGCGCTTCGAAAGCGAGCTGCTGCTGACGACCGCGCGGCGGACGGGGTCGCCGGGAGCGGCGCGCTGCACCTTCCGCGTGGGACGGCCCGAGACCAGCGGTGGACGGTAGGTCGTACGGGGACGGTTTCCGAATCGGCGGAGACGACGAGCCTCAGGCGTAGACGGGTGCTGCGTAGGAAATCGGCGCCTTCCGCGAATCCTCGAACGTCACTTCTTCCCAGGCAGTGGAATCCGCGAGGACGGCACGCAGCAGCTTGTTGTTGAGATCGTGACCGGACTTGCTGGCGGAAAACTCGCCGATCAGGCTGTGCCCGAGCAGGTACGTGTCACCGATCACGTCCAGGATCTTGTGCACGACGAACTCGTTGGCGTATCGCAGACCATCCTCGTTGAGTATCCGGTAGTCGTCCAGGACGATCGCGTTGTCCAGGCTTCCGCCAAGGGTCAGGTTACGGGCGCGTAGCGTCTCGACGTCGCGCAGAAAGCAGAATGTCCTCGCGCGGCTCACTTCCTTGAGAAACGAGGTCGAAGAGAAGTCTATCGAGGCATCCTGACTCAGCTTGTTGAAGACCGGATGGTTGAAGCCGATTCTGAAGTTGACTTTGAATCCGTTGAAGGGCGCGAGTTGCGCCCACTTGTCGCCGTCTTCGACACGGACTCTTTTCCGGATACGTATGAACTTCTTCGCGGCGTTCTGCTCCTCGATGCCGGCGGACTGCAACAGGAAGACGAACGGAGCCGCACTGCCATCCATGATGGGAACCTCCGGCGCGGACAGGTCCACGATGAGGTTGTCGATCCCGAGACCGGCGAGCGCCGACATGAGGTGCTCCACCGTCGCTACCTTGACCCCGTCCTTGATGAGCGTCGTCCCGAGCATGGTCTCCCCGACCAGCTCGGCTTTGGCGGGGATGTCCACCGGCTCGTCCAGATCCACGCGGCGAAACGTAATGCCCGCGTTCTCGGCCGCCGGCCGGAGCGTCATGTAGACCTTGTCACCGGTATGCAGGCCGACGCCGGTCGCCCGGATGGCGGTCTTCAGAGTGCGTTGTCGCAACATTGTCACAAAATTCCCTGATGTGGGCCCGAACGTCGCCCCTCAATCGGACCCCCGGCCAGCGCCTATGTCGTGACGAACCGGCCCGCGTTCAAGCGGAATTTGTCGGAACCAATGCGTACCCGTAATGCCCTGGGCATCTCCGCCTGCTGCGAAAAGAAGACAGGATTTCAAGGCCTTGCAACCGATGCGGCGGCAAAATCAGCGCGAAAGATTAGCATATGCAAGCTCCTGAAACCAAAGAAAAGTCTCATTCCGGAGACAGGCTGGCCCGCCCACGCCGAGCGGCCTCCGCAATGGCGGAGCCGCGGCCGCCTCGCCCGAGTGAGCGAAACGAGGCGGCCGGTATGCGGAGGATCAGTCTGCCTGTCGCCTGAGGAACGCCGGGATGTCCAGCAATTCCTCCTGCAGGGCCCCGTCCTGCAGGCCATCGCC
>CAZTAE010000399.1:0-2323 GCA_964611535.1 uncultured Woeseiaceae bacterium
AGGCCGAAAAGCGCGGTGACCTCCGTCCCGGCGACACGATCGTGGAGGCGACCGCGGGCAACACCGGCCTCGGACTCGCGCTGGTGGCGGCGCAGAAGGGCTATCACCTCATCCTGGTGCTGCCTGACAAGATGAGCCAGGAGAAGATCTTCAACCTGCGGGCCATGGGTGCCGAGGTCGTGCTGACGCGTTCCGACGTGGCCAAAGGGCATCCCGAGTACTACCAGGACCTGGGCAAGACCATCGCCAGCGAAAAGGGCGCGTACTTCATCAACCAGTTCGGCAACCCCGACAATCCGCTCGCCCACGAGTCCACCACGGCGCCGGAAATCCTGAAGCAGATGGACGGGGAGGTGGATGCGATCGTCCTCGGAGTCGGTTCGAGCGGCACCGTCACCGGGCTCAGCCGCTACCTCGCGGCGAATGCGCCGGATGTCGAGCTGGTCCTGGCGGACCCCGCGGGCTCCGTCCTCGCCGGCTACGTCGAGACGGGTGAGACAGGCCAAAGCAGCGGCTGGCTGGTCGAGGGTATCGGCGAGGATTTCATTCCCGTCATCGCCGAGCTCGATCGCGTGACCCGGGCGTACAGCATCAGCGACGCCGATTCCTTCGGCACGGCGCGGGAACTGCTGAAGCGCGAAGGCATTCTCGCCGGCTCCTCGACGGGCACGCTGGTCGCGGCGGCGCTGCGCTATTGCCGGGAACAGAAGGCGCCGAAGCGCGTGGTTTCCTTCGCCTGCGATACCGGCAACAAGTACCTGTCCAAGCTGTTCAACGACTTCTGGATGGAGGACCAGGGCTTCATCGAGCGGCCGCGGCACGGCGACCTGCGCGACCTGATCGGCCGGCCCCACGGCGAGCGGGCGACGATCACCGTCAGCCCCGACGACGTCCTGACCACCGCGCACAACCGGCTGCGCAACGCCGGATTCTCGCAGCTGCCGGTCATGGAGGAGGGCAGGCTGGTCGGTGTGTTGACGGAGGATGCGATCATCCGCTTCGTCTTCGGCCACCCCGATCTCATGCACTCGCCCGTCAGGGACGCGATGCACAGCGCCTTCCTGCAGGTCGATCCCGACACCAGCATCAACAATCTCGTCGCCATGCTACAGGCCCAGCCGTATGCCGCCGTCGTGCACGAGGACCAGTTCCTCGGCCTCATCACGCGCTCGGACGTGCTGAACTACCTGCGCAAACAGAGCTAGCGATGACCAGCGAACGCAAGCGTCGGTTCGCCACGCGGACGATACACGCCGGTCAGCACCCGGATCCCTCGACCGGCGCCATCATGCAGCCGATCTACGCAACCTCGACTTACGTGCAGCGCAGTCCCGGCGTGCACCAGGGTTACGAATATTCCCGCACGCACAACCCCACGAGACAGGCGCTGGAGCGCTGCGCCGCCGATCTCGAATCCGGCCGCCACGGCTTTGCCTTCAGCTCCGGCATGGCGGCGACCGCCACCCTCCTCGAGCTGCTCGAGTCCGGCAGTCACGTCGTCGCCATGGACGACATCTACGGCGGAACCACGCGACTCTTCGAACACGTCCGCCGCCGCAGCGCCGGGCTCGACTTCACGTTCGTCGACCTCACCGACGAGGCGGCCCTCGAGAACGCCCTGCGCGACGACACCCGAATGATCTGGATCGAGAGCCCCAGCAATCCGCTGCTGAAGGTCGTGGACATCCGGCGGGTGGTCGAGGCAGCGAAGCGACGCAGCATCCTCGTCGTGGCCGACAACACCTTCGCGACGCCGTGCCTGCAGCGGCCGCTGGAGCTCGGCTGCGACATCGTCATGCACTCGGTCACGAAGTTCCTGAACGGCCACTCGGACATGGTCGGCGGCCTCGCCGTCACAGACGACGACGCACTCGCCGAGCAGCTCGCGTTCCTGCAGAACTCCGTCGGCTCCGTGCCCGGTCCCTTCGACTGCTTTCTCGCGCTGCGCGGCCTGAAGACCCTGGACGTTCGCATGGAGCGGCACTGCAGCAACGCCGGGGCGATCGCGCAGTGGCTCGAGAACGACCCCCGCGTGGAGCGCGTCGTCTACCCCGGCCTCGCCTCGCACCCGCAGCACGAGGTGGCGAAGTCGCAGATGACCGCCTACGGCGGCATCGTCACGTTCTTCATCGCCGGCGGTCTCGAGGAGGCGCGCGCCTTCCTGGAACGCGTCGAGGTGTTTGCCCTCGCCGAGAGCCTGGGCGGCGTCGAAAGCCTCGTCGACCACCCCGCCATCATGACGCACGCCTCCGTGCCCGCCGCAACCCGCAAGGCCCTCGGCATCAGCGACCAGCTGATCCGCCTCTCCGTCGGCATCGAAAAC
>CAZTAE010000400.1:0-2322 GCA_964611535.1 uncultured Woeseiaceae bacterium
AGGCCGAAGCGGGCGATGAGCTCGCGCTTTTCCGGCACCAGGCTGCCGAGGCCGCCCAGGAGAATGGCGATCGAGGACAGGTTGGCGAAGCCGCACAGGCTGAAGGTGACGATCGCCTTGGTTCGTTCGCTGGCGCCGGCCAGGTAGTCGGCCATGTGACTGAAGGCGACGAACTCGTTCAGTATCAGCTTCTCGCCGAACAGGGCGCCTGCGGCCTCCGCCTCGGTCCAGGGGACGCTCAGCAGGAACATCAGCGGCGCAAAGATCCAGCCCAGGATCTTCTGCAAGGTCAGTCCCTCGATGCCGACCAGCCCGGCCAGTCCGCCGACGATGCCGTTGAACAGCGCGATCAGCGCCACGAAGGCGATCAACATGGCGCCGATGTTGACCGCCAGCCGGACGCCGTCGGCCGCGCCCACGGCGGCGGCGAGTATGACGTTGGCGTGCCGGCTCTCCTCGATCCGCACGCCGCGCGTATCCGTCACGTCCACGCCGACTTCATCGTCCGGCATGATGATCTTCGCCATCAGGAGGCCGCCGGGCGCCGCCATGAAGCTCGCCGCGAGCAGGTACTTCATCTCGGCGCCCATCAGCACATAGGCCGCCAGCACCGTTCCCGCGATGGAGGCGAGCCCCGAGGTCATCACCGCGAACATCTGCGGCTCGGTGAGCCCCTTCAGGTAGGGCCGCACGACCAGCGGCGCCTCGGTCTGTCCCACGAAGATGTTGCCCGCGGCATTCAGCGACTCCACCGGCCCGGTGCCGATGATGCGGCGCAGGGCCCCGCCGACCAGCCTGACCACCCACTGCATGATCTTCAGGTGATAGAGCACGGCCATCAGCGAGGCGAAGAAGACGATGATCGGCAGCACGTTGATCGCGAAGCTGAAGCCGATCTCGTCGGAGGTGAGCCCGCCGAACACCATCTCGATGCCGGCGCGCGAGTAGCCGATGACGGCCTGCACGCCGAAGCTCAACGTCTCGATCCCGCGCTTGCCCCAGTCGAAGTAGAGGACGAAGGCCGCTACGGCTACCTGCAGTGCGAAGGCGGCGAGGACGACGCGGAGCGAAATCGCCTTTCGATTCGAGGACAAAAGGACGGCGATGGCGAGGAGCACGGCTATTCCTGCCAGCCCGATGAAACTGCCCGACATCTTCCCCCCGGTGTCGTTGTTATTGCGCGCTCCGGTTCAAGGATACCGGCTGCGCGCGCGCCTGTCGCCCGCCGGACGATGCCTGCCCGGACCCGCCTCAGGCGGCGCCGGTCAGCGTCTCGTGGATGACGGGACGTGGCGCCGGGGGATCTTCGGTAATCCGGCAGGCCTTCTGCAGCATCGCCGCGGCTTCGCTCGCGGCATCCGCAGCGGCCGCGTGGATGACGGCGAGCGGCGTGTCCGCATCGACCCGGCTGCCGGTCGGCACGATCTCCGTCAGTCCGACCGAGAGATCCAGCACGTCGTCCTGCCGGCGTCTGCCGCCACCCAGCACGATGATCGCCTGCCCGACGGCGAAGGCATCGACCTCGGCCAGGTAGCCTTCGCGCCCCGCCGTTACCGGCCTCGCGACCGGTGCCCTCGGCAAGTGCTCCGCGTAGCGCTCCGTAAAGCCGGCCGGACCCCCGAGCGCGGCCACCATGCGATTGAAGCTCTCCGCCGCCGCGCCGGAGGTCAGCGCCGATTCCGCCCGTGACCGCGCCGCCTCGCGATCCGTTTCGATGCCGCCGATCACGAGCATCTCGGCGGCGAGCGCCATGACCACCTCGTCCAGCCTGGACTCGCGCGCCTCGTTTCTGAGGTAGGCCATCGACTCCGCGATCTCGACGGCATTGCCCGCCGTCGTGCCCAGCACCTCGTCCATGTCGGTGATCAGCGCGTGCGTTCTCAGTCCTGCCGCCGCGGCGGTGCCGATCAGGCTGTTCGCCAGCTCCCTCGCCTGCTCCGGCGTCTTCATGAACGCGCCGCTGCCGACCTTGACGTCCATGACCAGCGCGTCGAGCCCGGCGGCGATCTTCTTCGAGAGTATCGAGGCGGTAATGAGCGGAATCGATTCGACGGTGGCGGTGACGTCGCGGATCGCGTAGAAGCGCCGGTCCGCCGGGGCGAGCTCGGCCGTCTGGCCGATGATCGCGCAGCCGGCTTCGCGCACCGCGCGGCGAAAACGGTCGAAATCCGGCGTCGCGTCGTAGCCGGGTATGCAGCCGAGCTTGTCGAGCGTGCCGCCGGTGTGGCCGAGCCCGCGCCCCGAGATCATCGGCACCCGGCAGCCGCACGCGGCCGCGATCGGCGCCAGCAGGAAGCTGACCTTGTCGCCGACGCCGCCGGT
>CAZTAE010000401.1:0-2320 GCA_964611535.1 uncultured Woeseiaceae bacterium
CGACGACGCTGACGTTGAAGCGCTTGCGGAACCCGGCGTCCCGGACGAGCTCCGACACGAGCGGCGAGCCCTCCGCAAGCTCCACCTCGGCATAGGCAACCTTGGCCGCGACCATCGACTTCAGCACGGGCGCTTCCCGCTCGATGACCAGGTCGCTCCAGCGCTGCAGCTCCCGGAACTGGTCGAGCCGGCCGTGGACGAGCAGGCTGTCGCCGCCGCGCAGCACCGTCTGGCGGCTCGGCAGCGTCTCGCTGCGGCCGAAGCGGATGAGCGCCAGGATGATGAGCCCCGTCGAGGTCCCGATCCGGCTCTGGGCGATGGTCTTGCCGACGAGCACCGAATTCGCCGGGATCCGCATCAGGAACGTCTGCTCCTGGAGCTTGTAGCGCGCCCGGAGGCTGCGCTGGCTGCGGTAGCGGCCGCGCGCCGTGGTGGTCTTCTTCGGCAGCAGCAGCCTGCCGGCGAGGGCGACGAACACCACGCCGCCGACCATGACCGCGCCCCCGACCGGCGTGAAATCGAACACGCCGAAGGGCTCGAAGCCGTCCTGGGTCAGCGCGGTGCTGACCAGCAGGTTGTGGGAGGTGAACAGCGTCGTCTGGCCGCCCAGCAGCGTGCCGTAGGCCAGCGGAATCAGCAGGCGCGACGCCGGAATGCGCGTGCGGCGCGAGACGTCGACGACGACGGGCAGCATCAGCGCCGCGACGCCGATGTTGTTCATGAACGCTGACAGCACGGCGGCCGTGCCCATGATGACGGCGATCATCGGGACCTCGCGCCGCCCGGCGACGCGGAGGACCTGGCGGCCGATGATGTCCGCGATTCCGGTCCGCGTGAGCCCCTCGCTCAGCACGAACATCGCCCAGATCGTGATCACGGCGTTGTTGCTGAATCCGGCGAAGGCCTGGTCGGCGGAGACGAGCCCGGTGACGGCGAGCGCGCCGAGCACGAGCAGGGCGACCAGGTCCATGCGGACGACGTCGCTGATGAAGAGGATCAGCGCGGCGGCCAGGATGGCGAGAACCAGGACGATCTCGAAGGTCATGTCGGCGGGCGCGCGGTTTTATGGGCTGGTTCGGGCACGAAAGCTGCGTTTATACACGACTGCACGGCGGCATGCCGCCCTCCCGCGGGATTCGGCCGGAGGACGGCGGAGCGCCGGCACACGGATTGCCGCCAGGCCGCGGAACCCGCATCATTCCGCCGCGCCCTGGTCCTTCGGATGCGAGGACGGTGGCGAAAGGGCCCCTGCCGCGGCCGAGTTCCGGCGAAGCCGGCGGTCCCGTCTGTCGGTGGCCGCGGCAAGTACAGGCTAGCTGAAGGCGCCGATGATCGTTCCCATCGTCGCGAACAGGACGACGTAGTAGCCCGCGTTGATCAGGTAGAGGCGCAGCGAGCGCTGCTCGAAGAAATAGGTGATGCCGTAGGCTGTCGCGATCCAGCACAGCCCGACCAGGAGCCCGGCCTGCAGGCCCACCAGCCAGTCGTTGCCGGAACCGAGATAGAGAGCGAGCGCCGTCGCCGCGATGAGCTGCAGGACGAACGTCGCCCCGAATGTCAGCGCCATGTTGGCCTTGCGGAACGCGTCCTGCGTCAGGCCGATCTCGAGCATCCATGCGTCGCCGAAAGCCTTTTTCGAATACCACAGCGCGCCGATGAGAAAGGCGCTCCCTGCGGCGGCGACGACTGCCAGCCAGTTCAGGCCGGCCACCGCATTGCCGATGTCCATGGCTTTCTCCCGCAGCCTTTTTATTCTGGAGCCAACCAGTTTAACAAAGCTTGCGCTATCTTTTCGGCGGCGCTGCAATATGTGGCAGGCAGTGGCAAAGCCGCGTTATTTCACACAAAATCCGAGCGGCTGAAGCCGGATATGCCTTCCGTGAACCTTGTCACGAAGCGGGTGCTCTAATTTGATATATGTAATGTGTCTTCTTCTCGCATGGTTGCAGAGAAGGCCGTGATCCTGACGGGGAGCCAAGGAGACGCAGCATGAGCCATAGTGCATCGGACGAGCGGGTACTGCCGGTACAGAATCTTCGCGACTACTTTCGCGAGTCACTGCATGAAGTGATCGACAAGCAGGGCGCCGACGTCGATCCTCACGCCGCGCACTATGTCGTCAACCTGTTGACGCTGTTTGCACGTTCCGAGGACTTTTACGAGGATCATGGCGAAGCCTACGGGCTCAGGCCGCTCGCATTGATGCTGGCGGAAGCGACGGAGGCGGCCACGATTGAGCAACGCACTTCCGCGCTGCAGCGCATCGGCGACGTATCGCTGTTCATCGCCGGTTTCTTTGCCGACAGCCTGGCCAACAAGC
>CAZTAE010000402.1:0-2320 GCA_964611535.1 uncultured Woeseiaceae bacterium
AAGGAAGGCAGAACGGCAACAGTGCAGTGTAAGCACTGGCGGCACAAGAAGGTCGACGTACGGGTCGTGCGGGAGCAGTTAGGAGTAATGACTGCAAACGGTGCCGACGAGTGCCTCGTTGTGACAAGTGGCGGATTCACGGAGGAAGCACGGAGCTTTTCGACCGGGCAACCGATCACGCTGATCGACGGTGAAGAGCTACGCAAGCTACTCGGGATATTCGCTTGGGACCGTGCTGGAAACGGGGATGCGAGGCAGGAGCCTGCGATTCGGTGTCCAGTCTGCGGGTCGGACATGATCATGCGAACTGCCCGGCGCGGGGTCAATGCGGGAAAGACATTCTGGGGGTGTAGCAGATTCCCCAATTGTCGTGGCATCAGACAGGCGGTGTGAGTCATAGCCCCACTGATTGAGACCGGCTACCCGCGAGCCGGCACTGAGGATCATGACTGTTCTGCGTTCTAGAACGGCCGCATCGCCGCGATCTATGTCGTGCGCAATCCGGACAAGCTCGCACACCTCTGGGGCTCGTGACCGGCACGCTCAGGTCGCGGTGACGACGGCCGATTCCGCCTGTGTGTCGCTCGGCCATGTTAAGTTTCCCAGTGTCGTCAGTCGACGTCTCGCTGGGCGGCAGGTAACGGAGTTCATCGAGGATCAACAAGCTCAGCCCCCGCGATGGCGCGCTTGAGATACTGGTCGAGGCGATGTGTCGATGAGAAGCTTGCATGCCACTGGTCGTCTATTCCGGCCGGCCGCCCTCGCTCCAGTCCTTCAGCCTCGCGATGCCGCCGGCTGAGCGTGCGGCACGGAAATGCCTGGGGCGCCGCTTGCGGGCGAGCGAAGCGCGGAGGAGATTCGGCGGATTGCGGCGGGCCTGGAGTAGGGGATAGCGATCGTTCTGTATTCTGGATTCTAGAATACAGAATGCTCAGCTTACTGGATCACCTTCGCCTCGCGCTTCGCGGCGGCCAAGGCTCTCGGGGATAAACGCCGAGACGAGTGCGTTCATGATCGGAGCAGCTATCGCCCCAGCTTTCCTGACTGTCCGGCTGAAATGGTTCCGAGCGCCGCGCGGGCTCACCACTTTTCGCCGAAGGGTCGTACGTCGATCTCGAACGTCCAGGCCGAACGCGGCTGGTGTGCCAGCCAGACGGCGCTGGCGGCCATGTCGTCCGGTTTCAGAAAGAAGTCGTCCGGCTTGTCGGGCATGTTCTTGCGGGTTCGCGGCAGGTCCACCACCGCATCGATGACGATGAGCGCCACGTGGATGCCCTGTGGCCAGAGGCTCCGTGCCATGGATTCGGCGAGGCTGCGCTGCGCCGCCTTGGCCGGCGCGAAGGCTGCGGTCTTCGGTCCACCGCGCCTGGAGGCGGTTGCGCCGATGAAAATGATGTTACCGCTGCCTGATGCTTTCATTGCCGGAATGACTTCCCGGCTCACCGCCAGCGCGCCGCATGCGTTCACGCGCCAGGAGGATTCGAAGTCGTCGAGGCCGATCGATTCGACATCACCCCAGGTGCCGGAGCCGGCGTTGTAGACGACGGTCGCGGGATCGCCCAGCTCACCGCGGATCTGCGCGAACGTCTCAGCCACCGACCGGGCATCGGTCACATCACAGGCGTACGCGCGTCCCTCGGGCAGCTCGCTGGCGAGCGCGGAGGAGAAGTCGGTGGTGCGCGCGAGAAGGGCGACAGCCATGCCCTCATTCGAAAACGCGCGCGCGAGGGCCGCGCCGTTGCCTTCGCCGACGCCTGCAATCACGCAAACTGGTCTGGTCATTGCTCTACCTCCGTGATAAGCGGTGCCCCCTGAAGGTAGTTTAGCCGGTCCACCGCAGCGCCGGCTGCAGAATCTGTGGGACGCGATGCGGATCTACGGGGCGGTGCTGACGACCTCGAGTTCGCCGACGGGCGCGGCGGTTATGCGAACTGCTTCTCCGTACGCACCTGCGACGACCGTAAATTCGATACGATAGCCGTCGTGTTGGGGTGAGGTGGGGGGCAGCGGCTCGGGATTCCGAACACCCACTGAGGACCCGGTGATCGGTTGGTCAGAGGCAGCAAACTGTTGGAAAGGCAAAGGCGCGATCTAAAAGCATCCACAGAATCGGCCGCCGAGCGCCCGGGACCAGCTGCTCCCGACTGTCCTTTCTGCGAGGCGCCGCCGGAAAGGATCATCGCGGCATCCGAGTCGGTGCTGGCCCTGTACGACGGTTTCCCGGTCTCTCCGGGCCATGCGCTGGTCGTGCCGCGGCGGCACGTCGCCTCGTGGGAGGAGGTGTCCCCGGGAGAAAAGGCGGCGATCTGGCAGATGGTCG
>CAZTAE010000403.1:0-2319 GCA_964611535.1 uncultured Woeseiaceae bacterium
GGCCAGCCACAGCCGCTTGAGCAGCAGACGCGGGTCGGTCTGCTTCCAGCGCGCTGTCGGCCCGAGGCCCATGAACACGCACATGATCACCGTGAGCGGCACGAACAAGGCGTTGAAGTACGGCGGGCCCACGCTGATCTTACCCAGGTCGAGGGCATCGAGCAGCAGCGGATAGACGGTTCCCATCAGCACGGTGACGGTCATGATCACCAGCATGATGTTGTTGATCAGCAGCAGGGCATCGCGCGACAGCCAGTTGAAGCGGGTGCGGTGGCTGACTCGCGGCGCGCGCAGGGCGAAGATCAGCAGCGACAGCCCCACGGTGATGCCCAGCAGGATCAGAATGAAGAAGCCGCGCGAGGGGTCGTTGGCGAAGGCATGCACCGAGGTCAGCACGCCGGAGCGCACCAGGAAGGTGCCCAGCAGCGACAGCGAGAAGGTGAAGATCGCCAGCAGCACGGTCCAGCTCTTGAACGAGCCGCGCTTCTCGGTGACTGCCAGCGAATGCATCAGGGCGGTGCCGGTCAGCCACGGCAACAGCGAGGCGTTCTCGACCGGATCCCAGAACCACCAGCCGCCCCAGCCCAGCTCGTAGTAGGCCCACCAGCTCCCGAGGGCGATGCCGACGGTGAGAAACGCCCAGGCCCAGGTCGTCCACGGCCGGGTCCAGCGCGCCCACGCCTGGTCGAGGCGTCCGCTCAGCATGGCGGCGACGGCAAACGCGAACGCGACGGCAAACCCCACGTAGCCGGTATAGAGGATGGGTGGATGGATGGCGAGACCGGGATCCTGCAGCAGCGGGTTCAGGTCGGCGCCGTCGGCACGCGCGGGAAAGATGCGCTCGAAGGGGTTCGACGTGAGCAGGGTGAACAGGAGAAAGCCGCAACTGAGGAGACCCAGCACGCCTATGACGCGCGCGGCGAATGCCTCCGGCAGTTCCTGGCTGAAACGGCCGACGGCGACCGTCCAGGCCGCAAGCAGCAGGATCCAGAGCAGCAGGGAGCCCTCGTGTGCGCCCCAGATGGCGGAGAACTTGTAGACGTTCGGTAACGCGAGCTGCGAGTTGTTGACGACGTAGACGACGGAAAAATCACTCGTCAGGAATGCGTACGCGAGACAGGCGAACGCGATCGCGACGAACATCAGTTGTCCGAGGGCGGCGGGCCGCGCAACGGCCATCATGGCCGCATCGCCGCGCTTCGCGCCCGCGAGCGGCAGGACCGCCTGGCAGATGGCGAGGGACAGCGCGAGGATCAGCGCGAACTGGCCGATCTCCGGAATCATTCGCCCCGGCCTGCGGCTTCGGCGGCCTTGTCGGCGGCGTGCCTGGCGAGCGAATCCGCGACTTCGGGCGGCATGTAGTTCTCGTCGTGCTTGGCGAGCACGGTGTCGGCAACGAAGCGGCCGTCGCCGCCGAGGCGCCCGTGCGCGATCACGCCCTGGCCCTCGCGGAAGAGGTCCGGCAGGATGCCGCTGTAGACCACCGGAAGGACGTTGACGGTATCGGTCAGGGCGAACTCGACGTCGAGCGCGCCCTGCCGGCGCCTGACGCTGTCCTCCACGACCAGCCCGCCGACCCGGAAGTTCCTGTCGGTCGGATGGTTGCCCTTCGCCACCTCCGAGATCTCGACGTAGAACATCATGTTGTCCTTGAAGGCCCGGAGCGTCAGCCCGGTGGCGACGAGCAGCCCCGCCGCGGCCAGGCCGACCGCGAGCATCCGTTGCTGTCTCGGTTTCATTCGCTCCTCTCCGCGGCCTGAAGCCGCGCCCTTATGTCGTGGACCACCCGGCGGTGGCGGTAGCGCGCCTGCAGGACGCAGACCAGTACCACGCCGAACGTC
Source organism: uncultured Woeseiaceae bacterium (assembly GCA_964611535.1). Taxonomy (GTDB): domain Bacteria; phylum Pseudomonadota; class Gammaproteobacteria; order Steroidobacterales; family Woeseiaceae; genus IDS-8. The sequence continues at coordinate 1,842 of CAZTAE010000403.1, forward strand.
AGGGCGTAGGACGTCCAGACGTACGCGCCGTACCCACCCATAGACAACAACTCCATCAGGCGGTTTCCTCCCCCGGGGCCACCAGTTTACGCACCCAGCGGGCCCGCCGCTCGCGGATCAGCACCTCCGTGCGCACCCGCCCGAGCAGGAGCGCCGCGAACACCAGCGTGAAACCGGCGATCATCCCCAGCAGCGGCCACAGCATCGCCGGCTCGATCGCCGGGCCGCCGGCGCGCACGAGCGTCGGCCCCTGGTGCAGCGAGCTCCACCACTCCACCGAGAAGTGGATGATCGGCACGTTCACGAGCCCCACGAGGGCCAGCACCGCGCTGGCGCGGTCGGCCTTGCCCGTGTCCGGGATGGCGGCGCGGAGCGCCATGTAGCCGAAGTACAGGAACAGCAGGATCAGCTCGGACGTGAGCCGCGGGTCGCCCCACTCCCACCACGTGCCCCACATCGGGCGGCCCCAGATCGAGCC
>CAZTAE010000404.1:0-2317 GCA_964611535.1 uncultured Woeseiaceae bacterium
TCCGCCAGGTCGAAGCGCGCGTCGTCCTCGCTCTGGCAGAAGTACCGGGACCGGAACAGCTCCGGCAGGCAGATCACCTCCGCGCCGTCGCTCGCTGCCTGGCGCGTCATGGCGAGGGCGTTCTGCATGTTCTCTTCGGGATCGTCGGTGCATTGCATCTGCACCATGCCGATCCGGAGGCTGCGGCCGCTGGGTTCTCTCTGGCTCATGTCATGTCTCGCGGCTGCCGCGGGAGTCGTAGTAGGTCCCGTCGCGGAAGCACCGTTTGTATTGCTCGAGTATCTCCATTCCCCGCTTGGGGCGGATCGTGCCGGCTTCGATCTTCTGCTTGATGATGCCGTCCATGCGTCGCTGCAGGTCGTTCGGAAAATACTGCACCTGCGCCAGTATGTCCTGCACCTCGATGCCAGGGATCACCTTCTCGATCCAGAAGTTCCCGTCCTCTTCGCCGTCGCCGTACACATGCGCCTCGGCCACGCGACCGAACAGGTTGTGCGCATCGCCCATGATGTCCTGGTACGCGCCCATGAGGAAGAACCCGAGCAGGTAAGGCTGGCCCGGCTCGAGCGCGTGCAGCTCCAGGAACGATTTGTCCTCGTTCGACGAGACGTACTGGCTGACCTTGCCGTCGGAGTCGCAGGTCAGGTCGACGAGCAGGGCCCGGCGGCCGGGGCGCTCGTTCAGGCGGTGCAGGGGCATGATCGGAAACGGCTGGTCGATCGCCCAGTGATCCAGCATGGACTGAAACACCGAGAAATCGCAGAGGTACTGGTCGACGAGCCGGTCCTCGAGATCGTGGAGCTCGACCGGCACCGGGTCCGGTGCCGCGGCGCGCAGCAGGCGCAGAATCGTGGAGCAGCAGCTCCAGTACAGCCGCTCGACCAGCGCGTTGTGCTCGAGGGCCAGATAGCCGAGGCCGAACAGCGTCGCCGCTTCCCGATGGATCTCCACCACGTCGTGATACGCCTCGAGCAGTTCACCGACGGCGGGACCGTCCGGCCCCGGCGTTTCGAGCTGACTGAGGATGCCGCTCAGATCGTGCACCAGCGCATGCGCATCGTCCGGCACGCGGTACCCCTCCGGGACCCGATCCTTGCCGTAGGCGCCGAGCGTATCCACTACCAGCACCGAGTGGTGGGCGGTGATGGCGCGGCCGCTTTCGGAAAGGAGCACGGGATGCGGCACGGACTGTGCCTCACAGACGTCCATCACGGAATACACGACCGCGTTGGCGTACTCCTGCAGGCCGTAGTTGATGCCGGATTCGGCATAGTCCCCGGAATAGTTCACGCCGAGCCCCCCACCGACGTCGAAATACCGGATGTCGAGGCCCCGCCTCGCCAGCGCGGCATAAATCTGCGCCATCTCCTTCACGGCCTGCTTGAGCGTCTGGATGTCCGCGATCTGGCTGCCCAGGTGGAAATGCAGCAGCACCAGCGAGGCGCCGCGGCCCGCGGCCTCCAGCCGCTCGACGAGCTCGATGAGCTCCGGCAGCGAGACGCCGAACTTCGACCGATAGCCGCCGGAGTCGGCCCACCGCCCGGCTCCCGCGGTCCGCAGCCGGATGCGCACGCCGAAGGGCGCGTCGCCGTCGGCATCCGCGGCCAGCGCCATGAACTGCTCGAACTCCGCGAACTTCTCCATGACCGGGATGACGTTCCTGCCGAGCCGCTGCGCCGCCAGGATCAGCGACAGCATCGTGCGGTCCTTCACGCCGTTGCAGACGAGCAGGGTTTCGTCGTCGGCGAGGTGCGGCAATGCCGCCACGAGCTCCGCCTTGGAGCCGCACTCGAGGCCGAGGCCCCAGGGCTTGCCCGCGTCCAGCACCTCCTCCACGACCTCATGCAGCTGGTTGACCTTGATCGGATAGACGGTGCGGTAGGCGTTCCGGTACGGCGCCTCTTGAATCGCCGTCGCAAACGCCTGATTGAGGCGCCGTACCCGCGCCCTCAGGACGTCCTGGAACCTGAGCAGCAGGGGCGGCGACACGCCGCGCCGGCGGAGCTCCGAGACCACCTCCATGACGTCGATCGAAAGGGCATCGTCTTCCGAAGGCCGTACCGTGACGTGCCCCTGCTCGTCGACGTCGAAAAAGCCGTCGCTCCAGGCTTCGAGGCGATAGAGGTCCCGGGCGTCCTGAATCACCCACGGTTCCCGGGCATCCACCACCGAATCCATCCTATTCGCCGAGCACCGAGGCGAAGATCAGCGGCGCCACGATGGTCGCGTCCGATTCGATGATGAACTTCGGCGTGTCCGCGGACAGCTTGCCCCAGGTGATCTTCTCGTTCGGCACGGCGCCGGAATACGAGCCGTA
>CAZTAE010000405.1:0-2309 GCA_964611535.1 uncultured Woeseiaceae bacterium
TTTTCTCGTCGCTGAATGGCGCAGCCGGTGACCAGGAAAGCGGCCAAAAGCGACCACATCCAGGAGTCCACCCCGTTCGCTGAGGGTAGTTGGTGGTGAAGCTTCTCCCAAAGCCGGCATGTCCTGTGCGCGCGGCGCAAAACGTAAAGGGCAGGAGGGATGTCGCAAGCGAAAGTATTTCTCCCATCGCTGGACGGAAGGCTTATATTGACGTACCGGCCTGTTCCACGGGGCCAACACCACAATCACAAGAATGGGGAACATAGTTAAGACACCAACAACGATCGCCTTTTCGGCGGTCGCCAGCCTGCTGTTCGCGGCAGGATCCGCTCACGCGCAGGTCAGACCGGAGGGTATGGGCAAGGTACAGCCGGTCGAGCTCTACATCTGCACCTACAAGGACGCCAGGGTCACGGCGATCTCGACCCGGTAATTGCGCGAAGGTTGTCGTGAGCGATCTGAGGAAACGTTCGGCGATATCGACGAATGCGACGATGCGCGGCTCTACGCCAAACCAGAGCGGCGCAAGTGCGCGACTAGCGCGACAGCCAGGAGACACCGCAGGGCGGCAGCTTCGGCTGCCTCCTTGTTTCATCACCGCCGATACCATTTCTGCGGTAGTTCCATAACAATACAACAGAGGAAACTCATCATGATCAGGAAAAGTACAACGGCGGTAGCCGTAGTAGTCGGTCTGTTGCTTCTAAACGCAGCATCCTTCGCACAAGACCACACCCGAAACTGGGATGTCGGGCACGTGGTTGCAGTCACAAACGTACACATTAAGGCGGGCATGACCAATGCCTACATGAACGACATAGGCAATTTGTGGCGCAAATTCAATGAGCAGCAGAAAAAGGATGGCGATATCATCGATTACAAGGTGTACAGCAATACGGCGGCCCGCGAGGGCGAGCCGGATATGATTCTGACGGTGACCTACAAGAACTGGGCCGCGTTCGATCGCGATGCAGAATACTTCGAGAGACTATCGGAGAAACTGATGGGTTCACTTGATAATATGCGTGAGGCCGCTATCGACCGCGAGGCCATCCGCACGATCGGCAGTAGCTACGTGTTGCAGGAAATGAACTTCACGAACTGACGTCCCCGATCCGCGCGCGTCCTTGTCCCTGAAGGGACGGTGGGTACAACCTCGCGAAGGATTCACGTCGGCGGGTATCGAAAGGTGGTGGGCGCTGCCCACCACCACTTTACCAGTCGAAGGTCAGCAATGGCTGCCTGATTTTCCGCCAGCCAACAGCGCGTTACGGCGTCGGCCAAGGCCGCCTCCATCGTTGCCGAGCGGGTGATATTGAACCCGACCACCGGCATCGAAGTAGGCTTGGCGTCCCTATGCAAGCCATCCTCCGAACGTCGCGCAGATCGTCGAGCCATCGGGGCTGGCCGGGCGTGAACATGCTCTGATGCAAGCGGCGCGAACCGGCCAGCGCATTGATCCATCTGGCGCTTCGGCCATCCGTTCGGCTCAGAAACCAGTCCTGCGGAATATCGGACGGCGGCCCCGACAGAGGCCCACTGTTGTCATCCAAGCCGGGGTTGAATTGGTTGCGAAGTTCGTTAATCATTGCTCGAACCAGAAACTATCCAGTGGAGTCTACGCGATGAAAGAACCCCCCAACGGCTGGCCGCGGATCACCTCCGCGATCTTCTATGACGACGCGCCGGCAGCCATCGCTTGGCTGTGCGAGGCCTTCGGCTTCGAAGTCCGCCTCAAGGTCGAAGGAGACGCCGGGACTATCATTCACTCCGAGCTGACCTTCGGCGAAGGGGTGGTCATGGTGGCCAGCGCCGATGAGACGACCGCGAGCCACGGCGGCCCCTGCGCCTCGCCCCGGCAGCTCAACGGCGCCAACACGCAGTCCCTGTTCGCCTACGTCGACAATGTCGACGCCCACTGCGAGCAGGCCAGGGCCGCGGGGGCGAGGATCCTTCAGGAGCCTCAGGTCACCGACTATGGCGAAGAGCACTGGGCCGATCGCAACTGCCAGATCGAAGATCCGGAGGGGCATCGCTGGTGGTTCGCGCAACGCGTACGCGATCCGGGACAGCGTGCCGGTTAACGTCGACCGTACGCTCGCTGCCCTGGCCGATCCGAGCCGTCGGGCCATCGTCGAGCTGCTGCGGAAAGAGCCGCTTCGCGCGAGCGAGCTCGCGGCTGCGCTGGGAGCCAGTCGCCCCACCGTGAGCCGGCACCTGCGTGCGCTGCGGAACGCAGGGCTGGTCACCGATCGTATCCTGGCGGACGACGCAAGGGGTCGGCTCTATCGGCTGCGGCGACAGCCTCT
>CAZTAE010000406.1:0-2295 GCA_964611535.1 uncultured Woeseiaceae bacterium
GCGGGGCTGGTCGACGAGCTGATCGTCGGCGGGGGCATCGCCAATACCTTCATCGCCGCCGCGGGCCACAACGTCGGCAAGTCGCTGCACGAGCCCGACATGCTGAACACGGCCAGGGCGCTGGCCGCACGCGACGACGACCGCGCGAACATCCCGGTGCCGGTCGACGTGGTCGTGGCGAAGGAGTTTTCCGCGGAGGCGAAGGGCGAAGCGCGCCCGGTCGACGCCGTCGGCGACGATGAGATGATCATGGACATCGGTTCCGAGACGGCGGCGAGCTTCGCGGAAATCCTGAAGCGCGCCGGCACGATCGTCTGGAACGGGCCCGTGGGCGTCTTCGAGTTCGACGCCTTCGGCGACGGAACCGAAGCCATCGCACGGGCCGTTGCGGACAGCGGCGCCTTTTCCGTGGCGGGCGGCGGAGACACGGTAGCGGCCATCCACAAGTACGGCGTCGCCGGCGACATCTCCTATATCTCAACGGGCGGCGGTGCCTTCCTCGAGTTCATCGAGGGCAGGACGCTGCCGGCTGTCGCCGTCCTCGAGGAGCGGGCGAGAGAATCGTCCTGATTCCGTCGCGGCTCGCATCTGACGGGCGTTGCGCCTGCAACGGATGCTCGGCAGCCGTCTGCCTCATCCGGAATGTCCCCGCCGCGCAACGACTGATGCATGTTACGCCTAACATTTCCTCACGGGGCAGACTGAAAATCCAACTGTGAGATAATCGCGCCATGCTACGCAGAACCAAGATAGTCGCGACGCTCGGTCCCGCGACCGACGACCCGGACCGGCTCATGAAAATGATCCACGCGGGCTTCAACGTCGCCCGCATCAATTTCTCGCACGGCAGCCACGAGGAGCATCGCCGCCGGGTGGAAGGGGTGCGCGCCGCTGCCGAGGACTGCAGCAAGGTCGTCGGCGTGATGGGCGACCTGCAGGGTCCGAAGCTCAGGATCCGGAGCTTCAGCGACGGGCCGGTCACGCTGCAGGACGGGGCTTCGTTCTTCCTGGATTCGGCCCTTCAGGAGCGCGACGGCACGGCAGCCGGCGTCGGCGTCGCCTATCGCAACCTGCACAAGGACGTGCAGGCGGGCGACGTGCTGCTGCTCGACGACGGGCAGATCACGCTGTCGGTGGAGCGCATCGAGGGCACGCGCATTCACACGACGGTCGTCAACGGCGGCCCGCTTTCGGACAACAAGGGCATCAACCGCCGCGGCGGCGGCCTTTCCGCACCGGCCCTGACGAAGGCGGATCGGGCGCACATCCAGCTCGCGGCCGACCTGGACATGGATTTCCTCGCCGTCTCTTTCGTGCGCAGTGCGGATGACGTCGCCGAGGCGCGTCAGTTGTTTCGGGACGCCGGAGGCAAGGGCCTGATCGTCGCCAAGGTCGAGCGCACCGAGGCCGTGGAGAACATCGATTCCATCATCGAGGCCGCCGACGTCATCATGGTTGCCCGCGGCGATCTGGGCGTCGAAATGGGCTACGCAGAGCTCACCGGCATGCAGAAGCAGATCATCCGGCGCACGCGGCGCAAGAACAAGATCGTGATCACGGCGACCCAGATGATGGAGTCGATGATCTCGCATTCCATACCGACGCGCGCGGAGGTTTCGGACGTCGCGAACGCCGTCATGGACGGTACTGACGCGGTCATGCTGTCGGCGGAGACCGCCATCGGCCGCTATCCGATAGCCGTGATCAGCGCCGTGGACGAGGTGTGCGTGGGCGCTGAGAAGTACGCGCTCGCCCGCGGCCGGACGACGCACCGGCTCGACGACCGCTTCCAGGCCATCGACGAGGCGATCGCGATGGCGGTGATGTACACGGCCAATCACCTCGACGTCAAGGCCATCATCGCCCTGACGGAGTCGGGCTCGACGACGCTGTGGATGTCGCGCATACGCTCGGACATCCCGATCTATGCGTTTACGCCGCACGATGCGACGCGCAGGCGGGTGACGATGTATCGCGGCGTCTATCCCATCCGTTTCCACATCGAGCACACCGACTCGCAGGCGCTCTACCAGGATATCTTCTCCACCATGCTCGGGCACAAGCTGGTGGAAGTCGGCGACCGGGTGATCTTCACGAAGGGCGATCTGACCGGCGTATCCGGCAGCACCAATGCGATGAAAATCATCAGCGTCACGGAGGCGCGTTAGGCGGAATGGCACTTACTTGGGCCGGTCCGGCATCGCCTGCGGGGGGGCCTCATGAAGGAATGGCTCCCTGTCGGTCCGCTTTATTTCCTTCATAAGGACCCCCCGCAGGCGATGCCGGAACCTCCAC
>CAZTAE010000407.1:0-2293 GCA_964611535.1 uncultured Woeseiaceae bacterium
TCGCGCATCTGCTGCTCGATCTCGTCGAACGGCAGGGAGACCGGCATGTAGGCGCTGGCCGTGGCCGAAGAGACCGCCAGCCGGGGATCGTACGAATGGAACACATGGACCTCGGCGTCGGTGACCTCGGCGAGGGCCTTGCTCAGGACCAGTATCTCGTCGTCGAGCGCGGCCGGCTTGTCGTGCTCGTTCATCGGGTCGATGGCCGCGAGGAACGCCGGCTTCGTCGGCACGTCGCGCGGCTGCACCAGCCAGAGCGGCGAGGCACAGGTCCGTATCAGGCTCCAGTCGGTGTTCGTCAGCAGGGCCCGGGACAGCGCGGAATGGTGGTGGGTGTCCTTGAAGACGATGTCGGCATTGATCGCCGCGGCATGCCGGACGATGGCCTCGTCCAGCGGATGCCCCCAGAGCGCCCGGGTCGTCGTCGTGACACCGGCTTCCCTCAGCGGCTCGGCCAGCGATTCGAGGTATTTTTCATGGCCGTCGATGACCTCTGCCCGCGCCTTTTCCAGCGAAGCGGAGTCGAAGAGCCTTTGCCCGCTCAGGTACTCGTTGTAGTAGCAGATGAACAGCTCGAGCTCGGCGCCGGACCGTCTTGCGAGCCAGCTGGCCCGCTCCAGCGCCGGTTGCACCTCCGACGTCGGATCGACCACGCACAGGATCTGTGAGAATTTCCGCATGCCGTCACCCGCATTCTGCGCTGTTCCAGGGTCCCGGATCCGCGGCCGGCCGGCGCGCGAGATCCTCCCGATCGCTAACGGCAATATAACACGGGCATGCCTGCTTCCCCGACCCGCTCAGTCCAGCCGGCGCGAGAAGCGGCGGATGGCGGCGGCCATCGCAAGGAAGGCGAACAGCGCCAGTATCAGCAGCTCGTCGCCGAGCTCGTACAGCGTGGCGTCGCGCAGCATGATCCCCCGCGTCATGCGGATGAAGTGGGTAATGGGGAGCACTTCGCCCAGCCAGCGCGCGACCGCCGGCATGCCGTCGAAGGGAAAGACGAAGCCCGACAGGAGTATCGAGGGCAGGAGCAGGAAGAACGTCACCTGCATCGCCTGAAACTGGGTCTTCGCCACCGTCGACACCAACAGCCCGAGGGCCAGATTGGCGGCAATGAACGCGAACGCGGCGATATACAGATGCAGCATGCTGCCGCGTACCGGCACGCCGAAGAGCAGGTAGCCGACACCTATGATCAGCGCGAGCTGCACGAGCCCGATCACGACGTAGGGGGCGACCTTGCCCACCATCAGCTGGGTCGTCGTGACCGGCGTGTTGATCAGGAGCTCGAGGTTGCCCCGCTCGCGCTCCCGGACGATGGCGACCGCGGTGAAGAGCAGCATCGTGAGCGTCAGGATTACCCCGATGAGGCCCGGCACGACGTTGACCGCCGTCCGCCGCTCCGGGTTGTAGTACGGCCGCACCTCGAGGGTCCGCTCCCGCGTCTGCTGCTCATCCCGCGGCCAGGTATCGAAGGCGACCGGCATGACCGCAAGCTGGTTCGCGACGCCGAGAATGGTGGGGTCCGCGCCGTCTACCAGCAGGTGCGCGGCGGGCCGCTCGGGGTCGATGACGCGCCGGTCGAAATCGTACGGGATGTGGATGCCGACGGAGATGTCGCCCGAGCGCAGGAGCGCCTCCAGTTGCTCCGGTGAATCGACGGAGCGTTCGATGTCCACGACCTGCGTTTCCCGGAGTTCCGCGACGAATTGCCGCGAGCGGTGGCTGCCCGCCTGATCGGCGACGGCGGCGGACAGGTTGCGCACGTCCAGGTTGATCGCGTAGCCGAAGAGCAGGATCTGGCCGATGGGAATGCCGACGATCATCGCGAAGGTGAGCCGATCGCGGCGCAGCTGGCGCAGCTCCTTCTGCATGATGGCGAAGAGCCGCAGGAACCCGTTCACGCCGCTTCCTTTCGCGTGCGCGCCGCTTCGGTCACGGCGACGAAGACGTCCTCCAGCGAGGGGTGCACGATGCGCGATTCGGCCGCGATTCCCCTGGCGCGCAGCGCGTCCTCGACGAGCTCGAGCGGCGCAGCATGCCCGACAGGTATGAGCACCCGCAGCCGCACGCCGAGCTGCGTGACGCTCGCGACCTCCGGCAGGGCAGCGAGCGCGGCCTGCGCGCGGTTCGCATCGCCGCCGGCGACCTCGACCACCGTCATGCCCGTGGACTGCTGCAATTCGTCCGGCGCCCCGTCCGCGACCTTGGCGCCGCGGTCGAGAATCGCCAGCCGGTGACAGCGTTCCGCCTCGTCCATGTAGTGGGTCGAGACCAGGATGGTCGTGCCCGC
>CAZTAE010000408.1:0-2289 GCA_964611535.1 uncultured Woeseiaceae bacterium
ATTTGATCCGCACCAGAAATATCGAAAAGTCGGTGCCGCAGGGCGAAAACCGGCTTTATCTCCTGCGACAGGTCTCGCTGGAGGTTCCCGAGGGCGACTTCGTGACCTTCATGGGTCCTTCCGGAGCCGGCAAGAGCACCCTTCTGTCGATACTCGGGCTGCTCGATTCCGACTGGGGCGGCGAGTACCACCTTGCCGGGGCAGCCGTGCACGAGCTGCCGCACAAAAGGCGGCAGGCGCTCGCGCGCGAGCATGTCGGTTTCATCTTTCAGCACTATCACCTGCTGGACGACATGACGGTCTACGAAAACCTCGAGCTGCCGCTGACCTATCGCAACATGAAAACCAGCGAGCGCCAGTCGCGCGTCGCGGATATCCTCGATCGATTCAATATCGTCGGGAAGAAGGATCTCTACCCGCCACAGTTGTCCGGCGGACAGCAGCAACTGGTGGCGGTCGGCCGCGCCGTCATCACGCAGCCCGATCTTGTGCTCGCGGACGAACCGACGGGCGCGTTGCATTCCAGCCAGGGAAAAATGATCATGGAGTTGCTGGCGGAGCTGAACGCCGAAGGCACGACCGTCATTCAGGTCACTCACAACGAAGGCAACGCCGCCTATGGCAATCGCACTCTGCAACTGTTCGACGGCTGGCTGTCGGACTAGAACCTGTCGACGACAAGGGCATGTTGAGAGAGGTTCCAGTGTGATGAAAAGCATGCGGCTGAATGGGGTGCGGCCGTCGGGGCCGGAAACATGAAAGATGGAGCAGGCGCATCCCGCGTCCTGATTGCGGACGATCAGCGCGACGTGCTGGACGCACTCAAGCTGCTGCTGAAAGGCGAGCCGTTCGCCGTGGAAACCGCCTCATCGCCCCCGGCTGTGCTTGCGGCTGTTGGAAAGTCGGCATTCGATGCGCTATTGATCGATCTCAACTACACGCGCGATACGACCTCCGGAAAGGAAGGCCTCGAGCTGCTGCGAGCGATCCAGGGGCTCGAACCGGAACTGCCCGTGGTCGTCATGACAGCCTGGGGGACGGTCGACATTGCGGTTGCCGCGATGCGCGAAGGCGCCAGCGACTTCATCGAGAAGCCATGGGACAACCAGCGACTGCTGTCTGTCCTGCGCACGCAGGTGGAGCTGGGCCGGGTGCTGCGCGACGCGCGCCGCCTGCGGGCCGAGAAGGACCTGCTTCAGGAGAGCCGCGGCGATTTCATCGCGGAGTCAGCGGCGATGCAGCCCGTGCTGAGGCTGGTCGGGCGCGTTGCGGCGTCGGATGCCAACATACTGATCACCGGTGAAGCAGGCGTCGGCAAGGGCGAGCTCGCCCGACTGATCCACGCCCGTTCCAACCGCGCCGAAGGGCCGTTCATCAGCGTCAACATGGGCGGCATCGCCGACAGCATCTTCGAGTCGGAGATGTTCGGACACGTGCGCGGCGCCTTCACCGACGCGAAGGAAGACCGTATCGGGCGCTTCGAGCTGGCCGACGGTGGCTCGCTGTTCCTCGACGAGGTCGCCTGCCTGCCGTCCACTCAGCAGGGCAAGCTGTTGCGCGTGCTCGAGTCCGGCGACTACGAGCCGGTGGGGTCGTCCCGGACCCGGCACGCGGACGTCCGCGTCATCTCCGCGACGAACGGCAACCTGCGCGCGATGATCGCCGACAACGCCTTTCGCGAGGACCTGCTGTTCCGGCTCAACACCGTGGAGATCGACCTGCCGCCGCTCCGCGAGCGGCGTGAGGACATCATGCCGTTGGCTGCGCGCTTTCTCGATATCTATACCCGCAAGTACGGCCGGACGTCGGCCGACTTTGCGCGCGACGCCGTGCAGGCGCTCATGAGCTACGCGTGGCCCGGCAACGTTCGGGAGCTTTCGCACGTCGTCGAACGGGCCGTGCTCATCGGAGCCAACACGGATATCCGGGCAGGCGACCTCATGCTGACGCCGCGAGCGAACGTCGTCCAGCCGGCACTGCAGCAGATGACGCTGGATGAAGCGGAGGAACTGATGATCCGCGAGGCGCTCGATCGCTGCGGCGGCAACGTTCAGGCTGCTGCGGAACAGCTCGGCCTCAGCCGCAGCGCGCTGTACCGGCGGATGGAGAAATACGGGACCTGACGGTCCGGGAAGCGGCGGAGGCCGCCCGCGATCCGGTGTTTGCATCCTGGTGTCGCGTGGCGCCCGTCAGGAGCCGGACCTACAATCGCTGCAGCAGTCGGGACGCGCATGAACCATCGCGGACGAAACGGCGGGACAATCGGCTCATGAGACGTTTCAGTTTCGA
>CAZTAE010000409.1:0-2283 GCA_964611535.1 uncultured Woeseiaceae bacterium
ACAGCTCGTCCAGCAGCTTCGCGTCGCCGGTGTCGCCGACGACCAGCTCGCCGAACGTGACCGCGTCGCGAAAGCCGGTCGACAGGTTGTCCAGCGTCACGACGGATTCGCCGGCCTCGCCGAGCTGCCGCACCACGTGGCTGCCGATGTACCCGGCGCCGCCGGTTACCAGGATGGTCTTGTCGGGCATTGCAGGTTTCTCCGCGGCTGGTGCGCGTGTGGTTGGCGAATGGCGGCCGTCGGCTGGCCGTGGAAGCGCCGCATTCTAGCAAGTCGGCCGCAGCAGATGTGCGATCGTGTCGAGGTACTCTCCTCAAGCTATTGATCCCAATGAAAGTATTCTGTCACAGGACCGAGGCTGGTCCGCGAGCGCCTGCGCGGCTATGATGCCTCGGCTGCTTCCCGCCCGAGGAGGACTTTCACGTTGGACCCGAGCAGCGCTCATCGCCGGGTCCGGCCGCCGGTCGCCGGACCGTTGCTCGCCGTCTGCGCGCTGGCGTTGGCCGCCTGTGGGGGCGGCGGGGGCGGCGGGGGCGGCGAGCCGGCCCCCGGCGATCCCCCGGCGAGCGATCCGCCCCCGAGCGGTTCGGTCACGATCTCCGGCAAGGCGCAGTACGAGTTTCCGCCGCCGGAGCCCGGCTGCTCCGGGCTCGACTTCAACAGCATCGAGCTCCGGCCGATCCGCCAGGCGCCGGTCCAGGCGATCGACCCGGCGACGCAGGCGGTGCTGGCCGAGACGGTGTCCGACGACAGCGGCGACTGGTCGCTCACGGTCGACGCGGGGACGGACGTGTTCCTGCGGGTGCGGGCGGAGCTGCAGAAGTCCGGCAGCCCGTCGTGGAACGTCCAGGTCCGCGACAACACGTCCGAAACCGGCCTCGCGCTGCTGCAGCGCCCGATCTACGTGCTGGACGGCGCGACCTTCGATACGGGCGACACCGACACGACGCGGGACATCACGGCCGCCACCGGCTGGGGCGGCACCGGCTATACCGGACCGCGCTCGGCGGCGCCCTTTGCCGTGCTGGACGCGGTATACCGGGGCATGCTGCTCGTCCTTTCAGAGGAACCCGGCGTCGATTTCGAGCCGCTGGACGTCTTCTGGAGCGTCAACAACACTGCGGCGGAGGGGGAGATTGAAGACGGCGACATCGGCACCTCGTTCTACAGCCCGGACAACAACACGCTGTTCCTGCTCGGCATGGAGGGCGTCGACACGGAGGAGTTCGACCACCACGTCGTCGTGCACGAATGGGGGCACTACTTCGAGGACACGCTGTCGCGCTCCGACAGCATCGGCGGCCGGCACGCGCTCAGCGATCGGCTCGACATGCGGGTGGCGTTCGGCGAGGGCTGGGCGACCGCGTACTCGGGCATGGCGCTCGAGAGCGCGAACTACTGCGATACCCTGTGGTCCGGCGGGCAGTTGACCGGCTTCGGGTTCAGCATCGAGAGCACCGGGACCCCGAATCCGGGCTGGTACAGCGAGGTCTCCATCCTCAAGCTGATCTACGACCTCTGGGACGCCGATGCGGCCGACGACGACGGCGGCAGCATCGGCTTCGGACCGATCTACGACGTCATGACCGGCCCGCAGGCGCTGACCCCGGCCTTCACCAGCATCTTCACGTTCGCGGAGGCGTTGAAGGAGGCCAACCCGGCGGCCGGGCCCTTCATCGACAGCGTGCTCGGCGCCGAGGACATCAATCCCGTCGGCATCGATGCCTGGGCCGAGGGCGCGTCGAACGACGCGGAGGGAGCCGAGGACGTGCTGCCGGTTTACACGACGATCGCCCCCGACGGCAGCGTGATCAGCATCTGCAGCAACGAACAGTTCGACGGCGACGCCGACGGCAACAAGCTCTCCGAGCACCGCTACCTCCGGATGACCGTCGACACGGCCGACCGCTACACCTTCGAGATCATCACCACGACCGAGATGCCGGCGCCGGATGACCCCGACGACGATCGCGACCAGAGCGACCCGGACATCCTGATCACCCTGAACGGCGTGCCGCAGAACGTGTTCGTCGACGGGGACCTGGAGGGTTTCAGCGGCGACGCCAACGAGGAGATCTTCACCACCGCCAACGAGCTGCAGCCGGGCGAGTACGCGATGGCGCTGGTCGAGTTCCGCTATCTCGACGAAGAATCGCCCGACGATTACCCGCCACAGACCTGCTTCGACGTGAGCGTCAGCCCCGCGACGTAGTCCAACCAGTGCACCCCGTCGCAAATAATCGACCATTCTCGCGGCGCCTCATCAAGTCTGGCGGCGTTGCG
>CAZTAE010000410.1:0-2274 GCA_964611535.1 uncultured Woeseiaceae bacterium
CCTCCGAGCAGATCGCGACGCTCGTCGCCGACAACCGCGTCGACTTCGCGATCGCCACGGAATCCCGCAACGCGTTCCCCGAGCTGAATCTGCTGCCGTGCTACAGCTGGGACCGCATCGTGCTCACGAAGCCGGATCATCCGCTGGCCGACGATAAGGAACCGCTGACGCTCAAGAAGCTCGCGGAGCATCCCCTGATCACCTACGTCTTCAGCTCGACCGGCGAGTCCTCCTTCCTCAAGGCATTTGCCGAGGAGAATCTCGAGCCGCAGGTCGTCTTCACCGCCCGCGACGCGGACGTCATCAAGACCTACGTGAAGATGGGGATGGGTGCCGGCGTCATCGCGCCGATGGCCTTGCAGTGCGAGGAACTGAACGAGCTGAAGGCGATCTCCGCGAAAGGGCTGTTCCCGCGCGTGACCACCTGGATCGGCGCTCCGCGCGACCGGGTCTTCCGCCGCTACATGCTGGATTTCGTGTCGCTGTTCGCGCCGCACTGGCCGAAGCACCTGATCGAGCAGGCAGCCGCCGCCGAATCCCAGGACGAAGTGGACCGGCTCGCCGCCGAGGTGCAGCTGCCGCTGAAGAACGGCTGCACGGAAGGGCTGCCGCAGGCGGCCTGATACCCGACACCGGCTCGCGAGCCTGCGCGGCCCGCGCGCCTCATCCGCTTGATCGCTGCCGTGCCCACCCAGGGCGGCGTTTCGCGCCTGCGCCCCGGCGGTGCCCGGACGGGATTCGGATCGTCCCCGTCGGTGCCCGGAGGGGCATTTCGGCTTGTTCCCGTCGGCGCCCGGCCGGGCGTGTCGGGCGTCGCGCCGGACTCGCGCCTCGACGGGTGCCGGCACTGCGCGGCTTTGCCAAATGGCATGAAATTCTCTAGAATTCGCCATATGGCAAAACTCGCAGCAATCCCCGAACTACGCGGCTCCCCTCGGCCGCTGGAGGACTTCGACCCGGCCGAGGTGGACGCGGTCGCGCTCAAGGCATTCTTCAACCTCGCCGACGAGTGGCGCCTGCGGCGCGACGAGCAGATCACGTTGCTCGGCGCACCCAGCGAGCGCACCTTCTACCGCTGGCGCGCCGGCTCGGTGGCCGGCCTGCCGAAGGACACGCTGGAACGCATCAGCGTGCTCCTCGGCATCTACAAGGCCATCAACATCCTCCTCCCGGTGCGCGAGCGCGCGGCGGCCTGGATCCGGCGGCCGAACAAGGCCTTCGGCGGGGAACCGGCCCTCGACGTCATGTTGAAGGGCCGCATCGACAACCTCTATCAGGTCCGGCGCTACCTGGACGCCTGGCGTGGCTGACGCGCCGCGCCGGCGGAACCTGGCCGGCGCCACGCAGTTCCGCATCATCCCCACGCGCTTTCCGCCGGTCTCGCTGTTCGAAAACCTGGTGTCGCCCGACGAGCTCGAGGTGCTGTACGCCATCGAGTCGCTGACGAACGACCGCATCCAGGCCCAAGCGGGCAATCTCTGGCTCGTGCCGAAAGACGAATGGGTGACGGGGTCCGGCGCTACGGTGGTGATGGCGGCGTTCACGCACATCGGGCGGGAAAGCCGGTTCAGCGCCGGCCGCTACGGCATCTACTACGCAGCCCGCGACGTCGACACCGCCGTCGCCGAGACCGTGTTTCACGCCGAGCGCCGCCTGCGCGACACCGACGAGCCGGCAATCGAGCTCGACATGCGCTGCTACACAGGCACCGTGCGGGTGCCACTCGAGGACATCCGCGGCAAACGCTACGTCCACCTGCGGGATCCGGACATCGGCACCTGGCCCGTCTGCCAGACCTTCGGATCAGCGCGGCGCGAAGCGGGGGCATCCGGCCTCCTGTACCGGAGCGCCAGACGCCACGGCGGCGAGTGCATCGCGGCCTTTCGCCCGCGGGCGGTGTCGCTGCCGCGGCAGGGCCGGCATCTTCGCTACTGCTGGAACGGGGAGCGGATCGAGCGCGTGCTGACGGTGAGTCGCATCCGGGAGCTTTGATGCCCGCGGTTGGCGAGGGTCGCCCGCGGGGCGGCGGCCTGTAGGAGCCCGCCCCGCGGGCGACCGTCTACACCGCCGAGAGGTCGATCTCGTGCAGGCCGCACTCGCGCTTCAGTCCGAAGAAGCGCAGCTGCTCGCTTTCGCCGACGTCGTGGATCGAGCGCGTCGTGTGGCGATCGCCGATGCTCAGATACCCCTGCTCCCACAGCGGGTGGTACGGCAGGTCATGGCGCTTCAGGTAGAAGTGCACGTCGCGGTCCGACCAGTCGGCGATGGGATGCA
>CAZTAE010000411.1:0-2266 GCA_964611535.1 uncultured Woeseiaceae bacterium
GCGTCGAGCACGGGCTGGACGATCGACCAGGCGCGCATCACCGTGTCTTCGCGCGCGAACAGCGTGTCCTCGGCGTTCACCGCGTCGCCGATCAGGCGCTCGTAAGCGCTCATGTGATCGCTGGGATCGTCGCAGACGACAAGCTCGACGTTCTCGCCGACCATCGCCGTTCCCGGTTTCTTGGAGCGTGCGCCGAGGGCGGTGACGATCCTTGGGCCGAGACGGTAACGGAAGTAGTTCGGCGCGGGATCCTCATCGAAGATGGCCGGCGGCGGCCTGAGCTCGACCGTTACCTCGGTCACCGACGCGCGCAGCGCCTTTCCTGCCCGGATCAGGAACGGCACGCCGCGCCAGCGGGGCGTGTCGATGTACAGGCGCAGCGCGGCGAAGGTCTCGACGTCCGAGTCCGCGGCGACGCCGGCTTCGTCGCGGTAGCCCTCGTACTGTCCGCGTACGAGATCGTCCGGCGCCAGGGGACGGACGCGTTCGAGGAGAGCCGCTTTCGCATCGCGCAGCGATTCGGCCGAAGCATCCGCGGGCGGTTCCAGTGCGACGTACGTCACCACCTGCAGCAGGTGGTTCTGCACGACGTCGCGCAGCGCCCCGACCTCCTCGTAGAAGCGTCCGCGCCCTTCGACGTCCGACGATTCGGCCATGGTGATCTGAACGCTGGCAACGTGTTCCCGATTCCAGATCGGCTCGAGGAACGCGTTGGCGAAGCGAAAGTACAGCAGGTTCTGCACGGGCTCCTTGCCGAGATAGTGATCGATCCGGTAGATCGCCGACTCGTCGAAAGCCTGGTGCAGGGCTTCGTTGAGGCCTCGGGCGGAGTCGAGGTCCCTGCCGAACGGCTTTTCCACGACGACGGAAGCACCTTCGCTGCAACCCGAGTCCTGGAGGTTGCCGATGACGGTCGTGAAGAGGCCGGGCGGCACCGCGAGGTAGTGCAGGGGAGAGCGGGCATCGCCGAGGGCGCGGCGCAAGCGCTCGAAGGTTTCGGCTTCGGCGTAATCGCCGTCGACGTAGTCGAGCAGCTGCAGCAGTTTTGCTGTTGCTTCCTGATCCTCGCTGCCGTGCTCGGTGATGCTGTCGTTGACGAACCGCCGGAAGTCCTCCAGCGTGCGGCCTCCCCGGGCGGTCCCGATGACCGGTATCGAAAGACCCCGGCTCCTTACCAGCGCCTGCAGTGCCGGATAGATCTTGCTCGAGGCGAGGTCGCCGGTCGCGCCGAAAAGGACGAGTGCATCCGCCGTCATGCCTCAGACGTCCTCCCGGTGTCCGCCGAACGCCCGGCGCATCGCCGACAGCACGCGGTTTGCGTAGTCGTCCCGTTCGCGGGAACCGAAGCGCGACCACAGGGCAGCGCTGATGACCGGTGCCGGGACGGCTGCGTCGACCGCCGTCTGCACGGCCCATCGGCCCTCGCCGGAATCGCCAACGTGTCCCTGCAGGTCGGACAGCTCGGGGTCCCGCGCCAGCGCTTCCGCGGTCAGGTCGAGCAGCCACGACCGGATGACGCTGCCTTGCCGCCACAATTCGGCAATCGCCGCCGTATCGAACTCGTAGTGGAGCGCCCCACCGCCGTCGCCGTCGTCGGCCGCGGGAGACAGTGCCGGCAGCTGCGCGTGCCTGAGCAGGTTGAAACCCTCGGCGTAAGCCGCCATCGCACCGTACTCGATGCCGTTGTGCACCATTTTCACGAAATGCCCGGCGCCGCTGCCGCCGCAGTACAGGTAGCCACTGCCGGGCTGCCTGAGCGGATCGGCATCGGCTGCCGGGTCCGCGGCGCCGGGCGCAAGCGCCCGGAACACCGGGGCCAGCCGCTCGGCGGCGCGCCTGTCGCCGCCGATCATCAGGCAGTAGCCCTGCCGCAGGCCGAAAATGCCCCCGCTGACGCCGACGTCCAGGTAGTGGATGCCGGCTTCGCGGAGCTTTCCTGCCCGCGGCGGATCCTCGCGGAAGAAGGAGTTGCCGCCGTCGACCAGCACGTCGCCCGCGTCGAGCAGCGCTTCGAGCTCGTCGACCACGCCGCCCACGGCAGCCACCGGCACCATCATCCAGACAATCCGCGGCGCCGGCAGCTGGCCCACCAGTTCGGCCGGAGTCTTCGCACCGGAGGCGCCTTTCGCCGTCAGCGCGGCGACCTTGTCGTGGTCCCGGTCGTAGACGGCGCACTCGTGGCCCTGCGTGAGCAGGCGCTCGGCCATGCCGGCACCCATCCTTCCCAGGCCGATCATTCCAACTCGCATGTGCCGGCGACTCCGTT
>CAZTAE010000412.1:0-2260 GCA_964611535.1 uncultured Woeseiaceae bacterium
CCCGCGCGGCGCTCGAGGTTGCCGCAGCGGACGACGGGCGTCGTCTCCAGCCACTGGCCCAGCCGCCGCTGCAACCGGCGGACTGCTTCGGGCTCGAGGTCTCCGGCGTATATCGCCTCGTCGGCGGACTCGGCCAACGGTAGGGAATTGAGCGACATAGGAAGCCTTCCTGTGAAAGTGCTTGCGTGTGCGGCCGGAGTTGATTACTTTGCTTCGACGGTACAGATAAATCATCCAATAGCAACTGCCGTCCGGGGACCTGTGGAATACGACGACCTGAGCCAGTCCGGCATCCGGCGACTTGTCAACTATTCGCCGTACCTCGACCAGCTCGCCGGGCTCGCCAGCGAGATGGATCTCAAGCAGCGCAGCAACCTGGTCCACCTGGAGCGCTGCCTGCACGAGGAATGGCGGCTCGGCGAAAACAGCATCCTGAGCTGGAGCGTGCTGGACGACGGCGTGCTCGTCCTGGTCGTGCCGCATTATGCCATCGCCGAGTACGCCGCGGCCTCCGACGCGCCGCGCGTGCCGCAGCGCCTGTCGCCCGGTTTCATCACCGAGCTCATATCCGGTGAGCGCCGTCTGACGCTCACGCAGATGCAGAAAGTCGCTCGCCTGCTGGACGTCGAGCCGCGCTTCATCGCGCTGCGCCAGCCGCTGACGAACCATCCCGTGGAGTCGCAGATCATCGAGAAGATGATCCGGCGCTATGGCATCAACTACGTCGCCAGCCGCGCCGTCACGCTGTTCGACATCGTCGGTTTCAGCCTGCTGACGCCCTTCGAACAGATGACCCAGCTGAACAGCCTCTCCTACTCGCTCAATTCCGCCCACGCCAAGATGCTGGAGAAGGACGTGGAGATCAATTTCGCGCGCTCCTCCAGCGGCGACGGCTTCTACGTCTGGAACCGCGATCACGGGCTGGAAGCGAACGTCAATCTCTATCACTTCATGCACATCGTGCTCGCCGACAACGCGATCGCCCGGCGCAAGGCGATGGCACGTTCGGTGCCCCGCCTGAGGGCCTGCTTCCACGTCGGCAGCTGCTACGAGTTTCACCAGGCGGAAGGGCTCAACCCGACGATCCACGACTTCATCGTGGGCGACGTGACGATCGAGCTGGCGCGGATGATCGAAGCCGCCCTGCCCGGCCAGATTCTGGTCGGCGACTTCCTCGCCAAGCTCTCGACGGGCGGCAACGGCCACGACGACACGCAGGTGAATCTCGATGCGGTCGCGTTCCTTCAGCGCGCGCAGGGCAAGCTGGCGAAACTGAGCGGACTCGAGCTTTCCGGCGAGAAAGTATCGGCCATCAAGTGCTATCTGACCGGCGAGCGGCTGGAAAGCGGCGATTTCAGCATTCGCAAGCTCCGGATCCGGGACAAGCACGGGCTGTCACGGACCGCGTACAACGCCAAGGTGAATATCTACCGTGCGCTCGCGGATCCGATCCTCCTCGGGATCGAGGACCGCAAGCTCGGGCAGATCGCCGACATCGCCTGAGCGGCGCCCGGTCCCACCCTCGAGCGGGGACGCGGGCGCGCCTTTGCATCGCCCCGGCCCTCCTGTAGTAGAATGCAAGTGAACGGTTCCACAGCAAGTCGCGCGATCCCGCGCGACCGCAATACTCGAGGGAGGGCGACGCGATGGCTTCGACGAAGCAATGGTACTTGCGCGGGCGAGGATACGAGTTCTGCAACTGCGACTTCGGCTGCGGCTGCAATTTCGGCGGCTTCCCCAACTCCAAAGACGGGAGCTGCCGGGCGCTGGTCGGCATGGACATCCGGGAGGGCTCCTGCGGCGATGTGGATCTGGCCGGCGTCAGGTCCGCAGGCATCATCGAATGGCCGAAGGCCATACACGACGGCGACGGCAAGGCCGTCTTCATCGTCGGTCCGGCCACGACCGACGAGCAGATCGAGGCGCTGTCCCAGATCTGCACGGGCCAGCTCGGCGGCATGCCATGGGAACTGCTGGGTCCGACGTTCGAAGTGGTCGGACTGGAAAAAGCCGAGATCTCGATCGAGGGCGACGGCCTGAAGAGCGTATTCCGGGCCGGCAAGCTCGCCGAGGCGCGCGGTGACACCTTCAAGAACCCGGTGACGGGCGAGGAGCACCAGGCGATCGTGGACCTGCCGGACGGCTTCATCTGGACGCGCGGCCACTGCGGTACCGGTTCCTTCCGCGCCGAGGCAGGCGGATTGTCGCTCGAGTTCGAGAACACGAACTGGATCCTGTACGACTTCGACTGGACCAACGC
>CAZTAE010000413.1:0-2258 GCA_964611535.1 uncultured Woeseiaceae bacterium
GTCGAGCGCCTTGCGCAGGAAGTCGACACCCGAGGACCCGCCGGTGCCTTTCTTGTGCCCGATGATGCGTTCCACGGTCTTCATGTGATGGAAGCGCCAGAACTGGAAATTGTTCGAGACGTCCATCAGCGCCTCGCACATCTCGTAACTGCTCCAGTTCTCCTTGTAATTTTCGTAAATGCTCTTGAGGACGGCGACGACTCCGGGATGCTCGTCACGCTGCGTGCTGAAGTCGCGCTCGAGGACGTCCCCGGGGATCGACAGGCCGGTGCGCGCGAGGAACATCAGGAATTCGTCGAAGAGGCTGGGCTCCTGCAGGGCCTGCTCGAGGGCGGCGTGCCAGTCCTCGTGATGGCGAAAGACGTCGAGCATCGACGGGTCCTTGTTGCCCAGCAGGAACTCGAGCATCCGGTACTGCGGCGACTGGAAACCCGACGCAGTGCCGAACACGTGCCGGAACTGGGCGTATTCGCTGGGCGTGAGGGTGTCCAGGACCATCCACTGGTTGTAGATCTGGTTCTGGATGTGCTTGACGCGTGCGAGGTTCTTCACGGCCGGAGACAGGTCGTCCTTGCGCAGCCAGCGGATGGCGGCGCGCAGCTCGTGAATGATCAGCTTGAACCACAGCTCCGCGACCTGGTGCTGGATGATGAACAGGATCTCATCGTGGTGCGGCGGATCGCTGAGCGGCTGCTGAGCGGAGAGCAGCCGGTCGAGCTGCAGGTACGCCGTGTAATCGGAGTTCCTGTCAGCACGCGTACGTATGCCGGGTTCCAGTTCACGCCTTTTCATGTGCGAGCGCTACTCCCTTTCGATCATCGTCATTGTAGGCCGATTTCGCACACTGTCGATGCGTGCTGCCGCCGCTCCTGAAGCAGCGTGCCCCTACCACAATACAGGTAGCAGGCCGCTCGGACACGTCAGGGGCTTCATGTATAATGCCGGCCCACCGCAGGGCTTGCGGCCAGCGCCTCAGCACGCGGACGCCGAATCCGCCGAGACCGGCTGCAGCAACTTCGTCCCGTCGAACCGGAGCAGTCCTTGGAAACCATCGCGGATTTCGAGATCCAGTACAGTCAGTTTCTGGATCCGGAGGGCAAGCCCAGCCCGGACATGCCGGAAATCGGCCGCGACACCGACGAGCTCCTGCGCATGTACCGGCACATGACCGAGGTGCGCGTCTTCGACACCAAGGCGGTGAACCTCCAGCGCACCGGCAAACTCGGAACCTATGCGTCCTGCCTGGGGCACGAAGCGACGCACATCGGCGTCGCGGCCGCGATGCGTCCCGAGGACGTGCTCGCACCGAGCTATCGCGAATACGGCGCCATGTTCTGCCGGGGCGTGCACATGTGGGAGGTGCTGCTGTACTGGGGCGGCGACGAGCGCGGCAGCGATTTCGAGGGACCGCGCCAGGATTTCCCTTTCTGCGTGCCGATCGCGACGCAGACGCTGCATGCGGCCGGAGCCGCGATGGCGTTCCAGCTCCGCAAGGAGCCACGATGCGCGGTCTCCATGAACGGCGACGGCGGCACGTCCGAGGGCGCCTTTTACGAGGCGATGAACATTGCCGGCGCCCGCAAGCTGCCGATCGTGTTCATGGTCGTCAACAACAAGTGGGCGATATCCGTGCCCATCGAACTGCAGACGGCGTCGAAGACGCTGGCGCAGAAGGCCGTTGCAGCGGGCATACCCGGTATCCAGATCGACGGCAACGACGTCGTCGCCGTGCGCCACTGGGTGGAGCGCGCGCTGGCTCGCGGCCGCAAGGGCGACGGCGCGACGCTGATCGAGGCCGTGACCTACCGCCTGAGCGATCACACGACCGCGGACGACGCGTCGCGATATCGGCGCAAGGAAGAGGTCGAGGCGGCGCGCGGCGTCGAGCCGCTCATTCGCCTTCGCAGGTACCTGACCGACCTCGGCGTCTGGGACGACCAGAAGGAAAGCGAGCTCCTCGAGCAGTCCGCGCAGAAGGTCGACGAGGCGGTACAGAAGTACCTGAACACGCCCAAGGCGCCGGTCGAGTCGATCTTCGACGACATGTACGGAGAACTGCCCGAGTTCCTGGAGGAGCAGCGCGAGCACGCGATGGCGTACAGCGACGACGGCGCCGGCCATGGCTGACGTCACGCTGATCGACGCAGTGACCATGGCCATGGCCTGGGAACTGGAACATGACGAGCGCGTGATCATCCTGGGCGAGGACGTGGGCGTGAACGGCGGCGTGTTTCGCGCCACGGCCGGCCTGCAGGAGA
>CAZTAE010000414.1:0-2258 GCA_964611535.1 uncultured Woeseiaceae bacterium
TTCGCCGCCGTCAAAGGGGAACCGGTCCAGCGGCCCGGCGAGGCGAGCGCTTCCCCCGGTGATCCGGCCCGCGACGAGCGCATCGTCGAGCCACCGGTAGAGCCCCGGCTTGATGAGATCGGGCGGCAGATAGGCATCGACGACACCGACGTCGCGGACGCTCCAGCGACTCCGCACGTCGACCACGGGCGAGCTGCCGTCGGCCGGCAGCGTTGCCTGGAAGCTGCTGTCGATCGTGACGTCGGCATTCTGCACCGCGATGCTGTCGGAGAGGAGGGTCGTGCCGCGCTCGTTCCGCCGCCAGACCACGGTGCCGCGGGCAGCATCCATCGCGATCGGTGCATCGAGCCAGCGGGCCAGATCGAGCTCGGCACCCGCCGCGTCGATCTCGAGCCGGCCGCCGCTCTGGTCGGCGCGCAGCGATCCGCTGAAGCCACGGATACCCGGCCAGCCGTCATGCGCGTCGAAGCCGACGCGGTCCATGTCGGCGGACAGGTGAAAGTCCCCGCCGGGCATTTCCCCACCGCTCAGCGCGAAAGCCGCGTCCCGGACCACGCCGACCGGCGCAAGCGCCTCCAGCAGCTCGCGCTGCGCCTCCGGCAGCCATTCGAGCACGTGGCCGATATCATCCAGTCTGAAATAGGTGGCGCTGCCACTCAGCGTCTGCCCGTTGCCGTCCGCGGCGCGTGTGGCGCGCAGCTGCAGCCGGGTGTCCGGCCACGCGCCCGCGCCGGTCTCGACCAGCAGATTGTCGGCCGCAAGCAGCCAGCCGGCCGCCGACCGGGTGAACTCGACCCGGCCCTCGGCCGCGAACGGGGCCGTGTCGGCGTCCCGTTCCGCGACGAGGTCGTCGGCCGCGAAATTGGCCGTGGCGCTCCGCAGCTGTCTGTCCTCGACGTCCACCCACAGGCTCAGGTCCACAGCGCCCGAGGCAACCCCGGGCCAGCCTGCGGGCGCCAGGCGGGACCAGCCGGCCGCGTCCAGGGATTCGGCCTCGACGAAGAACTGCCAAGGTGCCCCCGGTGCCGCCAGCCGTCTGCTGGCCGCAAGCTGCAGCCGATCGCCGAGAGTCTCGGGCAGCGCGATGGAAGCCTCCAGCACCTGTTGCAGCTCGTCGCGGCGAAACTCCGAGCGGTCCACCGTCACGATCACCGGCTGGTCGAGGTCCGGCCGCCGGAACTCGAAGCGTATGTCTTCGCCGACGATCGACAGCGCACCGGTATCACCGGCCGCTTCCGTGGCGAAATCCGGAAACTCGTCGATGGCGACGCCCTGCAGGTACCACTGACCGGCCTCGTCCACGGAAACGTCGATCGTGGCATCGCGGATCAGAATCCGATCGGCCGTCAATTCGCGGTCTGCCAGAAGACGCAGCAGCGCGACCCCGATACTGACCTCCTCGGCGCGTAGCAGGCTCGCCAGGTGGTCCCGCGATACCAGCTCGGCGTCGTGGAAACTCAGCTCCGGACCCCGCAAGCGCCAGCGCGCGTCCATTTCGGAGAACTCGACCTGCACGCCGATCGACGCACTGGCCCAGTTCTTGATCTCGTCCTGGTACTCCGGAAGCCTCGGCAGGAACAGGCGGAACAGTCCCACCGCCACGGCGAGCAGGATCACGAGCCCCGCCCCGAGGTATACCAGGTACTTGATCAGTTTTTTAAGCAGTCGCCTCATGCGCACGGACGGCCTTCCCGGCCCAATCGCCTAGATAAGTACAACGTCGAACTGGTCCCGCAGATACAGGGATTCCGGCTGCAGGCGTATCTTCTTGCCGGTCTGTGCCGCGATCTCTGCCAGACCATCCGCCTCCTCCGAGAGCAACAGGTCGATGCTGTCCTGGTGCGCCAGCA
Organism: uncultured Woeseiaceae bacterium; assembly: GCA_964611535.1. Classification (GTDB taxonomy): domain Bacteria; phylum Pseudomonadota; class Gammaproteobacteria; order Steroidobacterales; family Woeseiaceae; genus IDS-8. The sequence continues at coordinate 1,851 of CAZTAE010000414.1, forward strand.
CGAGCAGTTCGTCGAACTTGAACTGCCGATGCTGGCGGATTATCTCCCGGAAGATCTCGAAGCAGACGCTCGCCGGCGTCATCATGAACCCGCGCCCGTTACAACTGGGACAGTCCTCGCACAGAATGTGCTGCAAACTTTCCCGGGTGCGCTTGCGAGTCATCTCGACGAGGCCGAGGGGCGAAACCGGCATGATCTGGTGCCGGGCATGGTCGCGCGCCATCGCCTGCTCGAGAGCCTGCACGACGCGGCGGCGATGCTCCTCGACCTCCATATCGATGAAGTCGATGATGATGATCCCGCCCAGATTGCGCAGCCTGAGCTGTCGGGCGATGGTCACCGCGGCTTCCATATTGGTGCGAAAGATCGTCTCCTCGAGATTCCGGAAGCCGACATAGCCGCCGGTGT
>CAZTAE010000415.1:0-2254 GCA_964611535.1 uncultured Woeseiaceae bacterium
CTGCAGTTCGCGCGCCGCTACTACAACGGCTCCGTCCGCGAGTACAACACCCGGATCGAGACGTTGCCGGGCAACATCGTCGCCCGTGTCTTCGGCTTCCGGGCGAAGAGCTTCTTTCAGAAGGCCTCCGACGAAGTCGCCGCGGTTCCGCTCGTCGATCTGGCGAAGGTCGAATGAGCGTGCCCGCCTGCGGCCGTCGCTCCGGTACGCTGCCGCTGTGCGCGCTCCTGGTACTCGCGCTGTTGCCGTGCCTCGCGTGGGCGGACGAGCGCATCCTCGACTACCACAGCGATATCCTCGTCCATCAGGACGGGCAGCTCTCGGTAACCGAAACGATCCGCGTCCGTGCGGAAGGCGTCGACATCCGCCGGGGCATCTACCGCGACTATCCGACGCGCTACCGGGACCGGTTCGGCAATGACGTGCAGGTGGACTACGAGCCGCGCGCGCTCCTGCGCGACGGCCGCAGCGAACCGTTCCACCTGGAGCGCCGGCAGAACGGCGTGCGCGCATACTTCGGCAGCGCGGAGCGTTTCCTGAGCCCCGGCGAGTACACCTACACCTGGCGCTATGACGCGGGGCGCATGCTCGGCTTCTTCGAGGACCGCGACGAGCTCTACTGGAACGTGACGGGGCTGGGCTGGGACTTCCCGATCGACCGCGCCTCGGCGAGCGTCGGTTTCGCGTTCGAGATCCCCGGCGAGACGATCGGCGTCGATGCATGGACCGGCGCGTACGGCGCGCAGGGCAGGAGCTACGTGGCGACCGTCGAGGAGAATCACGCGCGGTTTCGCACCACCGCCGGACTCGGGCCGCAGGAAGGCCTCACCATCGCCGTGAACTGGCCGAAGGGATACGTCGAGGAGCCGGATGCGATCACCCGGGCCGGCTGGCTGCTGGCCGACAACGCCAACCTGCTGGCCGCCCTTGCCGGTCTGCTGGCGCTGTTGGCCTACTACGTGCCCGTCTGGCACCGATTCGGCCGCGATCCGGACGCGGGACCGCTGGTGACCCGCTACGAGCCGCCAGATGGCTACTCGCCGGCATCGCTTCGCTACATCAGCCGTATGAGCTACGACGACACGGCACTGACCGCGGCCATCCTGAACCTGGCGGTCAAGGGCTACCTGCGCATCGAGGAATCGGGGGACATTCACGCGCTGGAGCGCGCGGAGCCTGGCGGCGATGCGCCCAGGCTCGCCGCCGGCGAAAGGGCGCTCTTGCGCGGGCTCTTTCGGAGCGGGGACCGCGTGGAGCTCGAGAACGACAATCACGAGCTTCTCGGCAAGGCGCGCGCCAGCCACCGGGCGGCGCTGAAGCGCGACTACGCGAGCCGCTATTTCCGTACCAACGGCGCCATGAACCTGCCCGCCGTGCTGATCGCGGCGGTGGCGGTAATCATCGCGCTCAACACCGGCCGCGGACCGACGCCGATGGTCCTGGTCGTGCTGGGGCTCATGCTGGCCGTGATCGTGACGTTTGCCCTGCTCATGAGGCGGCCCACACCGCTCGGCCGCAAGCTCCTGGACGAAGTGGCGGGTTTCAGGGACTACGTCGAAATCGCCGAAAAGGACGAGCTGAACCTGCGCAACCCGCCGCAGAAGACGCCGCAGCTGTTCGAACGGTACCTGCCCTTTGCGCTCGCGATGGGCGTGGAACAGCGCTGGGCGGAGCGGTTTGCCGAGGTGCTCGCGGGTTTGCGCGGCACGGAAGGTAGTCCGTATCATCCCGTCTGGTACGGCGGTAGCTGGAACCCGGCGAACCCCGTGTCTTTCACGTCCAGGGTCACCGGCGGTCTCGGTGCCGCCATCAGCTCTTCCGTGTCGCCCCCCGGCTCGTCGTCAGGCGGCGGCGGGGGATTCTCCGGCGGCGGCGGAGGGGGAGGAGGCGGCGGCGGCTGGTAAGGAGCCCGTCACCGCCACATGAACGGCAATGCCGGGGTCGAGGCGCTCCGGTGGCCGCCTTGCAAGCCAGCGAAGGACAGCACCTGCTTTGAGCCAGTTCTCTTTTCAGCGCCGACAACCGGTAGACAACAGCGCGATCCCGACCGTGATCTTTGTCCTGCTCGTGGCGAACGGCCTCCTGTTTGCGGCGCAGCAGCTGATGTTCAACACACTGCTCTACAACTTCGCGCTCTGGCCGCTCGACTCGATGCCGCCCGCGGGTTTCCGGCCGTGGCAACTGATTACCTACGGCTTCCTGCACGGCGATCTCACCCACATCTTTTTCAACATGTTCGGCCTGTGGATGTTCG
>CAZTAE010000416.1:0-2252 GCA_964611535.1 uncultured Woeseiaceae bacterium
GACTGGAGCCGTTCATCGACACCATCGTCGTCTGCACGTTCACCGCGCTGATCATCCTTGCGACGGGCATCTGGAACCGGCCGCCGGACGCGGCTTTCATCGACACGCCGCAACCCGTGCGCACCGAAACGGGCTGGCAATACCCGGACACTCCGACACCTGCCGGTATCGAATGGCGGGATGGCGAAGCCGTCATGCTGATGATCCGGGCCGGGGAGAATCCGGCCACCGGGCAGAACGTCCACCGCCTGACCGGCGTCGTCAGGTCCACGCCGGAAGGCTACGTCATCGGCTGGCAGGAGATGGGCGGCGACGTGCGGCCGCGCATCGAGGGCGATGGCGTCTACAAGACCTACGTCGGCGCGACGCTCACGGCCAAAGCCCTGGATACCGTCGCCGACGGCCTCGGCAAGTGGCTGATCACCGTCGCCTCCTGGCTTTTCGGTGTCTCCACGATGATCGCCTGGGCCTATTACGGCGAACAGGGCATCACCTACCTCGCCGGCGAGAAGGCCGTGCTTCCCTTCAAGTTCGTGTACCTGGCACTGGCCGTTCTGGCGACGCTGGGACATATCCAGACGGCATCGGACCTCGACAACGTCACCGGCATCGGTCTCGGCGTGATGATGTGGGCGAACATCCCCATCACCTGGCTATTCGGCTATCAGGCGATGCGGGCATACCGCGAGTACGTCGGGCGGTTGAACACCGGCCGCATGACGCCCGATCACCCGAGACCGCATCTCGACGACCTGATCAGCGGCCGCGACGTGAATCGCTGACGCCGGGACGGTTTCCGGCGCTGACGCGGGGCGCCGGTCGCGCTGGCAACCGCAAGGGCGGTTTAGTAATGTCTGACGATTCTTGCGCGGCCACCCCGACAGGACCGACGGCGATGCCTCGAGTCGAAGCCATTCCGGAAGACGAGCGCGCGCCGCAGGCGGCCACAGGCGTGCTCCTCGTCAACCTCGGCACGCCGGACGAACCCACTACCGGCGCCGTCAGGCGCTACCTGAACGAGTTCCTCTCCGACCCCCGGGTCGTCGAGGCCCCGCGCTGGCTCTGGTGGCTCGTGCTGCACGGCTACATCCTGCGCGTGCGGCCGGCGCGCTCCGCCGCCGCCTACCGCAAGATCTGGACGGAAGCCGGCTCGCCGTTGCTCGTCAACAGCCGCGCACTGACGGCGGCCCTCGGCCGGCGGCTTGCCGCCGCACTGCCGTTCCCGGTCGCAGTAGAGCTCGCCATGTCCTACGGACGCCCCGGCATCGGCCCGGTGCTCGGCAAGCTGCTCGCGGCGAAGTTGCGGCGGCTGGTCGTCCTGCCGCTCTACCCGCAGTACGCCGCCTCGACGACCGGTTCCGTCTTCGACGCCGTGACACGCGAGCTTTCGGGGCACCGTTACATACCGGCCCTCCGCTTCATCAACGAGTACTTCGATGCGCCGGGATATATCGCGGCGCTCGCGAACAGCATCTCCGGATTCCGGGAACACAATGGCCGTGGTGAGCGGCTGCTGTTCTCTTTTCACGGCCTGCCGCGGCGCATGATCGACGCCGGCGATCCCTACCGCGACCAGTGCATGGCGACGGCCCGGCTGGTCGCGGGCGCGCTTCGTCTCGACGAGGGGGAATGGCAGGTGAGCTTCCAGTCGCGCGTCGGCCGGGAAGAGTGGTTGCGCCCGTACACGGATGAAACGCTGCAGCAATGGGGGGAAAAGCGTATGGGAAGAATCGATGTCGTCTGTCCCGGTTTCGCGGCGGACTGCCTCGAGACGCTCGAGGAGATCGCCATGCAGAATGCAGAGCTTTACGCCACGGCCGGCGGCGGCGAGCTGCGTTACATCCCGGCGCTGAACGCGCGGGAGGATCACGTGACCTTCCTGAGCACACTCGTGGCGGCGCAGGCCCACGAGGGCCCCGACGTCGCGGAGCGGGTGCATCGCGCAGGTAGCCTCCGTTGAGCGTGCTCGGCCAGTTCCTCGAGTTCAGCGTCCGCACCGGGGACATTCTGGAGTCGCTGTCGTTCTACAAGGCGCTGGGATTCACCGAGCTGCCGATCGGCGACGTGTGGTCACACAAGTACGCCGTCGTCAGTGACGGCGAGCTGTGCATCGGCCTGCACGATCGCGAGTTCGACAGCCCCGCCCTCGCTTTCGTGCACCCGGACCTGGCCCGGTACGCGAGGTCGATGTCGGACCACGGCCTGGAGTTCGCCTATCTCCGGCTCGACGAGGACGTGTTCAACGAGCTCGG
>CAZTAE010000417.1:0-2239 GCA_964611535.1 uncultured Woeseiaceae bacterium
GACGTCAATAGCATGGTGTACGACATCATGAATGACAAGCAGCGCAAGGACTACGAGGAGTTCCTGGAGACGGATTTCTCCTTCGAGATACCGAAGCTTGCGCGCTTCCGCGTCAATGCCTTCAACCAGAACCGGGGTTCCGCTGCCGTGTTCCGGACCATTCCGTCGGACATACTGACGCTGGACGATCTCGGCGCACCGTCGATCTTCAAGGACGTCTCCATGCACCCGCGGGGCATCGTCCTCGTGACCGGCCCGACCGGCTCCGGTAAGTCGACCACGCTCGCGGCCATGGTCGACTACATCAACGAGAACAAGCCCGACCACATCCTCACCATCGAGGATCCGATCGAGTTCGTGCACGAGAGCAAGAAATCGCTGGTCAATCAGCGCGAAGTGCATCGTGACACGCTGGGGTTCAACGAGGCGCTGCGTTCAGCGCTCCGCGAAGACCCGGATGTCATTCTCGTCGGTGAGCTGCGCGACCTGGAGACGATCCGCCTGGCACTCACGGCCGCAGAAACGGGTCACCTCGTCTTCGGCACCCTGCACACGAGCTCGGCGGCCAAGACCATCGACCGTATCGTTGACGTGTTCCCGGCGGCCGAGAAGGAGATGGTGCGGGCCATGCTCTCCGAGTCCCTGCGGGCCGTGATCTCGCAGACCCTGCTGAAGCGGATCGGCGGTGGACGGATAGCGGCCCATGAGATCATGATAGGAACTCCGGCGATCAGGAACCTCATCCGCGAGGGCAAGATCGCCCAGATGTACTCGGCAATCCAGACCGGGCAGGCCAGCGGCATGCAGACCCTCGACCAGAACCTGGCCGAGCTGATGGCCAAGGGCCTCATCAACAAGGAAGAGGCCCGGTTCAGGGCGGTCAACAAGGAAAATTTCTGAGGGCGGCGGCCCGCAGAGGAGGCAAAGACGAATGGAACGGGAACAGGCAGTTCGGCTGACGCAGAATCTGCTGCGCAAAATGGTCGAGAAAGAGGGCTCCGATCTCTTCCTGACCACCGGCTTCCCGCCAGCGATAAAGATCGACGGCCAGATCCACAAGGCGACCGATACGCCCCTGACCGCCGAGCAGTCGGCCATGATGGTGCGCTCGATCATGAACGACAAGCAGATCAGGGAATTCGACGCGACGAAGGAATGCAATTTCGCCATCAGCCCGCAGGGCATAGGCCGCTTCCGCGTCAGCGCGTTCATCCAGCAGGGCCAGGTCGGCGCCGTGCTGCGCACGATCACCACGGAGATCCCGACCCTCGGCGAGCTGGAATTGCCGCCGATCCTGAAGGACGTCGTGATGAACAAGCGAGGCCTGGTTATCGTCGTCGGCGGCACCGGGTCCGGCAAATCCACTACGCTGGCCGCCATGATCGGTCATCGCAACGAACATTCGAAGGGACACATCATCTCGATAGAGGACCCGGTCGAGTACGTGCACCCGCACAGGGGCTGCGTCATCACGCAGCGCGAGGTGGGCGTCGACACCGAGTCCTGGCACGCGGCGCTGAAGAACACCCTGCGGCAGGCGCCCGACGTCATCCTGATCGGCGAGATCCGTGACAAGGCCACGATGGAGTACGGTATTCAGTTCGCCGAGACCGGTCACCTGTGCCTGGCTACCCTGCACGCCAACAGCGCCAACCAGGCGCTGGATCGTATCATCAATTTCTTTCCCGAAGAACGGCGCCAGCAGCTGCTGATGGACCTGTCGCTGAACACCAAGGCATTCATTTCGCAGCGCCTGATCCCGCGAGAAAGCGGCGTCGGCCGCGTTGCCGCGATGGAGATCATGCTGAACTCGCCGCTGATCGCCGACCTGATCTTCAAGGGCGAGGTATCGCACATCAAGGAGATCATGGCGAAGTCGACGCGGCTTGGCATGCAGACCTTCGACCAGGCGCTGTTCGCACTGTACGAGGACGGCGTCATTTCCTACGAGGAAGCCATGCGGAACGCGGATTCGAAGAACGAGCTGCGCCTGCGCGTCAAGCTGGAAAGCAAGCGCGAAGGAGGCCTCGAGGAGAAGCAGGGCGACAGCCTGAAGATCGTCGAAGAAGACACGGCCCGGACATTCTGACGAAGGCGGACAACCAGCCATGAACGTAAAGCCGCTCTTCAAGCTGATGGTGGAGAAAAAGGCCTCCGACCTCTTCTTCGCGCCATTTGCGCCGGCCAAGATCAAGATCGACGGCAAGATCATGCCGGTCAACAAGCTCGAGATGACGCC
>CAZTAE010000418.1:0-2239 GCA_964611535.1 uncultured Woeseiaceae bacterium
TGCGCAACAACGACCTGATACTCGGCGCCGTGGGTCCCCTGCAGTTCGACGTCGTCGCGCATCGCCTGCGCGACGAGTACAAAGTCGACTGCCAGTTCGAGGCGGTGGGTGTCGCCACGGCCCGCTGGGTCGAGGCCGGTGACGACCGCAAGCTCGACGAGTTCCGGCGCAAGGCGCACGACAACCTGGCTCTCGATCACAGCGAGAGGCTCGTCTACATCGCGCCGACGCGCGTCAATCTCGGCCTCACCCAGGAACGCTGGCCCGACGTCGTCTTCCGCGAAACCCGCGAGCTTTAGGAACCGGCGACTGGGTGGGAAGCGGAGGTGTGGCTGGGAGTGAGCCAATTCATGAACGAATGGCACTGACTTAAGCCGGTTCCGACACCCCCTGCGGGGGGTCCTTTGGCGGAATGGCTCCCTGCGGTCCGCTTTATTTCCGCCAAAGGACCCCCCGCAGGGGGTGCCGGAACCTCCACAGCGGGGTCACAGTCCCAGGCAAGAGCCACTGATTCATGAACAATGCTCGAGGACAGTTTTGCAGATTCAAGGTCGCGCGCGGCGCCGGAACAGGCGCACCGCCGTCCGCAGCGCGTCGAGGCTTCGTTCGCGCGGCGGACCGTAGCGGGCGGCGAGGTACCAGCGCGTGACGGCATCGGTGTCGCGCGTGTCGGCGATACCGGCGGCCCCGAGCCGTGCGGCGTAGGCGCGCGGCGTCTCGCCGCGTCCCGGCGCGAGGCCGGCCTTGCGCACGAACTGCCGGTAGAGGCGCGCGGCCTCGTCCTTTGCCGGTGGCCGGTAGCGGTACAGCAGCAGCAGGCTGACGAGCACGACCAGCATCACGATCACCGCGACCAGGGTCAGCATCATCTTGCGCCAGTCGGGATTGTCCATGCCCAGCCAGCGCATGAAGCGCGCCTGGTTCTCCGGTCCGTACCCGAGTATCCACGCGTTCCAGCTGGCGTTGAGCAGGTCCCAGGCGAGCTCGAGCTGGTAGACCCACAGCACCGGGCTCGTGAGGCCCCAGCGGGTGCCGGCGTCGCCGAAGCGCGCGCCGGACATCCCGACCTCGATGCGCTCCGGCGCGACGGCGGCGGTGGGGTCGACCCGTACCCAGCCCCGGTCTCGCAGCCACACCTCCGTCCAGGCGTGCGCATCCGACTGGCGCACGATCATGTAGCTGCCGAGCGGATTCATCTCGCCGCCCTGGTAGCCGAGCACGATGCGCGAGGGGATGCCCGCCGCGCGCATCATCACCGCGAAGGCAGAGGCGTAATGCTCGCAGAAGCCCCGCCGGGTTCCGAAGAGAAAGCCGTCCACGGGATTGCTGCCGAGCGGCGGCGGCTCCAGCGTGTAGTAAAACGCCTCCTCCCGGAACATCGCGAGCACGGCGTCGATGTAGGCTTCCTCGTCGCGCGCGCCCCGTCGCATCCGGACCGCGAGCTCCGCCGTCCGGACGTTACTGTCGGTCGGCAGCCGGAGGTACCACTCGCGCGCGGCCCGGGTGAGCGAGACGTTCGTCCGGTAGCGCAGGTAGGAGAGCGCGTCATAGGCGAGCCGCTGGTCGACCGGCTGCGCCCGCGCCAGCTGTTGTTGCGGACCCATGAACGTCTTGTCCAGCGACCACTGGTGCGGCATGTCCAGCGCCAGGATCCAGTGCTGCCGCGTCGGTTCCATGGTGACCTCGTAGGCCACCGGCTCGCCAAGCGCCTCGACTTCCGCCAGGGCGCGCAGGTCGGCGACCGGATCGCTGCCGCTCCAGGTCCGCCCGTTGAAGCGGTGCAGGACCAGGCCGCGCCAGTACCGGGCGCCGGATTCGGGAACGGCGCCGTCGAACGTTGCGCGAAACGCCACCGCGTCCGATTGCGACAGGCCACTGATGTCGCCGGGGCTCATCGTGTCGCTAAGTCCCGTGGCGGCCGTGCTGGTGTCGATCGGCACGGACCAGAACGGCGTCGCGATACGCGGAAAGAATACCCACATGGCGAGGGCCAGCGGAGCCGCGTACAGCATGAGCCTGCCGCCGGTCGCGAAACTCTGGCGCACCGCCGTCTCGTTCGACGCCGACAGGCGTAACCACGCGGTCATCGTCAACGTGAGACCCGCGATCAGGAAGGGCAGGGACCAGACGTGCTGCTCGCGCAGGAGCGACGCCATGATCAGGAAAATCGAGATGAACAGCAGTACGAACTGGTCGCGGCGCTGGCGCGTTTCCAGCAGCTTGAGCGCGGCCATCACTG
>CAZTAE010000419.1:0-2238 GCA_964611535.1 uncultured Woeseiaceae bacterium
CCCTGCAACGCGACCGCCAGCGGCATGATCAGCAGCAGCGTCTTGAGCAGCGGCACGAGCGGATACGGCAGCCCGCCGGCGTCCCGCGATCCTTCGCGAAGGCTCCACGAGGCGGCCACGTAGTCGTACGAGGTGTAGAGCAGGAAGCCGCAAAGCGGCAGCAGGAACAGGAGCACGCCGGCGAGGTCGATCCAGCCGCGGTACCGGGGGATCAGACCGCGGTAGAAGATATCCACGCGGACGTGTTCGTCGCGCTGCAGGGTCGATGCGGCGCCGAGCATGAACACGGCGGCATGCATCCAGATCACCGATTCCTGCAGCCATATCAGGCCCGCGTTGAACGCGTAGCGCAGGATGACGATCAGGAAGGTGACGAGCACCATGCCGAGCGTCAGCCAGGCAACGGCGTTGCCCGTCAGAACGCTGAAGCGGTCTATGGCGCGGCTGACGCGCGCCGGCTTGTCGGTCACCTGGAGCCTCCCCCGGGGGCCTAGCTGCCGGACTGCTTTTCCAGCCGCCTGAGAAACACCTGCATTTCCTTCGCCGCCTGGCGGTCGCCCTTGTCTTTCGCGACGCCGATGCCTTCGCGGTAGGCGTCCTTCGCCTCCGCGGTACGCCCCTCCTCCGCCAGTGCGCGGCCGAGGAGCTTCCAGGCAGCGGAATAGCCCCGGTCCATTTCCACCGCCCGCCGGAGGTGCTCCGCTGCGGCCGCAAAGTCGCCGACGGCGGCATACTCGTTGCCGAGCGAAAAGCGCAGCAGCGCCGAGTCCTGTCCCCGGTCGAGCATGGCGAGCAGCGGTGCGATGCGATCGCTCATCAACGGCGCCAGAAAGCGGGAGTAAACAGGACCAACAGGGTAAAAATTTCCAGGCGCCCCAGCAACATGCCCGCCACGGCTATCCACTTGGCCGGATCGCCGACCGACATGAACCCCAGCGTGACGTCCCCCAGCCCCGGACCGAGGTTGTTCAGGGTCGCCGCGACCGCGGAAAACGCCGTCACCTGGTCCATTCCGGTCGCCAGCATGCCGAGCATCATGCCGCCGAACACAATGATGTAGACGGAGAAAAACCCCCAGACGGCGTCCACGACGCGGTCGGGAATCACCTGCCGTCCGACCTTGACCGGCAGCGCCGCCGTCGGATGCACGAGCCGTACGATCTCCCGTACGCCCTGCTTGTAGATGAGGAACCAGCGGATCACCTTGATGCCGCCGGCGGTCGAGCCCGCGGAGCCGCCGACGAAACTCGCGAACACCAGGAGCACCGGCAACGCTCCCGGCCAGGCGGAGAAGTCGCCGGTGGTGAAACCGGTGGTCGTCGAGATCGAGACGGCCGTGAACAGCCCGTTGACGATGCCAGCCGTCGTCGTGTCGAAGGTGTCGTTCCAGAGCAGCGTGGCTACAACCGTCAGCGAGATGCCCGCCAGCACCATGGCGTAGGCGCGGAATTCGGGATTGTCTCCGTAGTGACTGAACCTCAGGTAGCGCCAGGTGAAGAAATGCAGCGAGAAATTGATGCCGGCGATGAACATGAAGACCACGGCGACCAGCTCCACGGCGGTACTGCCGAAGTAGCCCATGTTGAGGTCGTGGGTCGAGAACCCGCCGATCGAGACGGTGGAATAGGCGTGGCAGATCGCGTCGAACCAGCTCATCCCGGCAAGGAAATAAGCGAGCGCGCAGGCGATGGTGAAGGCGAGATAGAGATACCACAGCGCCCGGGCGGTCTCGGTCACCCGCGGCGTCAGCTTCGTGTCCTTGATGGGCCCCGGTGTTTCCGCGCGATAGAGCTGCATGCCGCCGACGCCCAGCATCGGCAGGATGGCGACGGCGAGGACGATGATGCCCATGCCGCCCAGCCATTGCAGCTGTTGCCGGTAATAGAGGATGGACTCCGGCAGGCCGTCGAGCCCCGTGAGCACGGTGGCGCCGGTCGTGGTCAGCCCGGACATCGACTCGAAAACCGCGTCCGTGACGGACATCGGCGGGTCGTGGGAAAACAGGAACGGCGCCGCGCCGAAGAGGCCCAGCACGATCCAGAACGACGAGACGACGAGGAAGCCGTCGCGCAGGCGCAGCTCGCCGCGTTCGTTTCGCACCGGCAGCCACAGGACCACACCTGCCACCAGCGTGACCGCAAAGCCTTCCAGGAACGGGACCCAGGCGCCGTCGTCGAAGATGACGCTGAAGAGAACGGGCGGCAGCATGGTAAGGCTGAACAGGCACAGGAACAGCCC
>CAZTAE010000420.1:0-2234 GCA_964611535.1 uncultured Woeseiaceae bacterium
CAGGTGGCGCAGTACTGCGTGCTGATCTTCGCCTACACGGTGCCGGCGGTGTTCATCGCCATCCAGCTCACCGGCAACCCGATACCGCAGCTCGCCTTCGGCAGCGAGGTGGCGGATACGGGCGTCAGCCTGCTGGACAAGCTCGACGACGTCGTCACCTCCCTCGGCTTCAGCGAGTACACCGCGCCGGGAAAGAGCAAGATCGACATCTTCTGCATTACGCTCGCGCTGATGGTCGGCACCGCCGGTCTGCCGCACGTCATCGTCCGCTTTTTCACCGTCCCCAGAGTTCGCGACGCGCGCACCTCGGCCGGTTTCGCGCTGCTCTTCATCGCCATTCTATACACGACGGCCCCGGCGGTCGGCGCGATGGCGCGCTACAACCTCGTGGATACGGTGCAGCCGGGCGAAGTGGGCGCGCCGGCCGGCAACCTGCGCTACGACGCGCAGCCGCCCTGGATGGACCGGTGGGAGCGTACGGGGCTGCTCGGCTTCGAGGATCTGAACGACGACGGCCGGATCCAGTACTACAACGACGACAACCCGGCCTTCGCCGCCACCGCCCGGGAATACGGCTGGCGCGGCAACGAGATGACCGTCGACCGGGACATCATGGTGCTCGCGAACCCGGAGATCGCGCGATTGCCGGACTGGGTGATCGCGCTGGTCGCCGCGGGCGGCATCGCGGCGGCGCTGTCCACCGCGGCGGGCCTGCTGCTGGTGATATCGGCCGCGGTCTCGCACGACCTGGTGAAGGGCATCTTCCTGCCCGGGATCACCGAGAAGCAGGAACTTCTGGCCGGTCGCATCGCCGCGGCGGCGGGTATTCTCATCGCCGGTTACCTGGGCCTCGACCCGCCCGGGTGGGTGGCCCAGGTGGTCGCCTTCGCGTTCGGGCTGGCGGCCGCGTCGCTGTTCCCGGTGATACTTCTCGGCATCTTCTTCAAGCGCGTCAACAAGGAGGGCGCCATCGCCGGCATGCTGACGGGCCTCCTCTTCACTTACGGTTACATCGAATACCATAAGGGGCTGTTCCTGAAGTGGGCAGGCTCCCCCTGGGGCGACAACCTGCCGGAGGAGTGGCTCTTCGGCATCTCGCCGGAAGGCATCGGCGTCATCGGCATGCTGCTGAACTTCGCCGTGGCCCTGGTGGTGAGCCGCCTGACGGCGCCGCCGCCCGAGCGGATACAGCACCTCGTCGAGAACATCCGCGTGCCCCGCGCGCAGCCGGAACGGGCATCATGAGAAAATCCGCCATCGCAGTCGCATTTCTTCTTCCGCCCGCGCTGGCGGGGTTCCCGGCCGCGGCCGCGGAGGGCCCGGACGAGGTGGAGCAGGCGATGATCGCCTGGATCGACGCGCACGCGGAGGAGGCGATCGACCTCCTGGAGGAGACGGTCAACATCGGCAGCGGGACGATGAACGCGGAAGGCGTGCGCGAGGTCGCGCAGGTTCTCGAGCCGGAGCTCGAGGAACTGGGGCTCGAGGTGGAGTGGATCGAGCAACCGCCCGAGCTGCAGCGCGGCGGGCACCTCGTGGCCAGGCAGGAAGGCCGGCGGGGGCCGCGGATGCTGCTGATCGGCCACCTGGACACGGTGTTCGAGGCCGGCGACGCGTTCGACAGTTTTCGGCGCGACGGCAACATCGCCACCGGTCCGGGCGTCATCGACATGAAGTCCGGCAACGTCGTCATCATCCAGGCGCTCAGGGCGCTGCGGCATGCCGGTCAGCTCGACGGGCTGCAGCTCGTGGTGTTCTACACCGGCGACGAGGAGAAAGCGGGTCGGCCGCTCTCCGTGTCGCGGCGCGACCTGGTGGAGGCCGGCAAATGGGCCGATATCGCGCTCGGCTTCGAGGGCGCCGCGGTCCACGAGGGCAGGGACTGGGCGACCGCCGCGCGCCGCGGCTCCAGCGACTGGCGGCTGGAGGTCGAGGGCGTTCAGGCGCACTCGTCGCGCGTCTTCAGCGACGACGTCGGCGCCGGCGCGATCTTCGAGGCCGCGCGCATTCTGGACGCGTTCTACGAGGAGGTGCGCGGCGAGGAGTACCTCACCTTCAACGCCGGCGCCATCGTGGGCGGCACGGACGTCGAATACGATTTCGAGGAGAACCGCGGCTCGGCCTTCGGCAAGACCAACGTCGTGCCGCGCCGGGCCGTGGTGCACGGCGGCATCCGCACGCTCTCGCTCGAGCAGCTCGAGCGGGCGCAGGAGGCGATGCGCGCCGTCGTCGCG
>CAZTAE010000421.1:0-2232 GCA_964611535.1 uncultured Woeseiaceae bacterium
CTCAGCCTCCTCAACCTGTTCGGGCAGGTCAAGGTGATACCCAACGAGGACGGCACGATCAGCGTGCCGCTCATGACGGATCTGGCCGGCGAGCCCGTGCGGTGGCGCGAGATCGCGCCGTTCGTGTGGAAGGAGGAAGGCGGCAAGGACCTGCTTGCGGCCGAGGTCGACGACGGCCGGGTGGTGCGCTTCACCTTCGATATGCTCTCGCCCTTCATGGTCTTCGAGCCGTCGCCAGGGTGGCGCTCGGGCGTGTGGCTGGTGCCGGCGCTGATCGGCGCTTTTGCCGCGTTCCTCCTGTCGACCCTCGCCTGGCCGTCCGCAGCGCTGATCCGCCGCTACTACGGCGCGCCCTATGGCCTCACCGGCCGGGATGCCAAAGCGCATCGATGGGCACGGTTGGCCACCCTCGCCGCGCTGCTCCTGCTGGCGGCATGGGGCGTGACCGTGATGCAGATGATGTCGGACCTCAACGCCCTCAGCGGCGCGCTCGATCCCTGGATCTGGACGCTTCAGATTCTTTCGCTGGTCGTCTTCGTCGGCGCGGCCGTCGTCGGGCTGTGGAATGCGCGCGTCGTTCTGGCGAGCAATCGCCGCAAGACGGCCAAGGCGTGGTCGGTGATCCTCGCGCTCTCGTTCCTGGTCGTGCTGTGGGTCGCGCTCGCCTACGACCTGATCGCCTTCGACGTGAACTACTGAGCGCCGCGTGACGCCGCCCCGCCTCCGCATGAGCTCCGCGGGCGCCGCAGCCGGCGAGGCGATTCCGCGCCGGCCGCTCGAGTTCCCGGCGCCGTATCTCCTGTTTCTCGGCGACGTGACGGAGCGCGACTACGCCAAGACCGCGTTCGGGCTGCGCGACTGGGCGGCGGAGCGCTGCATCGGCGAGATGGCCTGCGGCCCGGGTGCCGTAACGGTCGGGCTTCCCACGCTGACGCCGGCCGAAGCGCGCGCAAAGGGCGCCCGCTCCATAGTGATCGGGGTTGCGAACGTGGGGGGCGAGCTCAAGGCTAGCTGGGTTCAGCCGCTCGTCGCCGCGCTGGAAGCCGGCCTCGACCTCGTCAGCGGCATGCACACCCGCCTGGCGGCTACGCCCGCGCTCGCGGAAGCCGCGCGGCGCAGTGGCCGGCGCCTCGTCGACGTCCGCACGCCGCCGCCCGGTATCCCGGTCGCCAGCGGCCGCAAGCGCAGCGGCCGGCGCCTGCTCACGGTCGGCACCGACTGTGCCCTGGGCAAGAAGTACACGGCACTCGCGCTCGCCAGGGCCGCCCGGGAACGCGGACTCGCCGCCGACTTTCGCGCGACCGGCCAGACCGGCATCCTGATCGCCGGCAGCGGCGTGCCCATGGACGCGGTGGTCGCCGATTTCGCGGCCGGCGCGGCGGAGATGCTGACTCCCGATGCCGCCCCGGATCACTGGGACGTGATCGAGGGGCAGGGCTCGCTGTTCCATCCCGCGTACGCCCCCGTCGCGCTCGCGCTGCTCCACGGCAGCCAGCCGGACGTGATCGTCGTCTGCCACAAGCCGGACCGCACGCACATGCTCGGCCACGAGGGCTTCCAGCTGCCGGGCGTCGAGGAGACGATCGAGCTCAACCTGCGGCTGGGCCGGCGTACGAACCCGGACATTCGTTGTGGCGGCATCAGCCTCAACACCGAACAATTGCCGGAAGGGGAAGCACTGCAAATGATCGAGCGCCTCGCCGGGGAGACGGGTCTGCCGGTCGCCGACCCGATGCGCAGCGGGCTCAGGCGCCTCGTCGACGCCTGCTTCGGGTAAGCGACGGAAGGAGTATGAGTTGAAGCGCTTGCTTGCGGCCTTCGCTGGGCTCATCGATCTCATCGCCAGGGGCTACGGCTGGCTCGCCTGGGCCGTCATTGCCATTTACGCGGTGCCGCTCCTCAGCCTCGGCACCTGGCGCATCTTCGTGCGTCCCCACACGACGCCGGCCTCCGGAGAGCGCGTCCTGCCCTGGACGGCCGCAGCGCTGCCGGAATCAATAGGCATATCGAGCCGCAGCTCATTCAAGCTACTGAAGAAGCGACATTTCAGTCCATCGTTGACTTGGCTTCTATAGCCCTATAGAATCCCACTTCCTGTCGCCCAGCACGGGAAGGACCCTTGAGCCGCGAGACGCAGAACAACCGCTACCAGCATCAGCGCCTGCAGGCGATCCGCTCTGCCGCGGCGGTCTTTGCCGAGAAGGGCTTCCACGGCGCCAGCACGAAGGACAT
>CAZTAE010000422.1:0-2225 GCA_964611535.1 uncultured Woeseiaceae bacterium
CATACGGAAGCCCCGCTCGTCGTCAAGCCGTACCTCGATCGCATGAGCGAGTCCGAGCTTTTCGCGGTGATGACCTGCGGCTGCGCGACCATCGCCGGCGCCGTCATGGCCGGGTATGCCGCGATGGGCGTCAACCTGGAGTACCTGATCACCGCGAGCTTCATGGCGGCGCCCGGCGGTTTGCTGATGGCGAAGATACTGCTGCCGGAGACGGAGCGCGGCCACGTCAGCTTCGACCCGAAGGAAACCGGCGGCGAGGAGAGGGCGGTCAACGTCTTCGAGGCCATCGGCAACGGCGCGGCCACGGGGCTCACGCTCGCGCTGAACGTCGGCGCAATGCTGCTGGCCTTCGTCGCCATGATCGCGCTGCTGAACGGCATGCTGGGCCTCATCGGCGGCTGGTTCGGCTTCGAGGACCTGACGCTGCAGCTCGTGCTCGGCAAGCTGTTTGCGCCGCTCGCCTTTCTCGTGGGGGTGCCCTGGAGCGAGGCCGTGGAAGCGGGCAGCCTGATCGGCCAGAAGCTCGTGATCAACGAGTTCTATGCCTACGCGAACTTCGTCCTGATCCAGGATGCGCTCACGCCGCGCTCCGAGATAATAATCACGTTCGCCCTCTGCGGTTTCGCCAACCTGACCTCCATCGCGATATTGCTGGGCGGTCTCGGCAGCATCGTCCCCGGCCGCAGGCGGGATATCGCACGACTCGGGCTGAAAGCTGTCATAGGAGGTACACTGTCGAATCTCATGAGCGCCACGCTCGCAGGGCTGTTCTTCACGCTGCAATAGCGCGCGCTCGGGATTTTGGCCCGTAGCACAGGAGGATAGATGACCCGGGCGATCATCCTGATGCTGGATTCCTTCGGCATCGGCGCGACCGAGGATGCCGGCCGCTTCGGCGACACCGGCGCGAATACCCTCGGCAGCATAGCCGACTACCGGACGAGCGTCGGCAAGCCGCTGCAGTTGCCTCACCTCGCGCGTCTCGGCCTGTTCCACGCCGCGAAGGAGAGCGCAGGAGCCTTCCCGGCCGGCTGCGATTCGTCCGGCGACGTGGCCGGGGCCTACGGGTACGCGACGGAACTCAGCACCGGCAAAGACACGCCCAGCGGCCACTGGGAGGTCGCCGGCGTGCCGGTGCTCTTCGAGTGGGGTTATTTCAAGGGCGAGGAAGACACGTTCCCCGGAAAGTTGCTGAGCGAGCTCGTCGACCGTGCCGAACTGCCGGGCGTGCTGGGGAACTGTCACGCATCGGGCACGAAGATCATCGAGAAGCTCGGCGAGGAACACATGCGCACCGGCAAGCCGATCGTCTACACGTCGGCGGACAGCGTCTTCCAGATCGCGTGTCACGAAAAGACCTTTGGTCTCGAGCGCCTGTACGAGCTTTGCGACATCGCCCGCGAGCTGGTCGACGAGTACAACGTCGGCCGCGTCATCGCCCGCCCGTTCGTCGGCAAGGACAGGAGCAGCTTCGTCCGCACGGGCAATCGGCGCGACCTCACGGTGCCGCCGCCGTCGCCGACCGTTCTCGACAAGCTGGTCGAAGCAGGCGGCGAGGTGATCGGCATCGGCAAGATCTCGGACATCTACGCACACCGGGGCATTACCACGAAAGTGAAAGCGACCGGCAACGCCGCGCTCTTCGATGCCACCCTCGAAGCGATGAAGGACGCGCCGGATCGGTCGATAGTCTTCACGAACTTCGTCGACTTCGACATGCTGTACGGCCATCGCCGGGACGTCGAAGGGTACGCGGATGCACTGGAGTATTTCGACGGTCGCCTGCCGGAGTTGACGGCGCTGCTGCAGGAGGGCGACCTCCTCCTGGTCTGCGCCGACCACGGCTGCGATCCGTCCTGGCACGGCTCCGATCACACGCGCGAGAACATCCCCGTGCTCGCCTGCGGCGCGGGCGTCGCCGCAGGCTCGATCGGCCGGCGCGAGACCTTCGCCGACATCGGCCAGAGCCTCGCCGCCCTCTTCCGTCTTCCGCCGATGGACTACGGAGAAAGCTTCCTCCAGCCCGAATGAAGCGGTAGCCACACGCGGACCGCCCGTCGGCGGCCGCTAAAGCGCCACGGTGCCTTTGGGAGTCTTGATCCTGGCGCGCACCCCCGGTTCCTCGGCCGTCTGGACCGGGTAGTCGAGCCCGAGCGCGCGCAGCCGCTGGCGGACGTTGTCCGGGTGCGGGTGATGCAGCGAAATCTCCAGGAGCTCGCAGTCGC
>CAZTAE010000423.1:0-2216 GCA_964611535.1 uncultured Woeseiaceae bacterium
GTCCCTGGTGCGGCGTCCGCGACGAGACGGAGTTCCGTTACGGCGGCCAGGCGCATATCGCCCGCCCGGAAGATCCGGACGCGCTTTCGGATGCCGAGTGGGCGGAATACCTTTTTATGCGCGATAACCCGAAGGGCCCGTTTGCCGAGCGCTGGGTGCACGCCGCGGGCTGCCGCCGCTGGTTCAACGTGAAGCGGCACACGGTGACGCACGAAATCCTGGCGGTGTACAGGATGGGAGAGCCGGAGCCGTGACGGACGATAATCGCCCGCGGCGACACACCGGCGCGACAACGGCGCGGAATCCGCGCCACCGACTGCGTCTGCACGCGGCGGAGCGGCGGCATCGGCTGCGCGCGTGGCGCGCGATGCATCGCGCAGTCGGTCATGGCGGGAGATGGTTGTCATGACTCAGCCGTACCGCCTGCATACGGGTACCGGGATCGACCGCTCGCGTACGCTGTCCTTCAGCTTCAACGGCCAGCGCTACGAGGGTCACCCCGGCGACACGCTGGCCTCCGCGCTGCTCGCCAACGGCGTGCACCTCGTCGCGCGCAGCTTCAAGTACCACCGCCCGCGCGGCATCATGGCGGCGGGCGTCGAGGAGCCGAACGCGATCGTGCAGGTGGGCGAGGGCGCACGCACGACGCCGAACGTGAAGGCAACAGAAGTCCCGCTCTACGAGGGCCTCATCGCGAAGAGCGTCAACGCCTTCCCCTCGGTCGGCTTCGACCTGGGCGCGGCCGCGGGCCTCTTGTCCCGCTTCATGCCGGCCGGCTTCTACTACAAGACCTTCTTCGGCTCCCCTTTCCTGTGGCACAGGGTGTTCGAGCCCGTCATCCGCCGCGCCGGCGGCTGGGGCAAAGCCCCTGCCTACCCGGACCTCGATACCTACGACAGGACGTACCACCACTGCGACATCCTGGTCGTGGGCGCAGGCGCGGCAGGTCTTGCCGCCGCGCGCGCAGCCGCGGCGGCCGGCGCGCACGTCATCCTCGCTGACGAAGGCGAAACCCTCGGCGGCACCCTGGTAGGAGCCCGCCCCGCGGGCGACCTGTCGACCGAAGCGACACTCCCCAGCCCTGCAGCAAAGATCGACGGCCGCTCCGCGACTGAATGGCCGCAAGCCGTCGTCGAGGAGCTCGCGACCCTCGACAACGTCCTTTTGCTCCCCCGCACCACCGTCTTCGGCTACTACGACAACAACTGCCTCGCCGCCCTCGAACGACTCGTCCCCCCCGGCGCCGTCCCGCCCCCGCACACGCCCCGCGAACGCATCCGGCATTTCCGCGCGCGCCGCGTGATCCTCGCCACCGGCGCCCATGAACGCCCGCTGGTCTTCGCCAACAACGACCGCCCCAACATCATGCTCGCCGGCGCCGTGCAAACCTACATCAACCGCTACGGCGTGCTGCCGGGTCGCCGCGCGGTGCTGTTCACGAACAACGACCGGGCCTACGACGCGGTGCCGGCCCTGCTAGAGGCCGGCGCCGGCGTCGCGGCGGTGGTGGATGCGCGTCGGGAACCGCCCGGCCCGCTCGTGGAAGCGGTGAAGCTCCGTGGCATTCCCGTCCGAACCGGTCACGTCGTCTGCGACACGCGTGGTCACAAGCGGCTCTCGCGCGTCGCCGTCGCCCCGCTCGAGGGCAGCGCCGCGGGCAAGGCGGAATGGCTCGCCTGCGATCTACTCGCCGTCTCCGGCGGGTACAGCCCGGTCGTCCACCTGCACAGCCAGTCGCGGGGCACGCTGATCTACGACGAGACCCGGGGCTGCTTCAGGCCCGGCGAGGCGCGGCAGGCGCAGGTCTCCGCCGGTGCCTGCAACGGCACCTTCTCGCTGGCGAAGGCGCTGGAAGAAGGCCACGCCGCAGGCTTCGAAGCCGCCCGCGCCTGCGGCTTCGAGCCGGCCGACGCACCGGCGCCGGCGGCGGAAGCGGACGATCCCGGGCCGCCGTCCCCGCTCTGGCTCATCCCGGACGCCGAACCGCCTGCGCGGGGCAAGCACAAGCACTTCGTCGACCTGCAAAACGACACGACGGCCGCCGACATCCGCCTTGCCGTGCAGGAAGGCTTCGAATCGGTCGAGCACATGAAGCGCTACACGCTCACCGGCTTCGGCACGGACCAGGGCAAGACCTCGAACATCAACGCTCTTGCGATCCTGGCGGAAGTTACCGGTGAGGCGATCCCGAAAGTCGGCACGACGACCTTCCGCCC
>CAZTAE010000424.1:0-2209 GCA_964611535.1 uncultured Woeseiaceae bacterium
CGATGAGTGATTTGCGGTACGCGGAGCTGCATGCGGTCAGCAACTTTACGTTTCTGCGGGGGGCGTCGCATCCCGAGGAGCTGGTGCATCGGGCGTGCGAGCTGGGTTACGAGGCGCTTGCGATCACCGACGAGTGTTCGGTCGCGGGTGTGGTGCGCGCGCACATGGCCGCGAAGGATTACGGGCTCAAGAAGCTCATCGTGGGATCGGAGCTCGAGCTCGAGAACGGATTGAAGCTGGTGGTGCTGGCGCGGAACCGTCGGGGGTATGCCCGGCTGTGCCGGCTCATCACGGAAGGCCGGCGCGCGGCGGAGAAGGGCAGCTATCGCCTCGGGAAGGAGGCGTTCGCCGACGGGCTGCCGGATTGCCTGGTGCTGTGGGTGCCCGACAACCGGCTGGTGCTTGATGATGAGAACCGCTGGATGCCGGAGGTGTTTCGCGGGCGGCTGTGGATTGCGGTCGAGCTGCTTGCGGACGGCGTCGATCGCGAGCGGCTGAGTCGGCTCGAACGGCTGGGGAATGAGCTCGGCCTCCCGCTGGTCGCGAGCGGCGACGTGCACATGCACTGCCGGGAGCGGCGGGCGCTGCAGGATACGGTGACGGCGGTGCGCCTCGGGACGACGCTGGATCGCGCCGGTTTTGCGCTGTATCCGAACGGCGAGCGTTACCTGCGAACGCCGCCGACGATCGCGAGGATCTATCCGGAAGCGCTCAGGCGCGAGACGCTTTCGATTGCGGAGAGGATCGAGTTCTCGCTCGACGAGCTGCGCTACGAGTATCCGGACGAGATCGTGCCGGAGGGGGAGACACCGGCGAGCTATCTGCGTCGTTTGAGCGGGGAAGGCATGCGAAGGCGCTGGCCGGAGGGCCCACCGGAGAAGGTGGTGAAGCTCGTGGAGCACGAGCTCGAGCTCATTGCGAGCCTCGGGTACGAGGCCTATTTCCTGACGGTGTACGACATCGTTGCCTGGGCGCGCAGCCAGGGCATTCTCTGCCAGGGCCGCGGCTCGGCGGCGAATTCCGCCGTCTGTTTCTGCCTCGGCGTCACGGAAGTGGATCCGGGCAGGATGTCCGTGCTCGTGGAGCGTTTCATTTCGAGAGAGCGCAACGAGCCGCCGGACATCGACGTCGACTTCGAGCACGAGCGCCGCGAGGAAGTGATCCAGTACATCTACCGGAAATACGGCAGGGACCGCGCGGCGCTGGCCGCGACGGTGATTACCTACCAGCCACGGAGCGCATTGCGCGACGTCGGCAAGGCGCTGGGGCTTTCGGGTTTGCAGGTCGACCGGCTGGCCCGCTCGATGCAGTGGTGGGACGGCAAGGAGGTGGATGCGAGCCGGGTCGTCGAGGCGGGGCTCGACCCCGACAGCGCGGTCATCCGGCGCCTGCTGTACCTCGTGCGGCAGCTCATCCGTTTCCCGCGCCACCTGTCGCAGCACGTCGGCGGCTTCGTCATCTCGCGGGGGCCGCTCGCGGAGCTCGTGCCGGTGGAGAACGCGGCGATGCCGGAGCGCACGGTCGTGCAGTGGGACAAGGACGACCTCGATGATCTGGGGCTGATCAAGGTGGATGTGCTCGCCCTCGGCATGCTGACGGCGGTCCGCCGCAGCTTCGACCTCATCAAGGGGTTTCGCGGCCGCGCGTACACACTCGCGAATATCCCCGCCGAGGACCCGGCGGTGTACGACATGATCTGCGAGGGCGATACGATGGGGGTGTTCCAGATCGAGTCCCGCGCGCAGATGGCGATGCTGCCGAGGTTGAAGCCGCGCAACTATTACGACCTGGTGATCGAGGTGGCGATCGTCCGTCCCGGCCCCATCCAGGGCGACATGGTGCATCCCTATCTCAAGCGGCGCGCCGGCGACGAGAAGGTCGACTATCCGAGCGACGAGATCCGCGGCGTCCTGGAGCGCACGCTCGGCGTGCCGATCTTTCAGGAGCAGGTCATGCAGCTTGCGGTGGCCGCGGCGGGTTTCACGCCCGGGGAGGCCGATCGGCTGCGCCGGGCCATGGCGGCCTGGAAGCGGCGCGGGGCACTCGGTCCTTTCGAGCAGAAGCTGATCAAGGGCATGCGCGGGCGCGGCTATTCGGAGGAGTTCGCGCGGCAGATCTACCGGCAGATCGAAGGTTTCGGCGAATACGGTTTTCCCGAATCGCATTCCGCGAGTTTCGCCCTGCTCGTGTACGTGTCCTGCTGGCTGAA
>CAZTAE010000425.1:0-2206 GCA_964611535.1 uncultured Woeseiaceae bacterium
GCCGGGCTTGAGTAAGAGCCATCGGGGCAGGCTGCTACGCAGACGATGACGGAAACGACGGGGAGCCGGAACGGCGCTTGAACCCGACAGAGGTAGAGAAGGCATGGCAAAGAAGGTAACCGGCTACATCAAGCTGCAGGTCCCGGCCGGGCAGGCGAATCCGAGCCCGCCCGTCGGTCCCGCGCTGGGTCAGCACGGCGTGAACATCATGGAGTTCTGCAAGGCGTTCAATGCCGAGACGCAGGGTACCGAGCCCGGATTGCCGATACCGGTGGTGATCACCGTGTACAGCGACCGCAGCTTCACGTTCATCACCCGCACGCCACCGGCGGCGGTGCTGCTGCGCAAGGCCGCGAACGTAACGAAGGGCTCGGGCGTGCCCAACCTGCAGAAGGTGGGCAAGGTGACCCGCAAGCAGCTCGAGGAGATCGCGACCACCAAGGATCCCGATCTCACGGCCGCCGACCTGGATGCTGCCGTACGGACGATCGCCGGAACGGCGCGCAGCATGGGTCTCGACGTGGAAGGGGTGAGCTGATGGCCAGGTTGACGAAACGCAGGAAGCAGATTCGGGAGACGCTGAACGCCGGCCAGTCCTACCCGCTGGATGAGGCGCTCGCGCTGGTGAAGCAGCTGGCGAGCGCAAAGTTTGCCGAGAGCATCGACGTGTCGGTGAATCTGGGCGTCGATCCGCGGAAGTCGGACCAGGTCGTGCGGGGCTCCACGGTGCTGCCGAACGGGACGGGCAAGACCGTCCGCGTCGCCGTCTTCGCGCAGGGCGAGAACGCCGAGAAGGCGAAGGCCGCCGGTGCCGACATCGTGGGCTTCGAGGATCTCGCGGAGAAGGTGAAGGCCGGCGAGATGAACTTCGACGTGGTCATCGCCACACCGGACGCCATGCGCGTGGTCGGCCAGCTGGGACAGATACTCGGCCCCCGCGGGCTGATGCCGAATCCCAAGGTCGGCACCGTGACGACGGACGTCTCGAGCGCCGTGCAGAACGCGAAGGCCGGGCAGGTTCGCTATCGCACCGACAAGGCCGGGATCGTCCATTGCGCGATAGGCCGGGTGGACTTCGAGCCTGCCGCGCTGAAGGAAAACCTCATTGCCTTGCTGGCGGATCTCAGGAAGGCGAAGCCCGCGTCCTCGAAGGGCGCGTACCTGAAGAAATTGACGGTCTCCTCGACCATGGGTCCCGGAGTGCCGGTGGATCAGGCAAGCCTCGACGTCTGATCCCGTAAACGTGCCGCGGCGGCCGCGCCTTTCGGGGAACGGCCGGCGCAGCATCCGGGCCGGTTCTCCGGCCCACGTCAAAGACCGCAGGCGGCCGGGTGACACCGGCCTTAATTGCAGGAGCGGCCTGCGCAGATGGTGTCCACTGAGTCAGAGCAATCTGGCTGCAGTCACCGTCGCGGGGGCAGTCGGCAGGAACATCGGCCGATTGTCGCCGGAAAGGGATGAGGCAGGAGGATTTCTGCCTTGGGTGTGACCGTAAGCCAGGAGTAGTCATGGCATTAAGGCTCGAAGACAAAAAGCGGTTTGTCGAAGAGGTGAACGCGGTCGCGGGCAGCTCCCTCTCCGCCGTCGCGGCGGAGTACCGGGGCCTGTCTGTCGCGGAGATGACGGCATTGCGCAAGGAAGCGCGGAACGCCGGCATCTATTTGCGTGTCGTAAAGAACACGCTGGCGCGGCGGGCAATCGAAGGCACCGAGTTCGAGTGTATGAGAGACACTCTGAAGGGGCCGATTCTGCTCGCGTTCGGAAAGGACGATCCCGGAGCCGCAGCCAGGGTCATACAGGACTTCGCGAAGGACCACGAAGCCCTGAAAGCCGTATCGCTGTCCGCCGGCGGGCGGCTGTTGCCGGCTGCCGATCTCGGCAGGCTGGCGACGCTGCCGACGCTCGATCAGGCGCGCGCGATGCTGCTCGGTGTGCTCAATGCGCCGATGACCAAACTGGCGCGTACGCTGGCCGAACCCTCTGCCATGCTCGCACGGACCCTGTCCGCGCGCGGCGAGAGCAAGGCGGCGTGAACCCCGGGAACGACCGGTCACTGGTTTTCATTTTGTATCTGATTCAGAAAAAGCGAGGAACCTGAAATGGCATTGTCCAACGAAGAGCTGCTCAAGGAATTGAGCGCAAAACCGATCATGGAAGTCGTCGAGCTCGTCAAGATGCTCGAAGACGAGTGGGGTGTTTCCGCGGC
>CAZTAE010000426.1:0-2205 GCA_964611535.1 uncultured Woeseiaceae bacterium
CCGCCGCGACGATCGGCAGCTCGTACTGGCTGATCTGGTAGCCCTTCGGCAGGTCGGGATAGAAGTAGTTCTTGCGCGCGAAGATGGAGCGCCCTGCAATGGTCGCGTTGATGGCGAGGCCGAACTTGCAGGCCATGCGAACGACCTCCTCGTTGAGCACCGGCAGAACCCCCGGATAGCCGAGGTCGATCAGCGACGCCTGCGTGTTCGGTTCGGCGCCGTAGGCGGTGGAGGTCCCGGAAAAGATCTTGCTCGCTGTCGCGAGCTGGACGTGCAGCTCGAGCCCGATCACCGGCTCCCAGTCGCGGCTCATTCGTAGCCCTCCGGGCACGCCCGGTGCCACTCCGTCAGCAACTGGTAACGGTGCGCGACGTTCAGAATCCGGTCCTCGGAGAACGCCGGGCCGACGAGGTGCAGGCCCGCCGGCAGGCGGTCCACCAGACCGCAGGGGACGGAGATCGCCGGCAGGCCCGCCAGGTTGGCGCCGATGGTGTAGATGTCGTTCAGGTACATCGTCACCGGATCGTCCACCTTTTCCCCGAGCGCGAAGGCGGGCGTCGGCGTGGTCGGGCCGGCGATCAGGTCGACGTCGTCGAACGCCGTGCGGAAGTCCTGGCTGATGAGCTGGCGCACCTTCTGCGCCTTGAGGTAATAGGCGTCGTAGTAGCCGGCCGACAGCACGTAGGTGCCGGTCATGATCCGGCGCTTGACCTCCGCACCGAAGCCCTCGCCGCGGCTGCGGCAGTAGAGATCGAGCAGGTCCTTCGGGTTCTCGGCGCGATGGCCGAAGCGCACGCCGTCGAAGCGTGACATGTTGGATGAGCACTCCGCCGGTGCCACCACGTAGTACGTCGGCACCGAAAGATCGAGGTTCGGCAGGTCGACTTCGACAAGAGTCGCGCCCGCGTCTTCCAGCACCTGCAACGCCTCGCGGACGCGCCCGGCATAGTCGCCATCCAGGCCTTCGTCGAAGTGCTGGCGCACGATGCCGACGCGGAGGTCGTCCAGAGGCCGGTCGAGCCCTGCGACGTAATCCGGCACGGGATGGTCGACCGACGTGGAATCGCGCTCGTCGAAGCCCGCCATGGCGCCGAGCATGAGGGCCGCGTCCTCCGCGCTGCGGGTGATGACGCCCGCCTGGTCCAGGCTCGAGGCGAAGGCCACGATGCCCCAGCGCGAGACCCGCCCGTAGGTCGGCTTGAGACCCACCGTGCCGGTGAGTGCCGCGGGCTGCCGGATCGAGCCGCCCGTGTCGGTGCCGGTCGCCCCCGGCACGAGCCGCGCCGCGACCGCGGCCGCCGAACCGCCCGAGGAGCCGCCGGGGGAGCGCCGTTCGTCCCACGGATTCCGGACCGGACCGAAGTAACTGGTCTCGTTGGACGAGCCCATCGCGAACTCGTCCATGTTGGTCTTGCCCAGCATGACGGCGCCGGCTTCCTTCAAACGCTGCACCGCGGTGGCGTCATACGGCGAGACGAAGTTCTCCAGCATGCGCGAGCCGCAGGTCGTGCGCACGCCCTGGGTGCAGAAGAGGTCCTTGTGCACGATCGGCGCGCCGTTCAGCGGCCCGCCTTCGCCACGGCGCCTCGCCTCGTCCGCGGCATCGGCCGCGGCCAGAGCGCGGTCTTCCGTGACGGTGACGAATGCATTCAGCCGCTCGCCGTGGCGCGCGACACGGTCGAGCAGGGCCTCGACGACCTGCCGGGAGCTGACGTCTCCCCCGGCGATCGCACGGGCCAGATCGGCGAGCGACAGGGTGTGCCACCGGCCATTCGAGTCGTTCGCCATCGCTCAGCCGATGACTTTCGGAACCAGGTAGAACCCGTCCCGGACCGCCGGAGCGTTGGCCTGCACGGCATCCCGGTCGACGATTTCGGTCACCCGGTCCGGTCGCAGGCGCTGTACCTGGTCCAGCGGATGCGCCATGGGCAACACGTCGTCGGTCTCCGCAGCCTGCAACCGATCGACGAAGTCGACGATCCGGGAGAGCTTGCCGACGACGTCGTCGAACTCCTCCGCTTCGAGCTCCAGCCGGGCAAGGGATGCGATATGCCTGACCTGGTCCCCGGTCAACGACACGGCGACGTCCCCGATACCGGCGGTCGGCAGCGCAGAAATGTGAACCGCGTCATGAACGTCGCGCCAGGTGTTGCCTTGCTCAATGTCGTGGGCATTGTTAGATTACAATGTTGAATTGCCTCGCGG
>CAZTAE010000427.1:0-2193 GCA_964611535.1 uncultured Woeseiaceae bacterium
ATACGCGCACCGGAGACGACGGCACGACCGGCCTCGGCGACGGCAGCCGCGTGGAAAAGGACAGCCTCCGCGTCGAAGCCTACGGCACGGTCGACGAAGCCAACAGCGCGATCGGTCAGGTACTCGCCTGTTCCCGCGTCCCGGAAGCGATCCGGCGCTGTCTGACGGAGGTGCAGCACGACCTGTTCGACCTGGGCGGTGAGCTCTGCATCCCCGGCCACCGGGCGATCGACGCCCGGTTCGTCACGCGGCTGGAAGCGGAGCTCGACGCGTTCAACGCCGAGCTCCCGGCCCTGAAGGAGTTCATACTGCCGGGCGGCGGCCCGGCGGCCGCCGCCTGCCATCTCGCCCGTACCGTCGTGCGGCGCGCGGAGCGCCGCGTGCGGAGTCTTGCGAAGGCGGAGGAGGTCGGGGACGAGGTCCTGCGTTACCTGAACCGGTTGTCCGACCTCCTGTTCGTCATCGCGCGGCGCCTCGCGCGCGAGGAGTCGGGGCAGGAAGTCATCTGGGACCGGAACCGCCTCGGGGAGTAGCGCGGCCGGTCCGGGGCGCCGCAGCTGCGTCAGCTGGCGGCGGCTGCCCGGTTGGCGCGGGCTTGCTCCAGGGTGTCGCACAGGAAGCGGCCGGCGACGAGCAGCCGTGGCGTCGCCCGGCCGAGCTCGTCCGCCGGCACCAGGAAGCGGTTGCCAAACCGGTTGGCGCTGATCTCCGGCCAGCGGTCCCAGAGCGCAAAGGCGTCGCTGCCATCGCTGCTGGCGAACAGTACCTCCGGGTCGCGGGCGAGCACCGCCTCGACGTCGACCATCGGCGCCAGTTCCCCCAGGTCCGCGAAGACGTTTTCCCCGCCACAGGTCTCGATGAGGTCGCTGACGTAGTGCTCACCGTTCACCGTGTACAGCGGCCTTGATGAGATCTGGTAGAAGACCCGGATGCTCGCCGCGCCGGCGTGCTGCCGGGCGAGCACGCGCAGCCCGGCTCTGAAATCCCTCGCTGCCCGAGCCGCCTCGGCAGCATGACCGGTGAGGTTGCCGATGCGCTCCATGGCCCGCGCTACGTCCCGGAGAGACCGCGTCCGCACGACGGCAACCCGATAACCCTGTTGCCGCAGCTCGTCGACGACGTGCGCCGGTGTGCCGCTCGCCCAGGCCAGCAGCAGGTCCGGCTCCAGCAGCGCCAGCCGCTCCTGGTCGATGGCGAACGCGTCGCCGACGACGGGCAGATCCTCCCGGTACCCGGGAAAGCCGGTATGGAGACTCGTCCCCACGAGCGTTTCCCGCGCGCCCACGGCATACACCAGCTCCGCGAGGTGCGGAGCGAGTGCCACGACCCGCGCCGCCGCACCGGATTCCGGCGAACCTTCAGCGTCGCCCGGGACATCACAGCCGCCCCCCACGAGCGCCAGAAGCAGGATCGCGCCCAGGATCCTGCGCGGCAGAAACGAATGAGGCGAAGGGCTCCCGCTTCGAGCGCCGGTTTTCGCGAATCGGTGACGGATACGGGCCGGGCCCGCGGGCGATGCTCTCACACGGCCCAGCCGTACAGAGTCATGGCGGCGATAACGGCCGCCCAGATGATCAGCGTACGGAACACGAGCCGCTTGGCCGCCATCGCTCCACGCGTCGCCCGTGCCAGGTCGGCCTCGTCGGGCGTCGCCTGCATCCCCAGCGCGCCGCTGCCGACGCTGGCGAGCAGATGGTCGCTGCGCTCGTGTATCGCTTCCGCCGTGGCCGGGAACGGCGTGCGCCAGGCGGCAAGCGCGCTGTCGAAGTTGCCCGCCATCGCGTAGCCGATCGCGCTGAGCCGCGCCGGAATCCACGCGAGCCAGCCGTGCAGGTCCGAGGCCGCCCCCACCACCAGCGACGCAGCGGTGTCCGCCGGTCCGTCCCGGCCCACCCTGAAGACGGCCCGCCGCCGCACGAGATCCGTCACCCGGTACAGCCATGCGCCGAGCGGGCCCAGCAGCACGAACCAGAACACGACCGCGAACAGCCGATTGTTCGCCTGCACGCAAACGGCCTGCTCGACCTCGACGCTGCGCTGCAGCGGCTCCGCCGGTACCTCCCGCTCCAGCAGCGCCTTCGCCGTCGACCGGACCCGCTCGTCGTCGCCGGCCTCCAAAGCCGCGCAGTACTCGTCCACTTCCTCGCCGATGTCACGGGGACCCAGCGAGAAGAACAGGACGACCACGGCCAC
>CAZTAE010000428.1:0-2192 GCA_964611535.1 uncultured Woeseiaceae bacterium
CGCCGGATCGCCAGCACGTGCTCGCCGTCCGCGCTCGGCAGGAGGTTGCCGGCCGTTACGCCGACCTCGAGTTCGGCCTGCCGCCGACCGTCGGCAGTGCGCCACACATGCACCGAACGCTGTCCGGCCGTCGCGAGCAAGCGCGCGTCGTTGCTCAGGCTCAGCACCTGCTCGCTCGCCGGGACGGCGATGGCGCGTACCGGCTCCGCGTCCGCCAGGTCCCAGAGCCTTGCGCTGTCGCTCTGCATGGCACGCGCGATCGCAAACCGGCCGTTGGAGCTGAACCAGACGACGTCGGAATCGCGCGCGACCGGATCCGGTATGTCGATGCCGCGCTCGAACTCCTCCACGACGACCTGCGAGTTCAGGTTCAGCTCCCAACCGGTGAGGTAGCCGTTGACGCCCGTCTCCTCGTCCCGGAGGCTGAGGCTCCAGATGCCTTCCAGCGATTCTCCGGTCATCGCCGCCAGCTCCTCGCCGCGGAACGTCACCGCCCCCTCCGGCGTCGCCGCCGCCTGTTCGAAGTCGAGCTCCACGGTCCGCCCGCCGGGCGCGATGAGCTTCAGGCGCAAATCGGCCAGCCGGGGATGCGCAAGATAGACGCGCAGGCCGATGCGCCGGACCTCGCCATCGCGATCGACCACGACCCTGCGCACCAGCGGCGTTACTTCCAGCGCGGAGATGCTCCACGAGCCGCGCTCCGCGGGCGGCCGGACGCCGAGCGACCACTGACGGATGGAGGCTCCCTCCGCCCAGGTTCCCACCAGGTTGCGCGGCTCGAACAGGAGCCGGTCGGCGAACTGCGCGGGTATCGTGCCCCGCAGCAAGGTGTAATCGTCCCCGATGAGCGTCGCAGCACGCCGGCGGCGCATCGGCGTCGATACGACCAGTGATTCAAGCGAAGCGATGAGCGCCTCGTCGCGCCGTTCGCCCTGCAGCGCCCTCGCCACTTGCCGATCCCAGAACTCCGCGACCAGCTGGTCCGCGAAAGCGGCGGAACCCGGCAGGCGTCGCGCATAGCTCTCGACTTCGTCCATCGCTGCGACGTCCCGGACGCTGCCGGCCCGCAGTTCCAGCTGATTTCGGAACAGGCGCTCGGCCGCGTCGCCGTGCCCGGGAAAGGAGCGAAGGTTGATGTACGCGCCGTAGATCGATTCGAGATCGAGCTCCGGCGACGAGAGGACCCGCATGTACGGCTTCGGCAGAAGCTGTGTGTAGGCGAACGGCACGGCCGTGACGAGCAGCAGTATCAGCAGTGCCGCTACGGGACCGCGCCAGTGCAGCGGCAGGTTCTCGTTGGCCCATCGCGCCGTGAAAACGACCTTGTAAAGACGATTGCGAACCTTGAGGCGTCCGCTGTCGTCAACGACGACGAGTCCCGTCGCAAGCAGCATCCGATGGTGACGCTCCTCCGGATCGCACTCGACGTCGATTCCCTTGCGCAGCCGGCCGTAAATGTTCAGAAGGGCTTCGCTATTCTTCCTGTCACCGACGATCTGCCGGTGGATGTGGCTCATGTGCGGCTCGCTGTGCAGTGCCGCGCGGCCGGCCAGCTTGAGCAGCGCGATGCGATCGACATGCTCCTTGATGTTGCCCGAGATGCGCTCGCGCGCCACCGAGCGCGCCAGCTTCTGCGTCAGGTAAGGGTGCCCGCTCGTCCAGTAGTAGATACGGTCCAGCGCCAGGGTCGCGTCCGACGGCAGCAGGTTCAGTTCGGTCGAAAATGTATCGAGATCGTCGCGCGTAAAGTCATCGAGACGAATCTCCTGCGAAACGGCGAACGGCGAGGCGGACGGCTCCGGCAACAGCGTCAGCGGATCGCATTCGCCCGCGATCACGAAGCAGAGACGCTGGAACTCGGGCTCCGTGACGCGCGCGTTGTGGGCGGCGCGGACACTCGCGAGCAGGTGCTCGGCCAGGGAGCGGTTGGCGACCCGTTGGATCTCGTCGATGAAAATGACGACCCGTTCGGGGATGTGTTGCAGGACGACTTCGACGTAGAACTCCACCAGCCTCTGACGGTTGCTGAGGATGGACTTGTCCTGCCACCATTCCTGCAGGTCGATCTTCAGGCGCAACTGGCGCAGGAGCCGATAGGCAATGCTGTAATACCAGCGACCCGGATCCGTGCCGCCGTCACGCTCGCTGATCTGGCCGAGGTCGAGCACGGCGACCTTGTAGCCGTTGTTCTG
>CAZTAE010000429.1:0-2192 GCA_964611535.1 uncultured Woeseiaceae bacterium
GACGGCGCCGAGGTGCCGGTATCGCTCGTGTACCGGAAAGGCATGCAGAAGAACGGCCGCAATCCGCTGCTGCAGTACGGCTACGGTTCCTACGGGGCCACGATCGATCCGGATTTCGATTCCGACCTTCTGAGCCTGCTGGACCGCGGCTTCATCTTCGCCATCGCCCACATACGGGGCGGTTCCCTGCTGGGCCGTGACTGGTACTACGACGGCCGGCAGATGAACAAGAAGAACACGTTCACGGACTTCATCGACGTCAGCCGCTACCTGATCGATGAAGGGTATACCTCGCCCGATCATCTGTATGCGCGCGGCGGCAGCGCGGGCGGGTTGCTGATGGGTGCTGTTGTGAACATGGCGCCCGAGCTCTATCACGGTGTGGCGGCACGCGTGCCGTTCGTCGACGTCGTGACGACGATGCTCGATCCGAGCATTCCGCTGACGACCAGCGAGTGGGACGAGTGGGGCGACCCGTCCGAGCAGGAACACTACGAGTACATCCTGTCCTATTCGCCCTATGACAACGTGAGGCAGCAGGAGTATCCGCACATGCTGGTCACGACGGGACTGCACGATTCGCAGGTGCAGTACTGGGAGCCGGCGAAGTGGGTGGCGAAGCTCCGCGACTACAAGACGGACGACAACCTGCTCCTGTTGAAAACCGATATGCAGGCGGGGCACAGCGGGAAGACCGGACGTTACCAGAGTCTCGAGGACACGGCCCTCTATTACGCGTTCTTCCTGTGGCTCGAGGGCATCGGCGAACGGGACGAGGACTTCAATCGGGGCGAATGAGCAGAATGTCGCAGGGCAGGTGATCCAGAACCTTCTCGGCAGTGCTGCCGATGACGGCCCGCTGCACGCTCCAGCGGGCCAGCGCGCCCATCACGAAGACGTCCGCCGACTTCTCCCTCGCAAAATACGGGATGACGTCGCGCGCCGCGCCCGGTAACTGGTGGGCCCGCTCGCGCTCGATCCCTTTCTCCGCCGCCAGGGCCTGGAGCCTCTGGCGGTGGTCCTGCTCGATCCGGTCGTTCAGTTCGTCGATGGGGAGCCGGATCGGCTTGAAGGTCTTCGTCGCCGCCGTTCCGATGCCGGTGAGCGTCTGGCAGGTATGCAGGAGATGGAGCTCGCCGCCGGTCCTTTCCGCCAGCGTCTGCGCCTCGTCGATGATCCGGGAATCCAGGACCGCGCGCTCGTCCTGATCGTGGTTCGGGTCCACCGCGGCAACGATCACCGGTTTCGCGGCAAGCTCGCGGGGCTTGACGAGCCACAACGGGAAGGGACAGGTCCGGATGAGGTGCCAGTCGGTGTCGACCAAGATAGCCCGCTCGGCCCGGCTGTGATATTGCGTGCCCTTCAGGACGTAGCGCGGGTCGATCTCCAGCGCCCGTTGCAGGATTGCCTCGCCCACAGGCCGTTCGTCCAGTACCTCCAGTCTGACGCCGATGCCGCGTTCGATGGCCGGCTGTGCCAGGTCCTCCAGAATCTCCCGCTGTGCCTGACGGATGTTCGCGGCGATCTCCCTGGCCTCATTCGAGACGTAGAATCGATGGTCGAGCGCCGTCACGTCCGGGTCGCACAGCAGCAGCACGAGCTCGCAGCCACTTCGCTCCGCGAGCCAGCCGGCCCGACTGACGACCTCCTGTGGCATCAGATCGGGCTCGAGGACGGCGAGAATCGTGCTGGAATCGCTCATGGAGGTGTTCGCTATGCCGGTGAACCGGCGTCAGGTAAACATCGATCGCAGACGGTCGACGTCGAATCCCGCGGGATTCTTCGGCACCTCGAACCGCAACGAACGCTTCAGGGGCGCGGACAGCTTGCGCCGGACGAAGCCCAGGACCGTCGGCTCGGCGACCAGGATGAGTTGCTTGAAGCTGCCCGACGCCTGCGCCCTGGCCAGGAATTGCGCCACGCTGTGCGCGAACTGCTGCAGCTCGTGTTCACGACCGCTTTCGTCCTGCGCCATCGCATGGCGGCCCTTGCCGATACTGTCGAACGCACGCCCCGGCCGGTCGGTGTTGCGCTCCCTGTCCCGTACGGTCGCACCCGGATTCTCGAGGTTTCCGATCTTCTTCCATTTGCCGAAACGCCGCTCCGAGAGGAACACCCGCGCCTCGGCGCCGCTGCAGGCAACGATGTACGTGGGTTCGTTCGGCAACAGAAAGCCGTGGGAGTTGTCGTTC
>CAZTAE010000430.1:0-2183 GCA_964611535.1 uncultured Woeseiaceae bacterium
CCATCATCTCCGGCGCCGAGGTGCCGAAGCCGATGATGACCATGCCGATCAGCAGCGGCGGCATGCCGAGATGACGGGCAGTGGCCGCGGCACCGTCGATGAATCTGTCGGCGCTCCAGATGAGGAGTGCGAGGCCGAGCAGTGCGGCGAGAACCGGGATGATCATGAGCCGTCGGTTTTTCCGGGTCCGCCGGGCGGAAAGCTGCAAGGATACACAGCGCTGGGAGGTGATGAATCCGGCGCATCACGGCGCGGCGGCCACCGTGCCGGCTGCCGGCCGCGGGAGCTGCGCGCTGCACGACGTGTTGAACCTTCTGCCGGACGCGCGATCCCATTCGTGATGCGGGCAAGGCGCGCAGCTTCGCCAACAAGAAAAAACATGGGAGGTGACGAGTGACTGCAAGGCTCCCGGGGCTGTTTCGGCACGGCGGCCTCCTGGCCGCTACGGCGGCAGTGCTGGCATCGTACGGCGCAGCCGCGGAACCTGATCCCTTCCGCTTTTCCACCAGCCAGGAGCCGCCGATGGGAGTGGACGGCGGCATCTCGGCGGGTGTCGCAGTGGGCGATGTCGACGGCGACGGCTGGGCCGACGTCTACATAGCCAACTGGGGCGGACAGCCGAGCCGCCTCTACCTGGTCCGTCCGGGTCGTAAGGTGCAAACGGCTGCCGATAACGAAGCGACCAACGGGACGGCGTGGGCTTCGGGTCCGCTTCTGTGCGATTTCGACAACGACGGTTATCCGGATCTCTTCGTTGCCCATCAGCGCAATCGGCACAATGCCCTGTTCTGGAACCGTGAAGGAACGCTTGCCAGGGAAACGCGCGGTGACGTCGTGTCCGACTTTGGCGATTCCTATTCGGCCAGTTGCGGCGACATGGATGGCGATGGGCTGCTCGACCTGGTCGTGGGCAACTCGGGGCAGCCCGTGTTTCTCTATCGCAACGAAGGAGAAGGACGATTCACGCGCCTGGAGAGCCTCACCTCGCGCACGTCGTCCCTGAACGTCTGGGCGCCGCTGTTGTTCGATATCAACGGGGACGGATTCTCGGACGTGCTGGCGGCCGGAAACTCGGAGAACCCGGACGCAGCGTATCCCGGCGACGGCGAAGGCGGCTTCGGAGCCCCCATTCAAGCTTTTCCTGATGCCGGCCCTTCCAGTACCGTGTCCCATGCGCTCGCAGACGTCGACAACGACGGCGATCTCGATGTTCTCGTGATCAAGAGCAACGGTTTCTTCGCGGATGCGAAGCGCCGTCTCTTCCGGAACGAAGACGGTGTCTACACCTTCGATCCCGATGACGAGCTCTCGAAGGTGGAGAGCCCTGCTTCCGGCGCCGCTTTCGTCGACATCGACAACGACGGAGACCTGGACGCTTACATAAGCCAGTACGGCGTCCGGGACAGCCTGTTCGTCAACGACGGGAACGGCAGCTTCAGGGAAACCGCGAAGCCGCGCCTGTTCGCTTTCGCTTACTTCACGAGCGGGCACGGGTGGCACGATCTGGACCACGACGGGCGGCAGGACCTGGTCGTCGCAAACTGGGAGGGCCTGAACAATTTCATCTTCTGGAACGACAGCCCGGCAGGCCACTGGTTGCAGGTGGAGCTGCGCGGCATCGACAGCAACCGTGCCGGCATCGGCGCGGTCGTGTGGGCGGAGGCGACAATCGAAGGACGGCGCGTCCGGCAGCGGCGGGACGTGGTTGCCGGCCACAGTTTCCGCAGTCAGACCGCTCCCGAAGCCGCTTTCGGGCTCGGCGACGCGACTGTCGTCGATCGGCTCCGGATCGAGTGGCCGTCGGGTCGGCAGACGGAACTGGCCGATGTGCCGGCCGACCGGCGCCTGCGGATCGCGGAAGATGGAGAGATGACCGTTCTCTGGGAAGCGGCTGCAGCCAGCGCCCCGTCGCTGGTCGATCGCATGGGCCAGCGGTACCTGGACGGGCCGCCGCAGAACCTCGAATCGCTGCTGGCCGAAGCCGGGGGTGCGGATCCGGAAGGTCTGAGGTCGCTGGCGCTGTATGCGGCCCGCGCCGATCGGGCCGCGCACGCGCTGGCCGCGGGCCGCCTGCTGCTGCGCAGGCATCCGGCATCGGTCGATGCCTGGCGCCTGCAGCTGGCAATCGCCCGCTTTTTCAACGCCAGCGAGGCCTATGCGGATACGATGAAGCGGCTCGAGCC
>CAZTAE010000431.1:0-2181 GCA_964611535.1 uncultured Woeseiaceae bacterium
CGCGCCTTCTGGCGCTGCCAGTCCTGTTCCTTCTTCGTCGCCCGCTTGTCGTACTGCTTCTTGCCCTTGGCGAGTCCCACGGACAGCTTCGCGCGGCCGTGGGTCCAGTGCAGGTCGAGCGGCACCAGCGCATAGCCCTTGCGCTCGACGGCGCCGATCAGCCGATCGATTTGCTGCCGGTGCATGAGCAGCTTCCGCGTGCGCGTCGGGTCGGCGTTCACGTGGGTCGAGGCCGTCACCAGCGGCGTGATGTGCGCACCGAGCAGCCAGGCCTCGCCGCCGCGCAGGTAGACGTAGGCTTCCGTGAGCTGCGCCCGGCCGGCGCGCAGGCTCTTCACCTCCCAGCCGGCGAGCGCCAGACCCGCCTCGAACGTCTCCTCGATGAAGTAGTCGTGGCGCGCTTTCCGGTTGACGGCAATCGTCCGGGAGGGCTTTCTGTCGTCCGGTTTGCTCATGGCCGATGTCGGTTCCGGTCGCCGGGTCGAAAGGGTTCGCGATTATACGGCAGTCCCGCGGACCGCAGGCTCCGCGTCCAGTTGTAAGGCTTCGGGATTTCATCCAGAATCCCCGCCATTTCGCGTCAGAGAACGGAAAAATGCTCAAAGAAGAAGCAGCCGGAAAGGCGCCCCGGATCTCCCTCCACGGTCACTGGTCCACCCGCATGGCCTTCGTGCTCGCGGTTACTGGCTCGGCGGTCGGGCTCGGCAACATCTGGAAATTTCCCTACATCGCCGGCCAGAACGGCGGCGGTGCTTTCGTCCTCGTCTACCTCGCCTGCGTGTTCCTGATCGGCATGCCGGTGATGATGTCGGAGATTCTGATCGGCCGGCGCGGCCGCCGGAACCCGGTAGCGACGATGGCCCTCGTGGGCGAGGAGGAGGGTAAGAGCCGCCGCTGGTGGCTGGTCGGCGGGATGGGGGTCCTCGCGGGCATCCTGATTCTCTCCTATTACAGCGTCATCGCCGGCTGGACGCTCGCTTACGTCTGGAAGAGCGTCACCGGCACTTTTGCCGGCGCCTCGGCGGACAGCGTCGGCGGCGCCTTCAACGCCTTCGTTTCGGACTGGCGCCGGGTCGGGCTGGCTCACACCCTGTTCATGGTCCTGACCGTGTTCGTGGTCGCGCGCGGCGTAGAACGCGGTCTGGAACAGGCGGTGCGTTTCATGGTGCCGGCGTTGTTGCTTCTGATGCTGGTTTTGCTCGGCTACGCGGTCACGTCCGGCTCGTTTGCGGACGGCGTCGCCTTCATGTTCACGCCCGACTTCGGCGCGCTCTCCTGGGACAGCGTGCTGGCGGCGCTCGGCCAGGCTTTCTTCACCCTGAGCATCGGCATGGGCGCCGTCATGGCCTACGGCGCCTACCTGCCGCAGGAGACTTCCATCACCGGCGCGTCCGCAGCCGTGGTGACCGCCGACACCGCCATCGCCATGCTGGCGGGGCTCGTGATCTTCCCGCTGGTGTTCGCGAACGGGCTCGACCCCACCGAGGGTGCCGGCCTCGTCTTCGTCACGCTGCCGCTCGCCTTCGGGCAGATGAACGCCGGCACGCTGTTCGCCACGATCTTCTTCGTGCTGCTCTCCTTCGCCGCCTGGACCTCCGCCATTGCGCTGATGGAGCCGGCCGTCGCGTGGGTCGTCGAGCGTTACAACCGCACCCGCGCCCAGGGGGCGATGCTCATCGGCGGTGTGATCTGGCTGCTCGGCTTCGGTACCGTGCTCTCCTTCAGCGGGCTCGCCGAGTTCACGTTCTACAAGGGCAACATCTTCGAAAACATCGACCACCTGACGAGCAACGTGATGCTGCCGCTCGGCGGCGTCTTCATCACGATCTTCGCCGCCTGGGTCATGTGCCGGAATTCCAGCGCCGAGGAGCTCGGGGGCGCGGGAACCGCCTACAAGATCTGGCGATTCCTCGCGCGCTACGTGGCGCCGATCGCCATCCTGTTCGTGTTCCTGAAGGCGGTCGGCCTGCTGCCGGAGTTCGGCGGCTCGTGACAAGCCACTAACCATGCGGAAAGTGTCCCGGAGCGCGCTCGTGCCCTACACGCCGCGCGAGATGTTCGCGCTCGTCGACGACGTCGAGGCCTACCCCCGATTCCTGCCGTGGTGCGACGAGGCCCGGGTCGAAAGCCGCTCCGGCGACGTGCTCGTCGCGACGCTCGGGGTCCATCTCGGGCCGCTGC
>CAZTAE010000432.1:0-2181 GCA_964611535.1 uncultured Woeseiaceae bacterium
TCTCCGTCCGCGCCCGCACGATCGTCTACAGCACGGAGCGCGTCGACCCGGCGGAGCTCGGCGGTTACGCCGGTCTGGCCGACGAGCAGTGGCAGGGCAGGCTTTGCCTGCGGACCTCGGAGAAGGTGTACAACCAGTCGCTCGTGGCCATGCTCATTGCGGAGCTGGGCGAAGAGCGGACCGAGCGCATCGTCCGCGGATGGGTGGAGAATCTCGCCACCGACGTCTTTGCCAACGACAGGCAGCTCATCGAGGCGATCGCGGCCGGGCAGTGCGACGTGGGGATCGTGAATACCTACTACTTCGGCCGCCTGCAGCGCGAGAACCCGGACATTCCGGTCGCCATTCACTGGCCGCCGGCGGAGACCGGCGGCGTGCACGTCAACGTATCGGGCGCCGGGGTGACGCGGCACGCCGACAACGCGGAGGGCGCACAGGCGCTGCTGGAATGGATGTCCTCGGAGGAGGCGCAGAAGCTTCTGGGCGGCGAGAACCTGGAGTATCCGGCGAACCCGGCGGTGGAGCCGCATCCGATCGTGGCCGCCTGGGGCACCTTCGATCCCAGCCCGATGAACGTCGCCCGGGCCGGCCAGTACCAGGCGGATGCCGTGAAGCTGATGGACCGCGCCGGATACCGCTGACCCGGTAATGGCGAACACGGCCGTAATGGCTGACAGGCCCCGGACGTGAATCGCGCCGTCGCGGCGGGTTCACGACTGCTCTTCGGCGGCAGGAATGCGCGGCGCAGGACGAGCGGCGGGCGGTTCTTCAGTCCGGTCGTCCTGGTCATCGCCTTCGTCGCGATGTTGCCGCTTTGTGTCGCGCTGCTGTCTTTCGTCTCCGGCTCCGGCGATGCGTGGGCACATCTGGCCCGCTACGTCCTGCCGGAGGCGCTGGTCAACACGGTCGTGCTGGCGGTCGGCGTCGCCGTCGGCGCGGCCCTGCTGGGCGTGCCGCTGGCGTGGTTCGTCGCGTCCTGCGAGTTTCCCGGACGGCGGTTCTTCAACTGGGCGCTCCTGCTGCCGATGGCGCTGCCGGGTTACGTGCTCGGCTTCGCCTTCGCGGCGCTCTTCGAGTACACGGGCCCTCTCCAGACGGCGTGGCGGCAGCTGTTCGGCTCCTCGCAATATTTCCCGGACATCGGCTCGCGCGGCGCCTCGATCGTCACGCTGACACTCGTGCTCTATCCGTACGTCTACCTGATCGTGCGGCACGGGTTCGCCTCGCAGGGTCTGCGCGGTCTCGAGGTGGCCCGCAGCCTCGGGCTTTCGCCGGTGCGGGCGTTCTTCGGCGTGACCCTGCCGATGGCCCGCCCCTGGCTGGTCGCCGGCGTCAGCCTCGCCGTCATGGAATGCCTTGCCGACTTCGGCACGGTCAAACTCTTCAACTACACGACGTTCACCACGGCGATCTACCGGGCCTGGTACGGCCTCTTTTCGCTGCAGTCGGCGCTGCAGCTTTCGCTGGTGCTGGTGGCGCTCGTCCTGCTCGCGCTGCTTCTGGAGCGCCGGTTGCGTGGGCGTTCGCAATACACCCCGCCCGCGCACACCAGGGAACGGCGCATTCCGTTGCCGCCGGGCAGGGCATGGGCCGTGACGGGCTTCTGCACGCTGGTGCTGGCCGCAGCGTTCGGATTGCCCGTCACCCTGATCATGGGCTGGGCGATCGAGCACGCGGCCGGAGAAATCGATCGCCGCTACTGGCAATTGGCCATGAACACGCTGATTCTCGCCGGCGCCGCCGCGGCGATCATAACGACGGTCGCCCTCGCCCTGGCTTTTGCCGTGCGCCGTGCACCGAACGTGCTCAACAGGAGCCTGTCGCGCCTGGCGACGCTGGGCTACGCGATCCCCGGCACCGTGCTCGCCGTGGGTTTCTTCGTGCCGGTCGCCTGGCTGAGCCGCGCGGTGAACGGCTGGCTCGACACCGGCACGGTGATCGCCCTGCAGAGCGGTCTGTCGGTGATATTTCTGGCCTACCTCGCCCGTTACCTGGCCGTGGCGCACGGGCCGGTCGAAAGCGCGCTGCTGCGGATCCGCAAAGGCATCGAGGAAGCGGCGCAAGGGCTCGGCGTGTCGGGGTTGAGGCTCTTCGCCCGCGTCCACCTGCCGATGCTCCGGCCGGCCATACTGACCGCTGCGCTGCTGGTGTTCGTCGACATCATGAAGGAGTTGCCGATCA
>CAZTAE010000433.1:0-2171 GCA_964611535.1 uncultured Woeseiaceae bacterium
TCGTGCGGCCGCTCGCGAACGGGCTGATGCTGAGCGCGTTCGGGTGCCTGCTGCTGTCGACGGTGTACCTGTTGCCGGCGCTGGGCTCGAACTTCGTGTTCTACCCCCGCCCGTGGGTCTCGAGCCTGTTGCTCGGGGTGCTGTTCCTGTACGTCGGCAATTTCACCTTGCAGCCGCTGCTTGCGGACGCGCGTAAGGCGGCCGTGCCGGTGATGTTCGCGCTGATGCTCGCCGTGATCGCCTGCGCCTGGGCGGCACCGGGGCTCATTCTCGCGCTCATCGTGACGCTGCTCGGGGCTGCCGAGGGCCACCGTTCCTTCACAGGTGCCGGTATCGCGTTCCTGGGTCTCTTCGTGACCGCATACTTCTACGGAATGGAGACGACGATGCTCGCGAAGGCGATCACGCTGGCGGCGAGCGGAGTGGCG
The DNA here is from genome assembly GCA_964611535.1 of uncultured Woeseiaceae bacterium. Classification (GTDB taxonomy): domain Bacteria; phylum Pseudomonadota; class Gammaproteobacteria; order Steroidobacterales; family Woeseiaceae; genus IDS-8. Next base: position 429 of record CAZTAE010000433.1, read on the forward strand.
GTACTGCTGGCGCGCTGGGTGTTGCTCCGCCTGGTGTCGCCAAACGACGGGGCGCCGGAATATGCCTGAGGCGCTTTCGTCGATTTCCAGGCGGTGGCGGCTGGCCGTGATCGGCGCGATGACGGTCGTCATCCTCGCGTTCGTGAACGTCGAGATCGCGGGCAAGGAGGGCATCGTGCGGGATGGGACTCAGGTGTTGCTCGAGCTTGCGCCGGTCGACCCGCGCTCGCTGCTGCAGGGCGATTACATGGCACTGCGGTATGCGATGTCCCGCGAGGTGGCGCAGGCAGCGGCGGAGAAGGGTGTTCAGGACGGCCGGGTCGTCATCGAGCTGGATGAAACCGGCGTGGCGCGCTTCGTCCGGATCCACGAGGGCGGCAAGCTCGGGGACAGGCAGCACCTGTTGCAGTTCCGGAAGCGCGGCGAGTCGGTGCGGCTTGCGAGCGACGCGTGGTTCTTCGAAGAGGGGACGGCGGCGGAGTACCGTGGTGCGCGCTTCGGCGAGCTGCGGGTGGCGGAAGACGGGGCGGCGGTCCTGGTAGGTGTGCGCGGGCCGGCCGCCGGTGCGGCGGTCTCGCCGCCGCAACCTCAGTCGTCGGCGACCGCCTCCGAGCCGTAGAAAAAGCGCAGGCTCCGCGTGAAAGCGGCCGGAAACACCGACAGGTGCGTTTCATCCGGGAATACGTGCGATCGCAGCACGAAATCCGCGTACTCGCGCTTCTCGAGGACGTCGATCAGGCGCGCTGCGTGCGCACTGATGTCATTCTCCTCGGAGCCAAGGGATACGAACGCGCGCGCGGGCAGGGCGCGATGCTGCTCCGCGTAGGCGGACTCCTGCGCGAGGACGGCCTCTTCGTTGAACTGCAGCGACGGGCTGCTGATGCCGTAATGCCGGAACAGTTCCGGCGCTTCGAACAGCGTATACAGCGCGAACAACCCGCCGAGCGAATGGCCCCACAGCGAACGGTCCTGCGTCGTGCGATAGTTCGCGTCCACGTACGGAATGATCTCGTCCCGCAAGAAAGCCAGAAATTCCGGGGCGCCGCCGGAGCGCATGTCGAGGCCGAATCTCGCCGATTGCTCCTTGTCCAGCGCGCGATCGGGTAACGGCGTCATATCCTGCCAGCGGGCGGCCACCGTCTCCGTGAAGAACCGCACGGGATAGCCGACGCCCACGACGATCGTCTCGGGTGCTTCGTTGAACACCACGAACATGCGGTGCGTCACGACGGCGAATGGAAAGACCACGTTACCGTCGAGCACATATGCGACGGGGTAGTGCGTGTCGCCGCCAGGATCGTAGCCGGGCGGCAGGCCGATGAAGAGGCGGTAAGCAGCACCTCCCGGTCCGCCACTCAGGTCGTGCTGCACGGTGGCGGGCAGGATTACCGGCGTCGATTCGCCGGCCAGCGCGGCCGGTCGGGCGGCAACGAGCAGCAGTCCGAGCAGGATGGTTGCCGTGAGTCTGCCGCTGGTGGTGATCCTGTTCATGATGATCTCCCCCCTGATGCCGCTGATCTTTAGCACAGCACAGGTCAAGATGCACTCCCCAGGCTGGTCGTCGTTCAGATCGTCTGGATAAGGCCAGTGAAGGAATGCCGGGCCGGCGCCTCACTTCCGCGCGCCGAGCCGCGCAAGCATCTCGGACAGGTCTTCGGGGCTGATGTAGAAGTGTTCGCAGACCCGCCCCCACAGCATCGCTGTCGGCACGTTCCGGTCGTTGCGCTCCGCCCGGGTTTCGAG
>CAZTAE010000434.1:0-2152 GCA_964611535.1 uncultured Woeseiaceae bacterium
GCGAGGTGATGCCGGTCCTCTGGCGCGCCAGCTTCGGCTATCTCCTGCGGCATCCGTGGCAGCTCGTGCTGGCGCTCGCCGGCATCGTGGTCGGAGTCGCCGTGATCGTCGCCGTGGATCTCGCCAACGAAAGCTCCCGGCGTGCTTTCGAGATGTCGGTGGATGCCGTGAACGGCGATGCGACGCACCAGATCGTGTCCGGGCCGGCAGGTGTCGACGAGGCGCTGTACGTGAAGCTGCGCGTCCGGCACGGCATCTCGAGCGTGGCACCGGTCGTCGACGACTGGCTCGTTGCCGGCGGCAGGAGCCTGCAGATGCTGGGCGTCGACCCGTTCGCCGAGCGCGGCTTTCGCGCGTACCTGCTGCCGGGGCAGCGCGAGCTCGACGTCGTGAGCGAAGGGGGGCGCGGGCAGGAAGCCGCGCTGCGCCGGCTGTTGACGCAGCCGGGCGCCGTGCTCCTCGCCGCGCGCACCGCGGCCGCGCTCGGCCTCGCGGCGGGGGATTCGTTCGACGCGACCGTGCGTGGCAGGAACGTCCGGGCCACGCTGGTCGACGTGCTCGACGCCGGCGGCGATCGGCGGCTGGACGACCTGGTCGTCACGGACGTGGCAACGGCCCAGGAGTGGCTGGCCGAGCCGGGCAAGCTGTCACGCATCGACGTTCGGGCGACGGCGGAGGAGGGCGGCGCCCTGCTCGCGCGCATCGCGGACGCACTGCCGGGGGGTGTCCGGCTGCTCCCGGCCGCCGCGCGCACGCAATCGGTCAGCGACATGAGCGCCGCGTTCATGACCAACCTGTCGGCGATGAGCCTGCTGGCGCTCCTGGTCGCCGTGTTCCTGATCTACAACAGCGTCGGCTTCGCCGTGCTGCAGCGGCGGGGTCTGATCGGCGTCCTGCGCGCGCTGGGGCTGACGCGGCGCCAGACGCTGGGCCTGATCCTGTTCGAGGCCTTCCTGCTGGCGAGTGTCGGCGTCCTCCTGGGACTGTCGTTCGGCATCTGGCTGGGCGGGGAGCTGCTGGTCCTCGTGTCGCAGTCGATCAACGACCTCTACTTCGTCGTCAACGTCACCGAAGTCTCGGTCCTGCCGGCGTCGATCGCGAAGGGCATCGCCGCCGGGCTGGGCGCGACGCTGCTGGCGGCGGCGGTGCCCGCCCTGGAAGCCGCGTCCTGGGAGCCGCGCCTCGCCCTCGCGCGCTCGACGCTCGAACGCCGCACCGGGCGGCTCCTGCCGGCGGTCACCGGTGCCGGCGTCCTGATGGCAGCCGCCGCCGTAGCCCTGATCCGCGTTTCCGGCGACAGCCTGCTCGCCGGCCTGGTGGCACTGTTCCTGCTCGTTCTGGGTCTGGCGCTCTGCCTTCCCGCCGTCGCCGCCGGGGCGGCAGCGCTCGCTGCGCCGGCGGCGGGCCGGCTGGGCGGTCTCGTGGCGCGGGTTGCCGTGGCGGGCGTCGGCGCGTCGCTGAGCCGTACCGGCGTGGCGATCGTTGCCCTGGCCGTGGCCGTCTCCGCGACGGTCGGTGTCGGCATCATGGTCGACAGCTTCCGGGGCTCCGTCGCCGGCTGGCTGCAGAACACGCTGCGCGCCGATATCTACGTGGGCGTCGGGACGGGCCCGCTCGACGACGACCTCGCGGCCGAACTGGGGCGGCTGCCGGGCGTCGCGGAATTCAGCAGCAGCCGCGGCGTCTGGCTGCAGACGGCCCGGGGCCTCACGCGACTGACCGCCATCCGCATGGCGCCGGAGAGCTATGCCGGCGTCCGGCTGCTGGACGCCGAGCCGGAGTCGGTGTGGAGCGCCTTCGAGGAAGAAGGGGCGGTGCTGGTGTCCGATTCGTACGCCTGGCGGCACGACGTGTCCCGGGGCGGGACGGTAACGCTGCCGACGCGGCGCGGCGAACGCGTGTTCCCCGTCGCGGCGACCTACCAGAGCTTCGATGCCGATCTCGATGCCGTGATGATGAGCCGCCGGACCTACGACATCTTCTGGGACGACGATGCCGTCGATTCGCTGGGACTGTACCTGCAGGAGGGTGCGGATCCCGACCGGGTGGCGGCTGCGCTGAGGGCGGCCAGCGAGGGCCGCCAGGCGCTCGTGATCCGCTCGAACACGGCGTTGCGCGAGCAGTCGATGCGGGTGTTCGACCGCACGTTCCG
>CAZTAE010000435.1:0-2152 GCA_964611535.1 uncultured Woeseiaceae bacterium
AGCGTCGGCGCATCCGGGTCCGGCTCGACGGTGTTGCGCACGATGCGGGCGCGCGTGTACAGCTCGAAGGTGTCGCCCTGCAGCACGCGCACGGGGATGCCGAGCCCTTCGCTCACGATGGTGCGCGCCTGGTTCCGCTCCTTCTCGCTGGCGAACTGGCCGGTCGCGGCGCTGACCATGGCGAACACCGCCTCGAGGCGTTCTTCGGGCGCAAGGGCGTCGTCCTCGAGCGGGACGTGCCCCTCGAAGTAGAGTTCGCCGTTGCGCGAGCCGGCGAGGAAGGGCTCGTTGACGATCCGCACCGACTCGCCGATGCCGACCAGCGAGTACAGGACCTCGATGTTCTCCGGATACAGCCGCACGCAGCCATGGCTCACTCGCATGCCGACGCCGTAGGGTTTGTTCGTCCCGTGTATGAGGTAGCCCGGCAGGTCGAGCTGCAGCACGTGGCGGCCGAGCGGATTGTCGGGCCCCGGCGGCACGACGGGCGGCAGCGGGTCGCCCATCTCGCGGTGCTCCTGCTGCACCGACCATGGCACGTACCAGTGCGGATCGAGTGCCTTGCCCACGACCTCGGCCTCGCCCACGGGCGTCTCCCAGCCGACGCGGCCGATGCCGATGGGGTAGGTCGTCACCTTGACCGGCTCGCCCTCCCCGACGGGCGGAAAGTAGAACAGCCTTTTCGCGGCGATGTTCAGCACCACGCCCCGATACGGGACGTCCGGCAGCACGTGCTGCGTCGGCAGCAATACGGGCGTTCCCTCGCCCGGCAGCCACGGATCGACGCCGGGGTTCGCCGCGACGATCTCGTCGTAACCGAGGCCGTACTCGCGCGCGAGGTCGGAGAACGTGTTCTCGGCGGTCGTGAACACGATCTGTGGCTCGCCGACGACGCTCTGGTCCGCCGATTCGAGCTCGAAATAGTTGCGGCTTATCGGTTCGAGGCGCGGCCGCTCCTCGAGCGGCGGCAGCGGCTGCTGCCGTACCGACCGTTCGGCGGGAAGGAAGCCTTCCCACGTCGCGCAGCCGGCGAGGAGCACCGGCGGCAGGAAGAGAAAGGCCAGTGAGCGCGCCGCGGGTTTCAAGACAGGCAGTAACTTCCTTCAGTGGATGCGCGCGAGTTTGGCAGAAAACGCGGCGAGACTCTATCGGGCCCGCGCCGCAGCGCCCGCCGCGCACGCTTCAGGCGCGCCCGACCTTGAGCGCGAGCGGCCAGCGGACCTGGCGCTCGCCGTCGCCCCATGCAGCGCGCAGGGGCTCCTCGAGGGTATCCACGGGGTCGAGGCCCCGGTCTTTCAGGAAGCGCTGCGAGGCCGACCATGTCCGCAGGTAGCCCAGCATGTCGTCGGCGCTCCAGACAGCGGTCATTTCGAAGTCCGGCGCCGGTATTGCGGGCATCGGGAAGACGATGCCGCCGTAGCGCTCCTCGACGATTCGCCGTTCGGGCGGCCAGTAACCGTCGATACGCTTGTAGAAATCCAGAATCACGGCGTCGATGGCGGGATCGACGGTGCACAGCTCGTAGCTCCAGGCGGCGAGCACCCCGCCGGGTACGAGCACGCGCAGGACCTCGGCCATGAACCGGTCGATGTCGAACCAGTGGAGGGCCTGCGAGACGGTGACGAGATCCACCGAATCGTCAGGCAGCCCCGATTCCTCGGCGCGCGCCACGCGGTATTCGATCCCGGGGTGCGGCCGTGCCGCGGCGATCTGCGTCGCGCTGGCGTCGGTAGCCGTCAGGCGGTCGAACCAGGGCACGAGAGCGATCGCGGTCTGGCCGTTGCCCGTCGCGCAGTCCCAGGCGTGACGGGTGTGCCCGCAGCAGTCCGCGAGGAACCGGAACAGGCCGTCGGGATACGTCGGTCGGTAGGCCGCGTAGCTTTCGGCGTGGCCGGAGAAATGGTCCTTGAACGAGCCGGACTCCGCTCTCACGGACCGCAGTTCGGCTTACTACCGTTCTCGATCGCCTCGTTATAGTACGCAAGCGCCGTCGGGAACTGCGATACCAGCGACTCGATGCGCCGTTCGCCCGAGGGGTGCGTCGACATGAACTCCGGTATGCGCGTGTCGTTCCGTTCGGCCATGTTCTTCCACAGCGCGACGCTCTGCCGCGGATCGAAACCGGCCTTGGCCATGTACTCGAGGCCGATGA
>CAZTAE010000436.1:0-2149 GCA_964611535.1 uncultured Woeseiaceae bacterium
TGGTTCCGGGGCTGGTTCCTGACCGGCTTTCCCTGGCTCAGCATCGGCTACAGCCAGGTCGACTCGCCGCTCGCCGGCTGGCTGCCCGTCGGCGGCGTGTACGCGGTTTCCTTCCTCGTCCTGACGAGCGCCGGCGGGCTGGCCGTCGTGCTGCTGCGCCCGGGACGCGAGCGGCTGGCGGCGGCGGCACTCGCCGTCGCGCCGTGGCTCGCCGGCGCCGCGCTCGCGTGGGTGCCGTGGACGCAGGCGGAAAGCGAGCCGCAGGTGACGACGATCGTCCAGGGCGGCGTGTCCCAGGACCGCAAGTGGCTGCCGGACCAGTTCCGCGAGACGCTGGACCTGTACCTGGCGTCGCTGCGCGAGCACCCCGGGAGCGATCTGGTGGTCTGGCCGGAAGTCGCCATACCCGCGCGTGCGGACGAGGTCGAACCGTACCTCGACCTGCTCGAGGGGCTGCTGCAGACGCGGGAGCAAAGCCTGGTGCTGGGCATCCTCGAGCGGGACGGCAATGACATCTACAACAGCGTCATGGCGTTCGACGGGACCGACCGCCAGGTGTACCGGAAGCGCCACCTGGTGCCGTTCGGCGAGTTCTTCCCGGTGCCGGATGCGGTGCGGGAGTGGATGCGCCTGATGAGCCTGCCGTACAGCGACATGACCGCCGGCGCGGAGGTGCAGCCGTTGCTGGAGACCGCGGCCGGCAAGCGGCTGGCCGTCGCCATTTGCTACGAGGACGCCTACGGCGCCGAGCAGCTCTACGCGCTGCCGGAGGCCGACATTCTCATCAACGTCAGCAACGATGCCTGGTTCGGCGACTCGATCGCCCCGCACCAGCACCTGGAGATCGCCCGCGTGCGGGCGGTGGAAGCGGGCCGCTATGTCGCGCGCGCCACCAACAACGGCATCAGCGCCTTCATCGCGCCCGATGGCGCCGTGCTCGCCACCGCGCCGCAGTTCGAGCATGCGACGCTGACGGCCGAGCTGTTCGCAATGCGCGGCGCGACGCCCTACAGCATCGTCGGAAACTGGCCGGTCGTGCTGCTCGCCCTCGCCCTCGCCGGCGGCCTCGCCGCACGCCGCGCCCTGTAAAGGGTGCTGCGGCTGCGCGCCCTGCGCGAAACCGCTATGCTTCCGCCCTTTCGCGATACCCTTGGACCATGAGCAAGACCTACGAACCCGAAGCAGTCGAACGGAAAGCCCGTGACTATTGGGCCAAAGCGCGGTGCTTCGAAGTCGGCGAGGACCCCGGCAAGCAGAAGTTCTACTGCCTGACGATGTTCCCTTACCCGAGCGGCCAGCTTCACATGGGCCACGTCCGGGTGCTGACGATCAGCGACGTCATCGCCCGCTACCAGCGGATGCAGGGCAGGCACGTGCTCCAGCCGATGGGCTGGGACGCCTTCGGCATGCCCGCGGAGAACGCGGCGATCCAGCGCGGCGTGCCGCCGGCCCAGTGGACCTATCGCAATATCGACTACATGCGCGGGCAGCTCAAGCGCCTCGGCTACGCCTACGACTGGACCCGTGAGCTGACGACGTGCCGGCCGGAGTACTATCGCTGGGAACAGTGGCTGTTCACGAAGATGTTCGAGAAGGGTCTCGTCTACCGCAGGAACGCCGTCGTCAACTGGGACCCGGTCGACCAGACGGTGCTCGCCAACGAGCAGGTCATCGACGGCCGCGGCTGGCGCTCCGGCGCCCCGGTCGAGCGGCGGGAGATCCCGCAATGGTTCATGCGGATCACGGCGTACGCCGACGAGCTGCTGGACAACCTCGATCGCATGGAAGGCTGGCCCGAATCCGTCAAGACGATGCAGCGGAACTGGATCGGCCGCTCCGAGGGCATTGAGCTTGCTTTCGACGTGGAGGGCTCGGACGAGCCCCTGAGCGTATTCACGACGCGGCCCGACACCCTCATGGGCGTGACGTTCGTGGCCGTCGCCGCGGAGCATCCTCTGGCCGTGCGCGCGGCCGGCAACGATCCGAAGCTCGCCGCGTTCCTCGACGAGTGCCGGAAGGTGCAAGCCGCCGAAGCCAGCATCGAGACGATGGAAAAGAAAGGCATGCCGCTCGGCATCTCGGCCGTGCATCCCTTGAGCGGCGAGCGCGTGCCGCTCTGGGTGGCGAACTTCGTCCTGACCGGCTACGG
>CAZTAE010000437.1:0-2145 GCA_964611535.1 uncultured Woeseiaceae bacterium
AATTCCCAGCCCTCCGGCCATTCTGTGATCCAGGTCCCGAATCGGCCAGGGCTTCAGGATGTCGAACAGCCTGAAGAGCCCGAACGCCAGCGCCCACCAGCCGATGGACGCCGGCAATGTGAGCAGCAGGAGATACATCGCGGCGATCTCGTCCCACACGATCCCCGGGTGATCGTGCACGGCGACCCGCCGCGCGGCCTCCCCGCACAGCCAGATACCGCCGACGAACAGCGCCACGCCGATCGCGACGCGCACGCTGAACGCGAGCGAAAGGGTCGCCCAGGCGGCGAGGACGCCCAGGAGCGTGCCGAAGGTGCCGGGCGCGGCCGGTACGAGCCCCGTGCCCAGCCCGAAAGCGAGCAGGCTGATCGGGTCCCGCAATACTTTCTGTCGCAGCTCGGCGTCCAAGGTCGTCCGGGAGTCGGTGAGGCACGGGATGGTTACGACACTGTGCCACAAGCGTTGCGGGATTTATGCGAAATGGCTGTAGCCGCTGTGCCGGTACGGCACCGCCCTGCCGTCCCGCAGGCAGGTGAGGCCCGAGCCGGTCGTCGTCTCCCCGATGCGGGTCACGGCCAGGTCGTGCTGGGTGGCCGCCTCCAGGATCACCTCCTCGTCGTCCGGCTTCGCCGTGAAACAGAGCTCGTAGTCGTCGCCGCCGTCCAGCGCGAGCTCGAGCGCCCGCTCGTCTCCGTGGACGCGGCGGAGCTCCCGCGACAGCGGCAGGCGCTCCAGCTCGACGGTGGCACCGACGCGGCTGGCTTCCAGCAGCTTGAGGAGATCGCCCGCCAGCCCGTCGGAGAGGTCGATCGCTGCGGTCGCCGCGCCGGCGATGGCCAGGCCGAAGCCGGTCCGGGCCTGCGGCCGCGTGAAACGCCGCACGAGATAGCCGGTGTCGCCCTGCGGGGACGTCCGCGTATCGCGCAGCAGCACGAGCCCGCCCGCGGCATCGCCGGGCGTGCCGGTGACGTAGATGCGCTCGCCGGCGCTGGCGCCGCCGCGCGTGAGCACCCGGCCCGCCTCCACTTCGCCGATGAGCTGCACGCTGACGACGGTCTGGCCGCCTCGAGTCGTATCGCCGCCGATCAGCGTCAGCCCGTATTCGCGGGCGGCAGCGAACAGCCCTTCGGCGAATCCGGTGAGCCAGGGCTCGTCGATGCCCGGCAGGGTCAGCGCCAGCGTCATCCAGCGCGGCTCCGCGCCCATGGCCGCGAGATCCGAGGCATTGACGACGACCGCGCGCCACCCGGTATCGTCCGCCGGATAGGCCTCCGGGTAATGCACGCCGGCCACCAGGGTGTCGACGACCACGACCAGCTCGCGGCCGCGCGTGGGCGAAACCACGGCGCCGTCGTCGCCGATCCCCAGGAGGACGTTCGCGTCGGCGGAATGGCGCCGGAAATAGCGGCGGATCAGCTCGAATTCGTCCACGTCATGCGTCCTCGGCGCCCGGCCGGCGGCGGCGCCGTGCCGGTCAGGAAGCGCCTTGCGGCCGCAGGCGCCCGGCCGCGCGGTCCAGCACGGCGTTCACGTACTTGTGGCCGTCTACCGCCCCGAACTGCCGCGCCAGCTCCACGGCCTCGTTGATCACGACCCGAAACGGTACGTCGGGCCGCTCCGCCAGTTCGTACAGGCCGAGGAGCAGGATACCTTTTTCCACCGGGTCGAGCTGCGCTACGGGGCGGTCGAGGAATTCCTGCGCCGTCTCCTCCAGCGACTGCCGCCCGTCCGCGATGGCCGTCACCGCCTGGTCGAAGTAGGCCCGGTCCACGCGGCCGTACTCCGGCCGGTCGCGAAACTGCGCGAGCAGCTCGTCCTTGCCGTGCGCCGCGACCTGCATCTGGTAGAGCGCCTGGACGATCAGTACGCGTGCGCGGCTGCGCGCGCCTCTGCCGTCGGCTTTGGCCATGCCCTTGTCCTCCGGATCGGAGATTCGCGATGCGCGTGGAACGGGGCGGCTAACCGAGCCGCCGTAACAGGTTGACCATCTCGATGACGGTGAGTGCCGCCTCCTCGCCCTCTGTCGTTCTCAGTTTATCCATAGTCCCTTCGTGTGCGGCCGTTCAGCGTTCGACGTACTCCGTCACTTCGAGGTCGAATCCCGAGATGCCGTGCATCTGTTTCGGCGCCGAGAGGACGCGCATG
>CAZTAE010000438.1:0-2139 GCA_964611535.1 uncultured Woeseiaceae bacterium
CCTGCGCGAGGCCAGCAACGCGAGCGTGCGCCGGCAGTTCGAGGCGCTGGCGGCGGTGCTGGAGCTCGATGCGGTACCGGAACGGCTGGAGTGTTTCGACGTCAGCCACACAGGGGGCGAGGCGACGGTGGCTTCCTGCGTCGTCTTCACCCAGGCGGGGGCACAGAAGAGCGATTACCGGCGATTCAACCTGAGCCCGGCGGCAGCCGGTGACGACTACGCCGCAATGACGGAGGCGCTGACTCGCCGCTATGCCCGCATCAAGAAGGGCGAGGTCCCGCTGCCGGACGTGCTGTTCGTCGACGGTGGCAAGGGCCAGCTCGCGCAGGCCATGACGGTGCTGGACGAGCTGGACATCGAGCCGGTCCAGGTGGTGGCGGTCGCGAAGGGCAGGGCGCGCCGGCCCGGCCAGGAGCAGTTGTTCCTCGCGCAGCGGAAGCGGCCCGTCATCCTGCCGCCGGATTCGACGGCGTTGCTGCTGATCCAGCAGATCCGCGACGAGGCGCACCGGTTTGCGATAACGGGGCACAGGCAGCGGCGCGGAAAGGCGAGGAAGACCTCGAAGCTCGAGGAAATTCCGGGACTGGGTCCCAAGCGGCGTCGCGAATTGCTGCTACGATTCGGGGGACTGCAGGGCGTTCGTGATGCCGGAGTGGGCGATCTCGCCAAGGTGCGGGGCATCAGCCGCAGCCTCGCGCAGCGAATCTACGACAACCTGCACCTGGACGCATCGGGCAACTGAGTCTCTGGCATCGAGCCGTGAAAGCCAACCTTGCCAATACGCTGACCTGGATCCGCATCGCGGCGATTCCCGTTATCGTCTACTGCTTCTTCAGCGACTTCTTTTATTCGCGCCCGATCGCCGGCATCGTGTTCGCGGCCGCCGCGCTGACAGATCTGCTCGACGGCTACGTCGCGCGGCGACTGAAACAGACCTCGCCTTTCGGCGAGTTCCTCGATCCGGTCGCCGACAAGCTGATGGTCGCCGTGGCGCTCGTGCTGCTGGTCCAGAGCGACCCGCGGGTGGCGGTGGCGCTCACCGCCGCCGTCATCATCGGCCGCGAGATCACCGTCTCGGGTCTGCGGGAGTGGATGGCGAGCATCGGGGAGCGCAGCAACGTGGCGGTATCGCGCGGCGGCAAGATCAAGACGACGCTGCAGATGGTCGGCATCGGCCTGATGGTGTACCGGCACGAGACGTTCGGCGTGGACATCTACCAGCTCGGTTTCGTCCTGCTCCTGGTCGCGGCCGTCATGACCCTCTGGTCGATGACCGTCTACCTGCGTGCCGCCTGGCCGTCCATGTCGCGGGCGGAGTAGGCCAGCAACCCCTGAAAACCAAGATCTGCGCCAGTAAAGCGGCTTTCCGGGCTACGCGAGGTGTGCAAGCATCGCTTGCAGTGCAAGCAGTTCTCACTGAAAATAACACCCTGGACAGTCAGAGATGAGCCTGATGGCGTCGGTAACCATACGAAATCTGCCTGACGAGGTGCGGGCGAGGCTGCGTGAGCGGGCGGCCCGGGCGGGTCGGAGCATGGAGGCGGAAATTCGCAGGATACTGGTCGATGCCAGTCTTTCCGAAGATCGCGACGCCTCGAGCGCCGGCCTGCAGGAGTGGGTCGACCGCCTTTATAAAGGTCGGAAACCGACAGGTGTTGTGGATGACCTGATCGCCGAGCGTCGGCGCGAGGCCCTCCGCGAATGATCGTGCTCGATGCCTCAGCGCTGCTCGCGTTTCTTTTCGGCGAGCCGGGCCACGAGCGCGTCGGGGCGCAGTTGAGCAACGCCTGCATCTCCGCCGTGAACCTTTCGGAAGTCCTGGCGCGCTTTGCCCGCGACGGGCACGACGTCAGAAAAGCGCTGGAGCGGATCCAGGAATCTCCCGTGGAGACGGTGCCGTTTCTGGCCGAGGATGCGGCCCTGGCCGCGGCGCTGGTACCCGTCACGGCACGACTGGGGTTGTCGCTCGGGGACCGGGCCTGTCTGGCACTGGCCGCGGTCCGCAAGGCGCCGGCGTGGACAGCGGACCGGACGTGGCGCTTGCTCGATCTGGCGGTAAATATCGAGGTGATCAGACCCTAGCGTCCTGTCCCGCGATAACTGCGCCATTTCGCTGCGTCTTTTCGCGTCTGGCGGCGT
>CAZTAE010000439.1:0-2139 GCA_964611535.1 uncultured Woeseiaceae bacterium
CCTGCAGCTCGTACATGCAGGCCATGAATCCCTGGCCGAAGCGCTCCGGGGCGAGCGGATGGCGATTCGCGAAACCGGGCAGCATCGCCAGCATGTTACATGCCCGCGGGTTGTACTTCATGGTGCAGGAGCCGAGGGGATAGAAATGCGTGTCGATGGAGAAGTTCAGTTGTGAAAGCCGCGTGTAGTGACGCACGACCTGCAGTTCCGAAACTTCAGGCAGCAGCGGCTTGTCGTCCCGCAGGAATTCCTGCGGGATGTCGGCGGCGGCGGGCTCCGGCGGCGACTGCGCGAACGCGCGCCGTCCGGCGCGGGACTTCTCGAAGATGAGCGGTTCGATCATCAACCGGACTCCATGACTGCGCGCAGCGCGTTGGCGTACGCAGTGATATCGGCCTCCGTGCGGGTTTCGGTGGCGCAGACGAGCAGGGCGTCGCCGAGCCGCGGATAGTCGCCGGAGAGGTCGTAGCCGCCGAGGATCCCGCGGCCCGCCAGCGCATCGAGCACCGGCGCGACCGGCCGATCGAGGCGCAACACGCGCTCGTGAAAGTGCGGTCCGGGGAAGGCCTTCTCGACGCCGTCGATGCCGCAGAGGCGGTCGGCGAGCATCGCGGCGTTTTCGCAGGAGGCCAGCGCGACCCTCGCGAGGCCCTCGTGCCCGAGCAGCGACATGTAGATCGTCGCCGCCGTGACCATCAGGCCCTGGTTGGTGCAGATGTTCGAGGTGGCCTTCGAGCGGCGGATGTGCTGTTCCCTGGCCTGCAGCGTCAGCGTGTAGCCGGGCGTGCCGTCGAGGTCGGTAGTGCGCCCGACGATCCGCCCCGGCATCTGGCGCACCAGCGCCTGCTTGCAGGCCATGAAGCCGAAATAGGGGCCGCCCGAGGACAGGGGCACGCCGAGCGGCTGGCCCTCGCCGCAGGCGATGTCTGCGCCCTGCTCCCCCCATTGCCCCGGCGGCTTGAGGATCGCCAGGGAGGTCGGGTTGACGACGGCGATCACGAGCGCGCCGCGGCGATGCGCCTCGTCCGTCAACGCATCCATCGCCTCCAGCGTGCCGAAGAAGGAAGGCTGCTGTATGACGAGGGCGACCGGCGGCTCGTCATCTCCGTCGAAGGCGCCGGGGTCGGTTGTGCCGAGCTCGGTATCCAGCGGCAGGCGATCGAAGCGGAGTCCCTGGTTGCCGGCGATCGCCTGCGCCACCTTCCGGTACGTCTCGTTCACCCCGGCCGCCAGCAGGACGCGCCGCGATTTGGAGCGGCGATTCGCCCTGACCGCCATGAGCGCCGCCTCGGCGAGCGCGGAGGCGCCGTCGTAGAGCGACGCATTGCTCGCGTCCAGCGCCGTGAGCGAGGCGATCATCGACTGATACTCGTAGATCGTCTGCAGCGTGCCCTGGCTGGCCTCGGCCTGGTATGGCGTATAGGCGCTGTAATACTCGCCGCGCGTGGCGATGTCCCAGACGGCCGCGGGAACATGGTGCTCGTAGGCGCCGGCACCGATGAAACAGATGGCGCCGGTGTCCTCGGCCGCGCGCCCGCGCATGTGACGCGAAATTTCCATCTCGCTCAGGCTCTCGGGCACGCCGACGAGGTCGTCGATCAGGAGGTCCGTCGGAATTTCGTCGAAGAGGTCGTCGACGCCGGAGACGCCGATCTCGGCGAGCATCTCCTCCACGTCCTGCTCGGTGTGCGGTATGAAAGGCATTTATATTCTTCGGAAGGCGGTGGGGGCGGCGTCAGTCCTCGAGCTCGTCGAGCAGTTCCTGGTAGGCTTCAGGATCCATCGCGTCGCCCATGTCGTCGTCCGATGGCTGCATCCTGGCGATCCAGCCGTCGCCGTAAGGGTCGGCATTGATCTTCTGCGGGTCGTCCGCCAGCTCCGTGTTCACTTCGAGCACGGTGCCGGAGATCGGCGAATACACATCGGAGGCGGCTTTGACGGATTCGACCACGGCCATTTCGCCGCCGGTCTCCAGTTCCTGACCGACCTCTGGCAGCTCCACGTAGACCAGGTCGCCGAGCGCCTGCTGGGCGTGGTCCGTGATGCCCAGTGTGATGCTGCCGTCCTCTTCCTTGCGCAGCCATTCGTGTTCACTGGTGTAGAGAAGATCGCCTGGCAATTCGCTCATTGTTCCACTCC
>CAZTAE010000440.1:0-2137 GCA_964611535.1 uncultured Woeseiaceae bacterium
TCGATCTTTCCATCGTGTCGCTGACCTGCCCCAATGTGTACTGGGGCGATGAAGAGGTCAGCTGCCGCGCGGCCCGCGAAACCAACGACAGCATGGCGGCGGCCCGGGAGCAATATCCTGATCGCATCCGCTGGTTTACCTCATTGCCGTGGGAGTACCCGGAAGCGGCCGTTGCCGAGCTGACCCGCACCTGCGACGCTGGCACCAGCGGGGTCATGGTGCTGGCCAATGTCGCCGGCCGCAGTCTCACGGATCCGTTGTTCGCACCGATCTGGCAGGAGATCGACCGCCGCGGCTTGCCCGTGTTGCTGCATCCCACGGACCCGCCGGGGGTCGACTTCATGGACATGACGCAATACGACCTGAGCTGGGCCGTGGGCTTCATGTTCGACACCACCCTCGCGGTCACGCGCATGATCTTCGACGGCTTCTTCGACCGCTACCCGGACCTCAAGCTGATAGCCTCACATGGTGGTGGAACCCTGCCTTACCTGGTGGGACGCTTTACCAAGGGGGACGAGGTAGAGTTGCCGGAGCGCCGCCGCATGCAGCATTCGCCCCATCACTATCTGCGGCATATCTATTACGACTGCATCACCTATGACGCCGCCGCGCTCGCCTATCTGATATCGGTGGCCGGCGCCAGTCAGGTCCTGTTCGGCACGGATTGGCCACACCAGGTCCACGACATCGAGGGATCTTTCAGCAATACCGGGTCGCTGCCGGCGGACCAGTGCCGCGCCGTCCGCGGGGATAATGCCGTACGTGTATTCGGGTTGTGACGGTTCATGGCGGAACAGGAATCGCCGACAGTGAGTGGCCAGGCGCTTCTGGCGCGCCTTGCGCAGCTGCAGCAACAGACCCGGGCGCTGGACGCGAATGCGTCAGAGCGCAGCGACTGGATGCAGCACGCAGAGCGCCTCGCCGGGAGCTACCTGGACAGGGTGCAGGCCGTGCCCGCACCGGCGAGGGAGCGTAGCCGGCCGGCAGGTACACTGCCGTTCAGCGAGCATCCGGCCGCGGCGTCGGAGGTGTTTGCCCATCTCGAAACGTGCATTGCCCGGGATGGCCTGCGCGCCGGCAGCGGACGCCTGTTCGGATTCATCCCCGGCAGCGGGATGTACGCGTCGGCACTCGGCGACTATCTGGCGGCTGTCACCAATCGCTATACGGGCGCCAATTTTGCGGCGCCGGAAGCGACCCGCCTGGAGCGCGATCTTCTGGCGTGGCTGGCGGCAGAGCTCGGCTATCCCGAGACGGCGGCCGGTGACCTGACATCCGGCGGCAGCATTGCCAACCTGACAGCGCTGGTCTGCGCTCGGGAGGCGTTTGCCATCGATCCACCCGCGATCGCCGGATCGGTGGTCTACATGACGTCCCAGGCTCACCACTGCATCGTCAAGGCGCTGCACATCCTCGGCCTGGACAGCTGCGTGCAGCGTCAGGTCCGCCAGGACGACGGCTTCCGCCTGCAGCCCGATGCACTTGTGCAGCAGATCCGCGAGGATCGCCGCAAGGGATTGCGCCCGTGGCTGATCGTAGCGAACGCCGGCAGCACCGACGTCGGCGCCGTCGACCCGCTGCAGGAGCTGGCGAGCATCGCCGGTGATGAAGGGCTCTGGCTGCACGTGGACGGTGCCTACGGGGCCACTTTCGCGCTGTGCGACAGCGGCCGCCAGAGGCTCACCGGTATCGGAAGCAGCGACTCCCTGATCATCGACCCGCACAAGGGCCTGTTTACGCCGTTCGGCAGCGGCGCGGTGCTGCTGCGCGACGGCGCCCGCCTGGCGTCCTCCCTCAGCGCCACCGGCGCCTACATGAACGATGCAAGTCACCTCGCCGATGGCGCGGCCGTGGACCCGCACCAGCAGTCGCTGGAATTGAGCCGGCACTTTCGCGGCCTCAGGCTGTGGTTGCCCCTGCAGCTGTCCGGGGTGGCCCCCTTTCGATCGGCCCTCGAGGAGAAGCTGCTGCTGGCGCTCTACGCGTGGGAACGACTGCAGGAACAACCGGAATTCGAAACGCTCAACAAGCCCGACCTTTCCATCCTCGGCCTGCGGGCACTGCCGTCCAAAGGCGACAGCAACGCGTTCAATCGCCGCCTTCTGGATGCGATACAGCAGGAGGGAGAGGCGTT